>JAEWIV010000281.1 GCA_023386865.1 Pseudomonadota bacterium
CTGATGGAGAGGGCGTGATTCCCGCGGCGCTCGATGAAGCCGCGCGCCGGCGGTCGCCCAAGGCGGTCTATCTGGTGCCCACCATCCACAATCCGACGACGGCGACGATGGGCCAGGCGCGGCGCGAGCAGATCGCGGCCGTGATCCGCCGGCGCAACCTGCTGCTGTTCGAGGACGACGCCTATGGCAGCCTCGATCCCAGGGCCCAGCCGATCGCTGTGCTGATCCCCGAACGCAGCTACCTCGCCGCCAGCCTGTCCAAGTGCATCGCGCCCGGCCTGCGTGTCTCGTTGGTGCTCACACCGGATCGCGCGGCGGCATCGACCATCGCCAATGCGTTGCGCACGGTGTCGCAGATGGCGGTGCCGCTCACGGTGGCGCTGGTCGTGCGATGGCTGAAGGACGGCAGCGCCGACGCAATCATCTCCGCCGTCGCTGCCGAGGCTGCGGCGAGACAGAAGCTGGCAGCAAAGGCGCTTTCGGGGCATACTTATGCTGCTCATCCCAAGGGCCATCACGTTTGGCTGGCTCTGCCGCCGACATGGACCCGAGCGGAGTTCGCCGCGCACGTTCAACGGCAGGGGCTCGCCGTGGTGACCAGCGACAGCTTCAGCGTCGACGACAATCCCCAGCACGCCATCCGCGTGGCGCTCGGCGCGGCGCGCAATCGATCGGATCTCGTGGGTGCGTTGGATGTACTGACTGTCGCATTGAAATCACCGGCCGATGCCACACGTATAGTTTGAACGGCGCGAACCCGTCAGGGGAGAAAGCATCATGGTCGATTCATTGGATGCAACCCTGCTGGCCCGGCTGCAGTTCGCCTTCACCGTCTCGTTCCATTTCATCTTCCCGTCCTTCACCATCGGGCTCGCGAGCTATCTCGCCGTGCTCGAGGCGCTGTGGCTGTGGACGGGGCGCTCGGTCTACCTCGACCTCTTCAAGTACTGGCTGAAGATTTTCGCGCTCAGCTTCGGCATGGGCGTGGTGTCGGGCATCGTCATGTCCTACCAGTTCGGCACCAACTGGTCGGTGTTCGCCGACAAGGCGGGCCCGGTGATCGGCCCGCTGATGGCCTACGAGGTGCTGACGGCATTCTTTCTCGAGGCGGGCTTCCTGGGCGTCATGCTGTTCGGCATGAATCGGGTCGGCAAGGCCCTGCACTTCGTGGCGACCCTTGCGGTCGCGGTGGGCACCTTCATCTCCGCATTCTGGATCCTTTCGGCCAACAGCTGGATGCAGACGCCTGCGGGCTACACGATCGCCGCCAACGGTCAGTTCCTGCCGGCCGACTGGCTCGCGATCATCTTCAACCCGTCGTTCCCATACCGGCTGGTCCACACCGTGTTCGCGGCCTACCTGACGACGGCGCTGGTCGTGGGCGCGGTGGGAGCCTGGCATCTGTTGCGTGAGGGCAGCAACGAGGCCACCCGCACCATGTTCTCGATGGCCATGGGCATGATCACCGTGGTGGCGCCGTTGCAGATCCTGGCCGGTGACCAGCACGGCCTGAACACACTGGAGCACCAGCCCGTCAAGGTCATGGCCATGGAGGGCCATTTCAAGAGCTACGACGACGGCGCGCCCCTGGTGCTGCTCGCCTGGCCCGACCAGGCGCAAGGCAAGAACCTCCTTGCCGTCGAGATCCCGAAGGCGTCGTCGCTGATCCTGAAGCACTCGCTCGACGCGCCGCTCAAGGGTCTGGACACGGTCGACCGCAAGGACTGGCCGCCGGTCGCGATCGTGTTCTGGGCGTTCCGGATCATGGTCGGCATGGGCACGCTCATGCTGCTGCTGGCAGTGTGGAGCTTGTGGGCGAGAGTGAGGCACCGGCTCTACGACTGGCACCTCCTGCATCGTTTTGCCATCGCGATGGGGCCGGCGGGCTTCGTCGCGGTGATCGCGGGCTGGGTAACCACCGAGGTCGGCCGCCAGCCCTTCACGGTGCACGGTCTGTTGCGCACCGCCGATTCGGTGTCGCCTTTGCAGGCGCCGGCGGTGGCGATCTCTCTGCTCGCCTTCATCGTCGTCTATTTCATCGTGTTTGGCGCCGGTGTGCTCTACATCCTGCGACTGATGAGCCATTCGCCGCATCGCGGCGAGGAGGGGCCGCAGCGCGAGCATCCGGTGCGGGCGGCGGGCATCACGCCCGCGCCTCAGATTTCCGAAGGAGGGAACTGATGCTCACCTTCGACCTGCCCACCGTCTGGGCCTTCATCATCTCCTTCGCGATCTTCGCCTATGTCGTGATGGACGGCTTCGACCTCGGCATCGGCATCCTGTTCTCCTGGATCCCGACCGGCCACGAGCGCGACACGGCGATGAACAGCATCGCGCCGGTGTGGGACGGCAACGAAACCTGGCTGGTGCTGGGCGGCGGCGGCCTCCTGGCAGCCTTCCCGCTGGCTTATGGCACCATCCTGTCGGCCCTCTATGCGCCGATCGTCGCCATGCTGCTGGCGCTGATCTTCCGTGGCGTCGCCTTCGAGTTCCGCTGGCGCGACCCCGGCCACCGACCGTGGTGGGACCTTGCCTTCAGCATCGGGTCGGTCGGTGCGGCCTTTGCCCAGGGCATCACGCTGGGCGCCCTGTTGCAGGGCATCGCCGTCGACAACCGGGTTTACACGGGCGGCTGGTTCGATTGGCTGACGCCTTTCACCGTGCTGGTCGGCGTTAGCCTCGTCGTCGGCTACGCGCTGCTGGGCGCGACATGGTTGATCATGAAAAGCGAGGGTACGCTCCAGGTGCGGGCTTACGGCATGGCCTTCCGGCTCGGCATCGCCACCATCGTCGCCATCGCCGCGGTGAGTGCGTACACGCCCTTCCTCAGCCACGCCTATTGGGAGCGCTGGTTTGCCTGGCCGCAGGTCCTGTTCACTGCACAGGTGCCGCTGCTGGTCGCCATCGCCACGGTGGTCCTGTTTACGAGCCTGGTGCGGCGTCATCACTACACGCCGTTCCTGATGACCCTGCTGATCTTCACCTTGAGCCTGGCCGGCCTGGGGATCAGCCTGTTCCCCTATGTCGTGCCGCCCAAGATCACGATCTGGGAGGCCGCGGCGCCGGCGGCGAGCCTGACGTTCATGCTGCCCGGCGCGCTGATCATGGTGCCGATCATCCTGGCCTACACCGGTTATTCCTACTGGGTGTTCCGCGGCAAGACCGGCCATGAGGGCTATCACTGATGCCGGCGCCTCGGCAGTGGCTGTGGTTCGTCGGCCTATGGGCCGCCGGCGTCGGCGTCACCGCGCTCGTGGGTTACGCGATCAAGCTCTGGCTGAGGGTCTGATGTCGTTCCGAGCGAAGCGAAGACCTATCGCCGCGTGCAACGGCACGGGATCTTCGCTTCGCTCAGTCGACCCTATGTCGTCCGTCGCATCGGCCGGCAGTTGAAGGCGATCGGCTTGGCGCTGCCGCTCTCGCGCAAGGCGGCAAGGTCGTCGCGGCCGACCCACTCGTTCGCGGTGTCGACATAGCGGAAGCCGCTGCCGGTCGGCTGGTACTCCATCCGCCAGGTCCGGCCGTCCATGGTCACCGAGGCACGGTTCTTGGCATAGACCACGCTCACTTCCTTGCGGCCGTCGCAGAGATAGGCGATGCCGGCCGGCGTCGGATCGTCGGGCGCCGGTCGGGGAATGAAGGTCGTGACCGGCTGCTGCTCCTTGGTGCAGCCGGCAAGCAGTAGGATCGCCACAATCGACAAGCGCTTCATCGTGCGCTTTCCTTCGCATGTCACCATAGCGACGGAAAGGGATTCGATGCCACACGTCAAGCTCCGGGACGGGGCCGAGCTCTACTACGAAAGTCATGGGGCCGGGCCGCCCCTGTTCCTGGTCGCGGGGCTGGGAGGGGACGGTCGTTTCTGGGATGCAAACGTCTCCGGGCTGGCCGAACATTTCACTGTGATCGTGCACGATCATCGCGGTACCGGCCGCAGCACGCTCTCGCGCATCACCTATGCCGTCGCCCAGATGGCGGACGACGCCCTGCAGCTCATGGACGCCCTCGGCTATGCCAAGGTCCATTGGTGCGGCCATTCGACCGGCGGCGCCATGGGCCAGGTTCTGGCGATCGAGCATCCCGATCGCATCGACCGGCTGGTGCTGAGCGCCACCTGGGCCAAGACCGACGTCTTCTTCCGACGCCTGTTCGAGGTGCGCTCGATGATGCTGCGCGAGCTTGGTCCGGCCGCCTACATGAAAGGCAACGCGCTCGCGCTCAACATGCCGTCGTGGATTCGCGACCACGACGCCGAGCTCGCGGCTCTCGAGGCCAGGGCGAACGAGACCATTCCCTTCCCGGAGATCGTACTGTCGCGGATCGCCGCGATCGTGGCGCACGACCGCCGCGACCAGCTGCAGAAGGTGCGCGCCCCCACGCTTGCCATCTGCGCCCGCGACGATACCGTGACCCCGCTCTACTTCACCGAGGAGCTGGTGCGCCTGATCCCCGGCGCCCGGGCCTATATCCTCCCCGATGGCGGTCATATGTATCCGAACGTGCATGGCGCCGAATTTCGTCGTGTAATGACGTCCTTCCTTCTGGAGTCCCGATAGCCACATGAAGATCGAACCCAAGATTGCCGCCGCAACCGCCGAGCTGACCAGCATTCGGCGCGACATCCATGCCCATCCCGAGCTCGGCTTCGAGGAGGAGCGGACCTCGAAGATCGTGGCGACCAAGCTCAAGGAGTGGGGCTGCGAGGTCACCACCGGCATCGGCAAGACCGGCGTCGTCGGCACGATCCGGGTCGGCAACAATCCGCGCGCCATCGGGCTGCGCGCCGACATGGATGCGCTGCCGATGGACGAGCACAACACCTTCGATCACCGGAGTCGGCACGAGGGCCGCATGCATGCCTGCGGCCACGCCGGCCACACGACGATGCTGCTCGGTGCGGCGCAGTACCTCGCGGCGACGCGCAACTTCGACGGCACGGTGCACTTCATCTTCCAGCCCGCCGAGGAAGGCCGCGGCGGCGCCGAGGCCATGGTCAAGGACGGCCTGTTCGACAAGTTCCCCTGCGAGCAGATCTTCGGCATGCACAACAGGCCGAAGCTCGATGTCGGCAAGTTCGCCATCCGGTCCGGTCCGCAGATGGCGGGCGGCGGGCTGTTCGACATCAAGATCACCGGCAAGGGCGCCCACGGCGCGCGGCCCGAGACCGGCATCGACCCGGTGATCATCGCCACCCAGATCATCTCGGCCCTGCAGAGCGTGGTGTCGCGCAACGTGGCGCCGCTCGATTCGGCGGTGATCTCGGTCACCCAGATGCATGCCGGCGACGCATACAACGTCATACCGCAGGAAGCCGTGTTGCGCGGCACCATCCGCGCCTTCCGCAAGGAGACGATGGCGTTGATCAAGGAGCGCATCGAGACGATTTCCCGGGGCATCGCCCAAACCTTGGGCGGCAAGGCCGAGCCCGACGTGCGCATCGCCTTCCCGCCGCTGGTCAACGATCGCGATTCGGTGAAGTTCATCGCCGACGTCGCCGCCGAGATCGTTGGCGAGGAGAACATGAACCGCGAGGGCCCGTTCGTCATGGCTTCCGAGGACTTCTCCTACATGCTGGAGAAGGTGCCTGGCGCCTTCATCAACATCGGCAACGGCGGCGGCGAGGGCGGTTGCGAGGTCCACAATCCGGGCTACGACTTCAACGACGAGATCATCACGCTCGGCGCCACCTTGTGGTCGCGCGTGGTCGAACGGAAGCTTGCCAAGGATGCGCGGTAGGACATGAGCGACGCCACAGAATCCGCGCGGGGAGGCATCGGACGCTGGCTGCTGCGGGACCTGCCGTACGCCGCCATGCTGGTGCTCGCCGTGGGCGGCCTCGTCCTGACCAGCTTCCGCGGGCCCGCGACCTACTTCTATTGGATGATGCTGGCGCCGATCTATGCGCTGATCGTCATCGCCTCGGGCTGGCGGCAGCTCGAGACGGGGGCCGAGCGGATGCGGCTGGTGGTGACCCAGGTGCTGCACTGGGCCGCCTTCCTGGGCACGATGTGGTTGATGTTCCTTCCCGAGGTCGGCGGCGTGGTCAATCTCAACGCCACCAGCCTAACGCTCCTGATCCTGCTGGCCCTGGGAACCTTCGTCGCCGGCGTGCATGCCGCGGTGTGGCGCATCAGCGCGGTCGGTGTCTTTCTCGCGCTGTCGGTGCCGGCAGTGGCCTGGGTGCAGGAATCGGCCATGCTGCTGCTGGTCGGCGCGCTGCTGCTGATCCTGGTCGGGGCAGCTTTTTGGTGGATGTGGCAGCGCGAAAGCAGAACCTAGCGCTACAGCGCAACAAGGCCGTGCCTTCGGTCGTTTCCTGCCTGAGCACAGGAGGCGTCGATGACCAAGCAGGTGATGAAGCCCAGGCGCAAGGCCAAGCTGCCCCAGGCACCGCCGATGGAACCGCGCCACAAGCGCACGCTGATCGTGGTTGCCGACGGTGCCCGCGCCCGCTTCTTCGAGCCGCGGCATGAAGCCCGCACGCTCGTTCCGGCCGCGCAGGCCGACATGGTCGCTCCCGAAAGCCGGATGCAGAACCAGGAAATCGTCGCCGACAAGCCCGGCCGCGGCTCCGGTTCGGCCGACGCCAGCACGCATCGCCACGCCTTCGAGCCACCACATGATCCGCACAAGCTCGAGAAGCACCAGTTCACCGCGGAACTGGCGCGAGCCCTGGACGGGCTTTGCGGCCAATACGACCGACTTGTCGTGGTGGCGCCACCCCGCAGCCTCGGCGAACTGGATTCACTCATGTCGCCGCAGGTGAAGAAGTTGGTGAGCCATCAGATCCCGAAGGATCTGACGGGCGTCAGTCCGCCCGACCTGTGGCGCGCGTTGGACAAGGTGCTGCCGACGGCCGCGCTGGCTTAGTCCGGCTGATCGAGCGTCCGGTCCACCCGCTTGTGCAGCGACTTGACTTCCTGCCGCATGACCTTGGCGCGGTCCTGCAGACGGCGGCGCGCGCGACGGAAGGCATCGCTGACGGCGAACTGCGGGTCGGAGAACCGGTCGTCGAGGCCGGGCGTGCGATCGATGTCGACCGTGGTTCCACCGGGCATCTTGATGTGGACCGTCACCTCGTAGGGTCCACCCGTGCGATGATTGCCGTCGGGAACCTTGAACACGACATGGCAGGCGGTCATGCGACCGAAGAAATTCTCGAGATGATCGGCCTGTTCTTCGATCAGGCGGCGGATGGCGTCGCTCGACGGCGTGTTCTGAAAGGTGATCCGAAGCGGCGTATGCATGCTGTCGCTCCTTCGTTCTGGCGTTTCATAGTGAACGCGAGGTGCGTCGACCAGTTGCAGACGGCACCTCACACGCAGCACCGGCCGAAAGCTTAGCACCGGGCAGTGCCGATGCCGAGTGCGCAGCCTCGTTCAGTCGCCTGCCGCGACGGCCGTGGTGCGGTTCGATGGCGCAGGCTGCGCAACCCGATGCGTTACCATGCGGCGATGCAGGGCGCGGATGGTATCGCTGCCGCGCGTCAGGCAGAGCCAGGGAAACAGGCCGTGCACGAAACAGGCGAGCGCGCCGAGCAGCATGCTGCTGCCGAAGCCGAAGGCCGAGCCCATGTGCTGGAAGTAGGTCTCGTTGACCGAGGCCGGATGATCTGTGAAGCGCCGGAACATGTCTCAATTCTAAGGACCGGTACGGAAAACGGCTTGCTCGTTTCGACCCGGTGACGGCAAATAGCGGAAATAAATTCCAAGGATCGCCGTATGCCTGCGAAATTTTTGCTCGATTCCTTCGACAAGAAGATACTGGATTGTCTCCAGGACGACGCCGACATTCCCTTGGCCGAGATCGCCCGGCGCGTCGGGCTGTCGACGACGCCGTGCTGGCGACGCATCAACCGCCTGCAGGAGGCCGGCATCATCAAGGCCCGCGTCGCGCTGCTCGAGCGCAAGGCGGTGAACGCCGGCGTCACCGTGTTCGTGGCCGTGCGCACCAACCAGCACACTGCCCAGTGGCTCAACCGCTTCGCCAAGGCGGTGGCATCGTTTCCCGAGGTGATGGACTGCTATCGCATGAGTGGCGAGATCGACTACCTGATCCGCCTGGCATTGCCCGACATCGAGGCGTACGACGCCTTCTACAAGCGCCTGATCGCCAAGGTCGAATTGAGCGACGTCACCTCGATGTTCGCCATGGAGGAGATCAAGTCGACCACGCGGCTGCCGCTCAACTATCTGCCATAGGCACGATCGAGGCTTTCGAACGAGTCGTGCGAGGCGAGTTCGCCGAACAGCTCGCCGAGGCCGTGGCAGCTATGACCGCCACGCCACCCGATGGCGATGCGCAGGAAGGGATGGCCCTGCCCGGGCGCAGGCTCGATCAGCTCGAATCGATGTCCGCGAAACCCGAACGATCCGCCCTTGGTCAGCAGCAGTCCCCGTCGTTCGCTCTGCCGTTCGACGATTTCGACCAGGCGCCGGTAACGGGACGGCGAGGGCTCGCGGAGCTGCACGGCACAGAACGGAGCGTCGGCCGCGGACGCCGAGCCCGAAGGATGGCAGTGCGGGCCGAAAACGGCCGAGTCGCCGCCGATCGACCGTGCCAACGCGCGGTTGTTGCCGAAGATGGCCGAGGCGTAGTTGTCGACGTAGGCGCGATCGAGAAACCACGGAGCGGACAGCGCCGAAAGTTCGTCGAGCGTCAGGCCCGTCGCCATCAGGCTTCGGAGCTGCTTCAGGTGGCGGGCGATGTCCGCCGTCCTGCGTCGCGTGCCATTGCGGACGAGGACGCGAACGATGCCGACATTGGCGAGTTCCAGCCCGCCTTGGTCGAGCTTGAGGCCGGAACTGAAGGCGACGGCAACCTCGCAGGTGTCCGCGGCGGCGGCGAGACTGGGGCGGAGGTCGTGCGACGGGCCCACCATGGTGGTGTCGACCAGCAGGATGTGTCGGGCGCGCGGCAGATGCTGTGGAGCGCCGAAGCAGCCGTCGCACCACACCGGCTCGGCGACCACCACGTCGGCGCTCACGACCGACGCCGGCGTCGCCCTGAATGTACGTCGTGGCCAGGCATCGAGCAGGGCCGTCGTCTCGAAGTAGGCGCCGGCATGGGCCACCGACAGTACCCGCTTGTCGCCCCAGGTCGCGGCAACGAATTGAAGCAGGGTCGCGAGGGCTGCCTGTCCGCTGCGGAAGATCACCATGTCACCCGTCCAGCCGTCCGGCGGAGGGGCATAGGCCGCTCCGCGAGCTTCCAGGATCGACACGTCGAGGTCGCGCTCGTAACCGAACTGCAGATCGTCGCCGCAGGCGACGTGCGTCGTCTCTCCGTCCCGGGGGCTTTTCAGCGTGTCGTCGGCCGGCCTGTGGGCGGCGCTCAACCACGCCCGTCTCAGGGCGAGCGCCGCTGTCTCGAGCCGGCGTTCCTGCGCGAGATAGTCCTGGCCAAGCGCGGTGAGATCGCGATTGAGCGTGCCGTCGAACGGGTCGTGGCCCGTCTCGGCCGTCACACGTGACGCGAGCGCCAGCAGATCCAGTGCATCGCGCTCGATTGCTTCGCGAAATACCATGCCGATCCAACGTCGTCGGATCGCCCGCGTTGCCCATGCTGGCGCCCGGCGTCTCTCGCCTTTAGGATCGCCGCCGTTTGCATGGCAAGAGCGCAGGGGAATCGGATGACCACGGGGAAGAATCGCAAGAAGGTGCTTATCGTCGGCCGCATGCCGCAAGCCGGTATCGACGTGCTGAAGAAGCGTGACGACGTCGATTTCGAGATCCTGACCGACGATACCGTGCCGTCGCTGCATCCCAAGCTCAAGGACGCCAACGCCGTCACGCTGGGCGCCACGCCGTTTCGCCAGGCCGAGCTCGATGCCGCGCCCGCCATGATGGTGGTGGCGCGCCTGGGCGTCGGCTTCGACGCCGTCGAGATCCCCGCGCTGAACAAGCGCAAGATCCCGCTGATGACCACGGGCATCGCCAATTCCGTGTCGGTGGCCGAGCACGCTATGTACATGCTGCTCGCGTCGGCACGGCTTTCCCGCAAGCACGATCGCTTCGTGCGCGAGAACACCTGGGGGCAGCGCCTCACGGATCTGCCGGCCGACTTGGCCGGCAAGTCGATCCTGGTGGTCGGCATGGGTCGCATCGGCTCGCGCACCGTCAAGCGCTGCGTGGCCTTCGAGATGGACGTCTTCGTGCTCGATCCGAACCTGTCGGAAGCCGACATCAAGAAGGCCGGCGCCACCAAGGTCAGCGACCTCAAGGCGATCCTGCCCAAGGTCGACTTCGTCTCCGTCCATTGCCCGAAGTCGCCGGAGACGGTGAACATGTTCAACGCCGAGACGATCGGGCTGATGAAGCCCGACGCCTTCCTGGTGAACACGGCGCGCGGCGGCATCGTCAACGAAGAGGCGCTTTGCGCGGCGCTGACCAGCGGCAAGCTGCGCGGGGCGGGGCTCGACGTGCTCGATCGCGAGCCGCCCGATCCCAAGAACAAGTTGTTCGCTCTGGAGAACGTGATCTTCAGCCCGCACATGGCCGGCGTCACCAAGGAGGCGAGCGACCGCATGGCGACCACGGCGATCGAGAACATTCTGAGCGTGTTCGACGGCCGCCCGAACGCAGCGAACGTCGTGAACAAGGAAGTTCTGGGTTAAAGCAAATTGTCGTCCTGAGAGTCAGCGAAGGAGCTCGTGCCGCTTGCAACCGCATGAGATCCTTCGCTTCGCTCAGGATGACGGAAGCAAATCCTCGATCTCGTCGTCGGTCGGGAAGCGGCCGGTCTTGCTGCGGCTGTACTTGAGCGTGCCGTCGACGGTGACGTCGAACTGGCCGGATTTTCCGGGGCGAAGCTCGATGTCGGCGGCGCCGAGCTTGTGGAGGCTGTCCCTCACACGGAGGGCCTGCGGCTTATAACCTCAAGCGCCGCAGAATTCGATCAGGACCTTCATACCGCCAACATGGGTTGGTAGGGTCCATGCGGCAAGGGGGATTTCTCGATGAAATATGGACCGCTGGGCCGCTCGGGCCTGATCGTCAGCCGCATCTGCCTCGGCGGCAACTCATGGGGCGCCAAGGGCCGCCGCGGCTGGGGCAAGTTCGACGAGGCCGAGGCGCCGGCCTATTTCAAGCGTGCTCTCGATGTCGGGATCACCTTCTTCGACACCGCCGATGCGTACAACGCGGGCCGTTCCGAGGAGATCATGGGCGCCACGCTCATGAAGATGGTGAAGCGCGAGGACGTCGTGATCTCGACCAAGGTCGGCATCCGCATGAGCGACAGCCAGAACGACGTCGGCACCGGGCGCAAGCACCTCATGGCCGCGGTCGACGCCCAGCTCAGGCGACTGCAGACCGACTACATCGACGTCTATCAGGTCCATCGTCTCGATCCCCATACGCCGATCGAGGAGACCATGTATTCGCTCGACCAGATCGTGCGCTCCGGCAAGGTACGCTACATCGGCGGCTCGACCATGCCGGCCTACAAGTTCGCCCAGATGACGATGATCGCCGACTGGAAGGGCTATGCGCGGCCGATAGCCATGCAGAACCTCTACAATCTCGTCCAGCGCGAGGAAGAGCGCGAGATGAACCGCCTGTGCCACGAGCAGGGAGTCGGGCTGATCCCCTACTCGCCGCTGGCCCGCGGCTTCCTCGCCGGCAATCGCGCCAGGGAAGGCGGCGGCGAGACCGAGCGCTCGAAGAACGACGCGCAGGTGAAAGCCGGCACCTATCGCGACTGCGACTGGGAGGTCGTCGAGCGGCTGAAGAAGGTCGCGGCGGGCAAGAATGCGTCGCCGGCACAGGCGGCGCTGGCCTGGTTGCTGAGCAAGCCGTACATGGGCTCGCCCATCATCGGCGCGACCAGTCTCGACCAGCTCACCTCGGCGGCGCAGGCGACCGAGTTCACGGTGACGGCCGACGAGGCCAAGCTGCTCGAGGAGCCCTATCAGTTCCGCGTGTCGCCGGAGAACTGATGGCGCCTTAGCGCCGTGACGAACCAGAAGGCCAGCAGGGGCAGCACGATCGCCGCCGCCCAGAAGACCGGCGGCGCGCCCCAGCGGTCGACGATCGGCGCGGCGATGGGCACCCCGATCGCCTGGCCGACGAACAGGCAGAGTGCGAACAGCGCCATGGCGGCGCCGCGGGCTTCGGGCGCCATCTGCGTGCCGTGGGTCTGCAGCGTGTTGTGCAGCATGTAGAACGAGACGCCCGACAGCATGATGCCGGCGAACTCGACCTCGGCCGATGGGGCGAGCGCCATGGTCGCGAAGGCGATCCCGAGGCCGAGACCGCCCCAGATGCAGAGTCCGCGTTCGCCCAGCAGCCGCACGAGCTGCGGCGCCACCAGAACGTAGGCGAAGCCGCCTGCGCCGAATGCAGCGACCGCCAGCCCGACGGCGGCGAAGCCCATGCCGAAGCGCTGATGCAGGTCGGCGCCGACAAACGTGAAGGCGCCCCAGAATGTGCCTCCTTCGAGCGCCACGACCAGCACGACCGTGATCACCCAGCGTCGCCGCAGCACCGAGAGCATCTGTCCCGTCATCGAGCCCTGGTGCCCGCCCGTCGGCCGCGCAACGGCGGGATGGCGGCGCATGACGCCGAACAAGGCGCCGCCGGCCGCCGCATATATCGCCGCGAGCATCCAGAACACCGAGCGCCAGCCCAGCCAGTCGCCCAACGCACCGCCCAGCGCGGCGCCCGTCATCAGGCCGAGGGTCTGGCCGGTGAGAAAGCGCGCCAGCGTGGCCTGGCGGCGCTCGTAGCCGACATTGTCTCCCAGCCAGGCGATGGCGAGCGGAATGATGGCCGAGCTCGTGACACCCGTCAGGAAGCGCGCCACGGTCAACCAGGCGAGAGATCCTGCCATCGCGCTCAGCAGGCAGCACAGGGCGGCGGTGACGCACGCGATGGCAACCACCGGCATCTTGCCGTAGCGGTCGCCGAAGGGGCCGTGCACCAGCACGAACACGCCGTTGGCGAGCAGGAAGGCGGTGGCCGCGATCGAGGCGCCGCCGACGCTGACGCCGAAGGCGGCGGCAAGCTGCACCAGCAAGGGGTCGATGACGCGCATGTTGGCGGCCGAGGCGAACGCCGCCACGGACAACAGCACGATGGCCAGGGTAGGGGCCCGCGCCGGCGGCGGCCGCGCTGCCGAAGCGGGCGGATTCATGTCGATCCGGTTAACGGCTCGCCCGGCAAAAGGAAAGGCCCCTTGGCGCGCGTCAGCATTGACCTATGGTGGCGAGATGCTGGAAGAAATTCTCGTCCTCGTTCGCGATCCCCACGCCTGGGTGGCGCTGGTGACGCTGGTGGTCATGGAAGTCGTGCTGGGCATCGACAACCTGATCTTCATCTCCATCCTGACGAACAAGCTGCCGGAACATCGGCGCTCGAATGCACGTCGCATCGGCATAGGCCTCGCGGTGGTCCTGCGCCTCGGCCTGCTGACCGGCGTCGCCTACATCGTCCAGCTCACGGCGCCGCTGTTTACCCTGTTTGGTCACAGCTTCTCCTGGCGTGACCTGATCCTGATCGCAGGCGGCCTGTTCCTGATCTACAAGGCCACCAGCGAAATCCACGATCACGTCACGGTCGACTACGACACCGAGGCCGCCGGGCGGGCCGCTCATGCCACCGTAGTCGGCGTGATCGGCCAGATCCTGGTCCTCGACCTGGTGTTCTCCCTCGACAGCATCATCACGGCGGTCGGCATGACCGACGACATCCCGATCATGATCGCGGCCGTGGTCATCGCGGTTGCGATGATGCTGCTGGCGGCCGATCCGCTGGCGCGCTTCATCAACAACAATCCGACCATCGTCATGCTCGCGCTCAGCTTCCTGCTGATGATCGGCATGACGCTGATCGCCGACGGCGTGGGCGTGAAGGTGCCGAAGGGCTACATCTACGCCGCCATGGCCTTCTCCGCCCTGGTCGAGGCCCTGAACATGCTGGCACGTCGCGCGGAGCGAAAACGCCGGCCGCTGAGGAGACGACCGCGCTGACAAGCCGCTGGCCGGCGCATAAGCTCGTCGCCATGAAGCTCAAGGATCGCGTGGCGATCGTCACTGGCGGGGCGTCCGGCATCGGCGCCGCCTCGGCGCGCCTGTTCGCGGCCGAAGGGGCTAAGCTCGCCCTGGTCGATCAGGACGAGGTCGGTCTCGGCCAGGTCGCTGCCGACATAGAAGCGGCCGGCGGCAACGCCATCATCATGCCGGCCGACGTCAGCAGCGATGCCGAGGCGTGCGCCGGCGTCGACCGCGTGATCGAGAAGTGGGGCCGTGTCGACGTCCTGCTGACCGCAGCCGGCATGTCGACGGGCGGCACGGTCGACACGATCGAAGAGGCGGCGTGGGATCGCACTTTCGCGGTCAACGTCAAAGGCACCTATCTCTGGATCCACTACGCCATCAAGTCGATGATCGAGAACCGCTCCGGCGCCATCGTCACCATCGGCTCGCAACTCGCCCAGTCGAGCCCGGGCAAGAACGCGGCATACATCGCCTCAAAGGGGGCGATCGCCTCGTTCACCAAGACGATGGCCGTGGACCACGCCGCGCAGGGCATCCGCATCAACGCGCTGATGCCGGGCGTCATCGACACGCCGATGCCGGCACGGTCGCTGAAGCGCTACGCCGATCCGGAAGCCATGAAGACCTTCTGGAAGCACCGCCATCCCATGGGGCGCATCGGCAGGCCGGAGGAGGTGGCGCGCGCCGCCCTGTTCCTGGCTTGCGACGACTCCTCGTTCGTCACCGGCACGCTGCTGTTCATCGACGGCGGCTGGACGGCGCAGTGATGGGCAGGAAGCTGACACAGGAGCAGATCGAGGGCTACCAGCGCGACGGCTACGTCTGCCCGATCGACGCGTTCTCCGCCGACCAGACCCGTGGCTGGCGCGACCGGATGGAAGCCTTCGAGCGCGCCGAGGGCCAGAAGATGACGCGCGGCCACAACTTCAAGCCGCATCTCCTGTTCCCCTGGGTCGACGAGATCGTGCATGCGCCTGAGGTATTGGATGCGGTCGAGGACCTGATCGGTCCGGACATCCGCCTGTTCCATCTCACCGTCTGGCCGAAGGACGCGGGCTCCGGGTCCTATGTGAGCTGGCACCAGGATGCGACCTATTTCGCCCTCGAACCGGCATGCCACGTCACCGCCTGGGTGGCGCTGACGGACGCGCCGATCGAGGCGGGCTGCATGCAGGTGGTGCCGGGCTCGCACAAGCTCGGCCAGATGCCCCATGCAGAGCTGCAGGATACCGAGAACCTGCTGTCGCGCGGCCAGACGCTCGCGGTCGATATCGATCGCCGGCGCACGGCCCACATGCCGGTCAAGGCCGGCCAGTTCTCGCTGCACCATACGCATCTGGTGCACAACTCGGGACCCAACCGCTCCCGCGACCGGCGCATCGGGCTTGGCATCAGCTACATCCCGACCTGGGCGCGCTGCACATCGAGAAGCCGCGTCACCGCCATGCTGGTGCGCGGCAAGGACGATTACGGCAACTTCGACGACGAGCGGCGACCGATCGAGGAGGCGGGCCCCGCCGAACGCGCCTTCCATGCCGAGGCGGTGGCGCGCTTCCGGGCAATGAATGTCGTGGAGTCGGTAGAGAACAAGGTCGCCGTGGTGAAACGCTGAGATCAAGGGACCGCGGGCCTCCAGGCCCGCTCAGGATCATGAGCGGGCCTGGAGGCCCGCGGGCCGATGAGCTTGAAGTGAGGACCCGTTCAAGATGCTCCGTCTGCCCTATCACAATCGCTACGCCTATTCGCCGATCACCGAGCGCAAGGACTACTCCTGGCCCGACGGCAAGCGGCTGGCGGTCTATCTCGGTCTCAATATCGAGCACTTCGCCTTCGGCGCCGGCGATGGACACCTGCTGACCGTGGCGGGCACATCGCCCGACCCGCGCACCTTCGCTTGGCGCGACTACGGCAACCGGGTCGGCGTGTGGCGCTGCCTGGAGCTGTTCGACGAACTCAACCTGCCGGCGGCGCACCTGATCAACACCACGGTGTTCGACTACGCGCCGCAGATCGTGGCGGCGCTCAAGGCGCGCGGCGACGAGTTCATCGGCCACGGCCGCACCAATGCCGAGCGCCATGGCCAGATGTGGGAGGCCGACGAGAAGCGTTTCCTCGAGGAGGTCCGCGACGCCATCGAAAAGGCTTCAGGCAAGCGGCCCCGCGGCTGGATGGCGCCGTGGATGAGCTCCAGCCATCACACGCCCGACCTCCTGAAGGAAGTCGGCTTCGACTTCCTGATGGATTGGCCGGCCGATGACCAGCCGCTCTGGATGAAGACCCGCTCGGGGCCGCTGATGAGCGTGCCCTATCCCATCGAGATCAACGACAGCCCGCAGATCCTGGTGCGCCATCACACACCCGAGCAGTTCCGCGACTTCATCATCGGTCAGTTCGAGGAGCTGCTGCGGCAGTCGGCCAAGCAGCCCCTGGTCTGCGGCATCGCGCTGCACACCATGATCGTCGGCCAGCCCTATCGGCTGCGCATGCTGCGCGAGGCCCTGCAGCACATCGTCAACCATTCGCAGAAGGGCAAGGTCTGGTTCACGCGCCCCTCGGCGATCTACGATCACTGTGCGGCGCTACCCACGGGCACCATGGTGCCGCCGCCGGCATAGGGAGGAACGGAATGGCCGTAGAGATTCTCGAGATCCATCACACCGGCGTTCGCGTCGACGACGACGGCGCCAAACTGAAAGCGACGCAGGACTTCTATGCCGACGTGCTCGGCCTGCAGTGCGACAGCGGCCGCCCGACCATCCCCGGCATCCCGGGCGCCTGGGTCAATGTCGGCGAGGTCGGCCAGATCCATCTGATCGGCGGCAAGCAGCCCTCGCCGGTGGCCAAGGGCCCAGGCGAGGATCCGACGCGGCCGCACGTCGCCTACGCCGTCAGGAGCATCAAGGAGACGCGGGCCGAGCTCGACCGCATGGGCGTGAAGTACTGGGTGATCGAAGGCCTCGTCAGCCCCGATTCCACGCAGCTCTTCATGAACGATCCCTGCGGCAACATGGTCGAGCTGCACCAGTTCGACACCTGCCGCTGCCGCGCGAGCAACCGCGTCAAGGCCTAGGCAGGGTTGAAGCTCACTGCCGTCACCGACTGGCTGGCCGATGCCGGCCTGCGCAACCTCTCGCTCGACGACATTGTCGACGGCTTCGCGCGCCGCCTGAACGAGATCGGCGTGCCGGCGGCGCGGGCCTTCGTCGGCATGAACACCCTGCATCCCATGGTGCACATGCGCAGTCTCGTCTGGGACCGCACCGCGGGGCTCCGGGGACGCTATGAGTTCCAGCACGTGGAGACCGATTCACCCATCATCCAGCAAAGTCCCTTTGCGCCCATGATCAGGCATGGCATCGTCGAGCGCCGCTATGACCTGACGTCTCCGCCGCCTGAACAGGAAGTGCCGGTATTCGACGAGCTGAGGTCGGCCGGTATGACGGAGTGGCTGGGCCGCGTCTTCCCGTTCGGTGAGCTGACGCCGGCCGACCCCGACCGCGTCGGCGACCTGTTTTTCGTCTGCTCGCTCACCACCGATCGGCCGGGCGGCTACTCGGACGCCCATATCGAGGCGATGCGGGCGTTGCTGCCGGTCTTTGCGCTTGCAGCCAAGGCGACGACCATGCGCGCCGTCCATCAGGGGCTGCTGTCGGCCTATCTCGGCCAGGATCCGGCGATGCGTGTGCTCGCCGGCACGGTCCAGCGCGGCGAGGTCGAAGGTGTGGAGGCGGTGCTTTTCTTCACCGATCTGCGCGGCTTCACCGGCCTTGCCGACACGTTACCTGGTCGCGACCTGATCGTGCTGCTTGACGACTGCTTCGACTGCATGGCGCGGCCGGTCACCGCGCGCGGCGGCGAAGTCCTGAAGTTCCTGGGTGACGGGTTGCTCGCCATCTTCAGGATCGAGGACAAGCGGCGCGCCGAGACCTGCGCGATGGCGCTGGAGGCGGCGAAAGAGGCGCTGGCGCTGATGGCCGGTCTGGCCGAGGCGCGTGGTGCCCGGTCGTTGCCGACGCCCGAACTCGACATCGCCCTGCATGTCGGCCACGTGAACTACGGCAATGTCGGCGCCGACGCGCGCCTCGATTTCACGGTGATCGGGCCGGCCGTCAACGAGGCCTCGCGCATCGAGCGACTATGCGACGCCTTGGGTCGCCATCTCGTGATGTCGCAGGCGTTTGCCCGAGCCGCCGAGGCGAGCCGTCATGAGTTGGTGTCGCTTGGCCGCCACCGCCTGCGTGGCGTGCGCGAGGAGGCGGAGTTGTTCGGCCTCGTCTCCTGACGGGTCAATAGCGCCAGAGCGCGACGCCGCCCTTCATGCCAGCCTCGTTCGAAACGATGGTGACATCCGGATCGAGCGCGAAGTCGATCTTCTTGGCGTTGCCGCCACCGACATACAGGCGATCGAAGTTGGTGAGTCGACGCAGATTGCCGATCGCCTTCCTGACCCGCTTGTTCCAGCGCATGCCGCCGATCGCCTTGCGCGCGGCGTTGCCGAGCTGCTGGTCGTAGGTCTCGCCCTGGCGGAAAGGATGATGCGAGAGCTCCAGATGCGGTCCCAGCCGGCCGTCGAGGTAGAGCCCCGTGCCGAAGCCCGTGCCCAGGGTGATGACCATCTCCACGCCCTTGCCGGCGATCACGGCCAGGCCCTGCAGGTCGGCGTCGTTGGCGAGGCGCACCGGCTTGCCGAGGGCGATGTCGAGGGCCCTGGCGAGATCGTAGCCCTTCCACAGGTCGTTGCCGAGATTGGGCGCGGTCAATATCCGGCCCTCGCGCACGACGCCGGGAAAGCCGACCGACACGCGGTCGAACGGGCCGAGCGGTGCGACCATGCTGGCCAGGAGCCTGACGAGCTCCTGCGGCGACGCCCCGACCGGAGTCGGCACTCGCACGCGTTCGGTGACGATCTGGGCCGCCTCGTCGACGACCGAGGCCTTCAGCCCGGTTCCGCCGATGTCGATCGCCAGCGTCAGGCGGCCGGCAATCTGCTCGGCCCCCGCGCTCTGAACATCGGCCATCGACGTCGTCTCCTCACTTCTCGGTGGTGACGACCGTCACGCTGACATATACCTCGCGGCGCAGCATCGCCAGCGGCTTGCCCGACGTGAGATGCTTTTCGATGGCCTCGAGCGAATGCCCGGTCGTCTCGGGCACCCTCAGCAGGGTGAAGACGATGCCGCCGAGGCAGATCACCGCGAACACCGTGAAGGTGAAGGCCAAGCCCGGACCCGCCAGCATCAGCGGGAAGGCGAAGACCACGACGAAGTTGAAGCCCCAGTTGCTGATCGACGCCGTGCTCATGCCCGGCCCGCGAACCCGCAACGGGAAGATCTCCGACATCATGACGTGCGGCAGCGGCCCGATGGCGATCGCGAAGGAGGCGATGTAGAGCAGCAGCATGGCGATCACGACCCACGACGGCATCAGCGTCGGGTTCGTCACCGCCAGCGCGATGATCAGCATGGTCGCGGCTGCTCCGGCAAAGCCGAGGATCAGCAGCGGCCGGCGGCCGAGCCGGTCGATCAGGAACATCGCCAGGATGGTCGTGGCGAAGTTGACCGTGCCGATGCCGACGGTGGCGAGGATGCGCGTCTCGCCGCTGGCGAAGCCCGCGTGATTGAAGATCTCCGGCGCGTAGTAGATGACGGCGTTGATGCCGCTCAACTGCTGCAGGAAGAACAGGCCGACGGCCACGATGACTGCCGGCCGGATGTGCGGCTCGAGCAGCGCACTGTAGCCGACGCGGCGCCCGGACTCGGCCCTGGCCGTCGCCACCATCTCCTGCAACTCGGCGTCGACGTTCCAGCCTGCGGCGCGCAGCCGGCGCAGGCTGGTGCGCGCCTGGTCGGCGTCGCCCTTGAGGATCAGCCAACGCGGCGATTCCGGGAGGAAGGCGAGCCCGACCAGGAACAGCAGTCCCGGTATCGCGCCGAGGCCGAACATGTGACGCCACATGCCTTCGCCGGTGATAACCAGGCCGGTGAGATACGAGACGAGGATGCCGATGGTGATCGCGAGCTGGTAGGTCGACACCATCGCGCCACGGCTCTTGATCGGTGCGGTTTCGGAGATATAGAGCGGCGCGCCGACTGCGGCGAGGCCGATGGCGATGCCCAGCACGAGGCGGGCTGCCACCAGCATCCAGACCGCGGTGATGGTTCCGGCAATCAGGGCGCCGACGGTGAACAGGGCGGCGGCGAACATCAGCACGCGACGGCGGCCGAAGCGATCGACGATCGGCCCGGCGAAGATCGCCGCGATCAGTGCGCCCAGCGGCACCGCGGCAGTCATGAAACCGCGGACAGCCGGCGACATCGGGAAGTCCTTGGCGAGCAGCGGCTCGGCGACCGCTATGACGCCCTCGTCATAGCCGAACAGGAACCCGGCGATCGCCGCGACACCAGCGAGGAAGTAGATCATCGGCTTGACCTCAGAAGTTGATGACCGTCTTTAGGCCCAAGACCCAGACGTCCTTGTTGATGACGCTTCCGCCCGGGCTGTAGATGTATTGGAGGTTCGGGCGGATCTGGAATCCGGGGACGGGCACGAAGGTGTAGTCCAACTCGAAGACATACTCGGAGTCCTTGACCGGCACCGGTCCGAGCCCGAGCGCGTTCTGCAGCATCGCGACCTGGGTGATGCGCTCGTTCTGATGGGTCGTGCCGACGGCGAAGGCGATGGAATCGTTGGGCCGCGCTTCGAACGGGCCGACATACCAGAACCCGCCCGCGATCTGCCGATCGGTGGTCGCGGTCACGGTGTCGGCGAAGGCGGCGTTGAAGAACAGCCGCAGGCCGCGGTTGGGGTCCTTGTCGCTGATGCGTGTGATCTGCTGCTGGAAGGCGACATAGACGCCGTACATGCCGGTGCGCGTCGCGGCAGGAAGGTGCGTAAACGCGATCAGATTGCCGTTGTAGTCGTAGATGGTGTCCGGCTGCTGGCCGGACGAGTACCAGGCGCCGACCTTGTAGCTGCCTTCGAGGCGGCCACCGGCGAACTTGGGATTCCAGGCGAGCTCCACCGGCACCAGCACGCCCGTCGAGCCCTGATACCATACCGGCCAGAGCTTGTTTTCGTAGCCGAGATACTGCTGGTTCTGATCGTAGACACCGATCTGATAATGGCCGAACCCTTCGAGGTTGACCTTGACGCGCGTGCCCCACTGGCTGATCGGCCAGTTGAAGATGTAGCCGCCGGCGATGTTGCCGGGCTGCGAGCCGCAGAAGGTCAGGTTCTGGAAATCGCAGGGGAAAGTGGCGAAGTCGCCGCCCATCGAGACGCGGCCGAACTTCCAGTTGATCAGGTCGTTGAAGTACTTCTGCTCGAACCACATCTGGGTCAGGCGGACCGTCTGCCCGCGGCCCCAGACTTCCTGAACGAGCTGGAAGGTGCCGAGCTGGGCATCGTCGACCAGGTTGCGGCCGGCGCGCGAGGTGTAGGTGATCTGGATCACCGCATCCTTCAGGCCGACGATGCGCTCGAGATCGAAGGTGGTGCCGACGGCGACCTGGTCGGTGTAGTCGACGAGTTGACGCACGCCGCCGCCCAAGTTGTAGGCGGTCTCACTGACGTAGACCAGCTGCAGATCCACGCCCTTGTCGAAGAGCTTGTTGCGCCATTCCATGTCGCCGAATACCCGCGGCTCGGCAGGTCGGCGCACGATCTCGGCGCTGGCCGCCGTGACAGCCGCCAGCAGCAGCACCAGCGCCAGCCCGAGCGACGCACGAAATCCGGAGAGAAATGGCGTCAGCAGCGTGCGCACGTTGCGCTCTCCGCCGTGATCAATCGTACGATGAAACAGTCGCCCGCTTATTCTCGCGGCCATTGCGGCCGTCACTGCGTGACAGCTCCTGGCAGTAAAAACTGGTCATCGTTTTTTCCCCCGCAACGACAATGCAACTTAACACTACCCTTTCGGCGTCGCAAAGAATAACTTCAACCGCGCAGATTCATCTGCAGATTTTGTGATCGGCAGTCACTCACGGCGGGGCACATCAGAAACGAATTTCAGTCCGACAGATGTCGTGCTCGCCGTCGCATGTTCGAGGTCTGCGACGTCCGGCCGGCAGATGGACTTTCCTGCTGCGAGCGGCACGGCCGCTTCGCGATCCCCTAGCGCCTCAGTCTTCGGAGAGTCACCTTGAGCAAGAAAATCACGATCGCCACCGCATCGTCGGCCGAATACTTCCATTTTCTCCAAGGGATGATCCTGTCCGTCAGGGACAATCCGCAAAGCAAGGATATCGACATCTCCTTGTATGATCTCGGATTGACCGACGACCAGCTCGCCTGGCTAAGCGGCTACGTCAACAACGTCGTCAAGCCGAAGTGGGAGTACGGGCTCACCGAAAAGAGCGGCATGCGCGATCCCTTCCGGGCGATCCTGGCCAAGCCCCTGCTGCCCAAATATTTCCCTGGCTATGACATTTACATGCACCTCGACGCCGACGCGTGGGTGCAGGACTGGTCGGCCGTGGAGACCTACCTCAAGTCCGCCGAGACCGCCGCGCTCGCCATCGCGCCGGAGATCCATCGCGCCTACACGAACAACTATACGTCGAGCAACGAATTCCACGACTTCGTCGTCGAGCTCTACGGCGGCACGTGGGGACCGGAATACGTCAAGAAGTACAGCTTCTACCCCATCCTGAATGCCGGCGTGTTCGCCATGCCCAAGGAGTCGCCGATCTGGAAGATGTGGGCCGACAACATCCAGACGTCGCTGGCCAAGAGTCATCACCACTGCATCGAGCAGGCCGCGCTCAACCTCGCCGTGTTCGAGCATCCGGAGCTCTTCCATTTCGCCCAGCCCGACAAGAAGAACATCCAGTTCCTGCCGGCGACCTGCAATTGGCTGTGCCATCAGAGCCTGCCGCTCTACGACAAGGCGACCAAGCGGTTCGTCGAGCCGTATCTGCCGCACACCCCGCTCGGCGTCATCCATCGCTCGTCCGACGACTTCAAGGACAAGAAGGAAGCGCCGATCTACACGACCGATGGCGGCAGCGTGGTTTGCAACCTGAAGTACAAGGAAGGCGTCTATGACACCTCGGTGAAGTCGGTCGAGCCCGAGAAGCTGAGCGACTGGCAGGGGCGCGGTGGCAAGAAGTACTGACATCAAGGCTGCGGCCGAGCCGACGACGGCCTCGACTCTCGCGGCGGCCGCGCCGCTGCTGTTGTTGATCCTGGTCGACGCCATCGGCTTTGCGATGTTGACGCCGCTGCTGGCGTCGGCGCTTGCCGACGGCTCGGACGCCGCCATCCAGAAGGGTCTGTCGCCGACCGACCGGCACTTGGTCTACGGCATCGCCACCGGCCTCTACCCGATCATGACCTTCTTCGGGGCACCGATCCTGGGCCAGCTCTCGGACCGCCTTGGGCGCAAGACGATCCTGCTGGTTTGCGCCGCGGGCATCGCCGCGAGCTACGTGGTGATCTCGGCGGCCTTCGCCTGGGGGTCGATCGCGCTCCTGATGGCGGGCCGCATCGTCGGCGGCCTCACCGCGGCGAGCCAGGCGGTTTCGCTGGCCGCCGTGGTCGATGTCTGCCGGCCCGAGCGCAAGGACTTCTGGCTGAGCATGGGCTTGCTGTGCTCCTCGCTCGGTTTCGTCGTCGGACCGGCGCTCAGCGGCTTCCTGTCGGACTCCGCGATCCTGCCCTGGTTCAACCTGCTGACACCGCTCTACGCCACCGCGGCGGTGGCCGCCGTGAACGTCGTGATGCTGGTCCTGCTGTTCCACGATCGCCGCCAGCTCGCATCGTCATCGTCGCCCCTGTCGCTGATCAGCGGCTTCAAGAGCTTCGGCGCGGCCTTCTCCAGGCCCGGCGCGTTGCGCGACGTGTCCTGGGTGTTCCTGCTGCAGGAGCTGGCGTGGGGAGCCTATTTCTACTTCATCCCGGTGTTCCTGCTCGATCGCTATGGCGTGAGCGGCAAGGACGCCAGCTATTTCATGTCGGTCATGGGCGTGGGCTTCTGCGTGAGCTTCGCGGTGGCCATGCCGCTGTTGACCAAATACTGCTCGACCCGCGCCATCACCAACGGCAGCCTCGTCGCCACGTCGGTCCTGATCGCCGCCAGCGCCTTCGCGCCGTCGATGCTGGTGCAATGGGTCCTGATCCTGCCGATCTCGGTGGCCGTGGCGGTGAGCTACGGCGCGCTGATCATCCTGTTCACCGATACCGCCACCGACGACACCAAGGGGGAGGTGATGGGCATCACCGCGGCCATCAATTCGCTGTCGTTCGGCAGCGTCTCGTTCCTCGGCGGCTGGCTCGAAGGGCTGAGCGAGGGCGCGCCGATCTTCGTGGCGCTGGCGCTCATGACGACGAGCTGGCTCGTCTTCAGCTTGCAGAAACGACCAAAGTGACCTGCATCAAAGGGGGCATGACGATGAAAACTGTTATCCTGGCCGGCGGCTTCGGCACTCGCCTTTCCGAGTATACCGACGACATCCCCAAGCCCATGGTGCCGATCGGCGGCATCCCCATGCTGATGCACATCATGGGCATCTACGCTCACTACGATCACAAGGACTTCGTGCTGGCGCTCGGCTACAAGGCCGACAGGGTGAAGTCGTACTTCCTCAACTACTATACGCTTCACTCGGACTTCACGATCGACATGGCGACCGGTGAGAAGTCGACGATCAACCGCACCATCCTCGACTGGAAGGTGACGCTGATGAACACCGGCCTCAACACCATGACCGGCGGCCGGCTGCGGCGGCTCGCGCCGCTGCTGAGGTACGAGACGTTCATGTGCACCTACGGCGACGGGGTGAGCAACATCGACATCAACAAGCTGCTCGAATTCCATCGCGGCCACGGCAAGCTCGTCACCATGACGCTGGCGCGGCCGTCGGCGCGGTTCGGCGTCGTCGAGACCACCAAGAACAACACGGTCAAGGCGTTCCGCGAGAAGCCGATCGACAGCGAAGGCTGGATCAACGGCGGCTTCTTCGTGATGGAGCCGGACTTCCTGAAGTACATCAAGTCCAGCGATACCGTGCTGGAGCGCGAGCCGCTCGAGCAGGCGGCCAAGGACGGGCAGCTCATGGCCTACCACCATGACGGTTTCTGGAAGTGCATGGACATGAAGAAGGACGTCCAGGACCTCAACAAGATGTGGGACAACAACCAGGCGCCGTGGCGCTTCGACACCAAGCTCAAGGCGCCGGCCCCGGCCACAGCCTGAAATCCTGAACGCACTGCCAGAGGCTTTCGACATGTTTGGAAATTTCTATAAAGGTAAGAACGTCTTCGTGACCGGCCACACCGGCTTCAAGGGTTCGTGGCTGTCGGCCTGGCTGCTGAAGCTCGGCGCCAACGTGACCGGTTACGCCCTGCCGCCGGCCTACGACGAGAGCCATTTCGAGCTGCTGGGGCTGGCCAAGAAGCTCAGGCACGTCGAAGGCGACGTGCGCGATCGCGATCACCTCACGCGCGCCATGACGGAGGCCAAGCCCGACATCGTCTTCCATCTCGCGGCGCAGGCGCTGGTGCGCGAGGCCTACCGCGATCCGCACGGCACCTTCGAGACCAACGTGATGGGCGGCGTGAACGTCTGCGAGGCCGTGCTCAAGGCCGACAGCGTGCGCACGCTGGTCTATATCACCTCCGACAAGTGCTACCGCAACGTCGACTGGGAATGGGGCTACCGCGAGACGGACGTCCTGGGCGGGCGCGATCCCTACAGCGCGTCCAAGGGCTGCGCCGAGCTGGTGTACGCCGCTTACTGGACGTCATTCATCTCGAAATCGAAGCGGGTCAACGCCGCCTCGACGCGCGCCGGCAACGTGATCGGAGGCGGCGACTGGGCGAAGGACCGGCTCATTCCCGACTGCATCCGCGCCTTGCGCAAGAAGGAGACGATCGAAATCCATCATCCCGAATCGACCCGCCCGTGGCAGCACGTGCTGGAGCCGCTGGGCGGCTACCTGCATCTCGGACGTGAGCTCGGCGGGCCCAAGGGCGCCGATTTCTGCGAAAGCTGGAATTTCGGGCCCAACAACAGCGCCAACAAGAATGTCGGCGAGGTGGTGCAGGACGTGATCCGCTACTGGGGCAGCGGCCAGGTGAAGATCGAGCGCGATCCCAACGCACCGCACGAGGACCACTGGCTGCAGCTCAACTGCGACCGCGCCAACCATTACCTGAAGTGGAGCCCGACCTGGAACTACCCGGATTCGATCGGCGAGACGGTGAGCTGGTATCGCCGCTACACGGAGGGGGCCGACATCCCGGCGCTCACCGATTCGCAGATCGAGAAGTACGGCCAGGACTGGAAGGCGGCGGGTCGTGATTGACGGGGTCGTGCGCCGTCCGCTGCGGCAGTTCATCGACGACCGCGGCCGCACGATGCACATGCTGCGCAACGACGATCCGCACTTCCGCGCCTTCGGCGAGATCTACTTTTCCGGCATTCACCAGGGCAAGGTGAAGGGCTGGTACCGGCACCGCGAGAAGACGCTGAACTACGCCGTGCCGTCGGGCACGATCCGGGTGGTCATCTACGACGATCGCGCCGGCAGCCCGACGCACGGCCGGCTGGAGGACTTCCGGCTCGGCGAGGGCGAAGCCGACTACGCCCTGCTCACCATACCGCCGCTGCTGTGGTACGGCATCCAGGGGCTGGCGCCGGGCGTCTCCATCATCGCCAACTGCTCGGACCTGCCCAACGATCCTGCGGAATCGGACCGCAAGCCGTCCGACGCCGCCGACGTGCCCTACCGCTGGCCTGCCGTTCCGGCATGAGCGACGCTTCGGCATCGACGCCATCGTCCACGATCTTCCTCATCGGCATGGTGGGGTCGATGTCGGGTCTGCTCATCGGCTACAACACGGCCGTCATCGCGCCGGCGCTGGCCTTCATCACCCAGGACTTCGCTCTCGGCGCCTTCATGCAGGGCGTCGCCGTGTCCTCGGTGCTGCTCGGCGGGTTCATCGGCGCGCTGCTCGCCGGCGCTCTCATCCCGCGAACCGGCGAACGGCCGATGCTGTTCGCCACCGCGATCCTGTTCATCGCCGGAAGCGTCGGTTCGGCCTGGGCCGATTCGTTCGTGCCGTGGCTGGTCTGGCGCACCGTCTGCGGGCTCGGCGTCGGCGCCGCGACCATGGTGGGGCCGCTCTATGTCAGCGAGACCGCGCCCGCGCGCATGCGCGGGGCGCTGGTGTCGACCGTTCAGCTCATGATCACGATCGGCATCCTGGTCTCCTATCTTGCCGGCGCCGCCTGGACGCCGGCCAAGGATTGGCCGTCGATGCTGGTCGTCGGCGCGGCGCCCGGCGTGCTGTTGCTGCTCGTGCTGGTCGCCGTTCCGGAAAGCCCGCGCTGGTATCTGCTGCGCGGCCGCAGGGCCGATGCCGAGCGCGCGCACTTGCGCCTGACCGGCGGGCGCGGCGAGCCGTTGCCCGACCCGGAGCCCGCCGCCGCCCAGGTGCGTTGGCAGGCGCTGTTCGTCGGACGAAACCTCATGGTGCTGATCTTGGCGACGGGGCTGTTCGCCTTCGCCAACCTGAGCGGCATTGACGCGATCCTCTATTACGCGCCGACGATCTTCGCCGAGGTCGGCTTCGGCGGCACCTTCGGGCCGATCCTGGCCACGGTCGGCATCGGCATAGTGAACGTGATCGCGACCATCATCGCCATGGCCCTGATCGACCGGCTGGGACGGCGGCCGCTGCTGATCGGCGGGCTGGTGCCGATGGCGGCCAGCCTGCTCGTGCTCGCCGGCGCCCTGGCGGTTGGGCAGGGCGCCGACTGGTCGAACGTGGCTGCGGTGACGTGCCTTGGCCTGTTCGTCCTGGCTTTCGGCATCAGCCTCGGGCCGTTGCCTTACGTCCTCATGGCGGAACTGTTTCCTCTGGCATTGCGCGGCGCGGGCATGGGCATCGCCTCGGCGACGGCCTGGGGAGTCAATGTCCTGGTCTCCTTGACCTTTCCCGTGCTGGTCGAGGCGTTCGGCGTGGCACTGGTGTTCGGGTTCTACGGACTGATCAGCATTGCCGCCCTGGCCTTCGTTCTGGCATTGGTGCCCGAGACCCGAGGCCGTTCGCTGGAACTGATCGAGGCCAACCTGGCCGCTGGCCGGGCGGTGCGCGATCTGGGCATGCCGCTTCCTGCCCGTTCCTCGGCCGGCTGATCGGGACCATCGCTGCAGGCAACGAGGTACCGACGCATGACGACGACCGCCTCCGCTTTGATCGCCGATATCGGCGCCACCAACGCCCGTTTCGCGCTGCTGGACGGGACCGAGGTCGCCGTCTCCGAGACCTACGCCGTTTCCGACTACGCCTCGCCCGTCGAGGCGGCGCGCCAGTTCCTGTCGGGTCCGGCCGATGGCCACTCGCCGAAGCGGGCCCTGATCGCGGCGGCCGGCCCTGTCGATCGCGGCCGGGTCGCTCTAACCAATGCCGCCTGGATCGTCGATTCCGAACGCATCGCCAAGGGGCTCGGGATGAGCGACGTGGCCGTGATCAACGATTTCGAGGCACTGGCCTGGGCGCTGCCCGCCTTGCGCGCCGATCATATCGTGACGCTGGGCACATCGCGCGCCGGCGACCGCGGCACGATGGCGGTGATGGGCCCCGGCACCGGCTTTGGCCTCGCGGCCATGGCGTTTGCCGGCGACATCGAGGTCCCGCTCGTCACGGAAGGCGGCCATGCCACGCTCCCGAGCGAGAATCGGCGCGAGGACGCCATCATCCTTGCACTGCGACAGCAATTCCACCACGTCTCGGTCGAACGGGTCCTCTCCGGCTCGGGCCTGATCCAGCTCTACCACGCGATCGCCCGCGTCGACGACGCGTCGGTGCCGGAACGCGACAGCAGCGAGATCGTGGCCCATGCGCTGGCTGACGACTGCAAGGTGAGCCGCGAGGCGCTGGAACTGTTCTGCGCCTTCCTCGGCAGTGCCGCGGGCAACATCGCGCTGACGCTGGGCGCGCGCGGCGGCGTGTTCATCGGCGGGGGAATCGCCCCGCGCTTCACCGATTTCCTGCGCGCTTCCGCCTTCCGCGAGCGCTTCGAGGCCAAGGGACGCATGTCGAGCTATCTCGCGCACATTCCGACGGCCGTCATCGTGCACCCGATGCCGGCCTTCATCGGCCTGGCCCACCTGGCGCATGTCCGGGCACGACCGCATGGAGGCAATCGCAGTTGGTGATGCGGGGAGTTGGTGTAAGTTAGTTCAGGAGCAGGGGAGACTACTATGGCTACAGACTCGCGCTATCTGTCCAACCGGCTGGCGATCGACGGCGGCACGCCGGTTCGTTCCACGCCGTTGCCGTGGGAACTGCCCGGTGCCTACTACATCGACGAGGAGGAGAAGCGCCTGGTCAACCAGGTGATCGATGCGCGCAGTCCCTTCCGCTTCTACGGGCTGAACGCCCAGGGCATGGTCGACCGGCTCGAGGCGGAATGGTGCTCGACCTTCGGTCACAAGCATGCGCTCGGCGTCAACAGCGGCAGCGCGGCACTGCACATCGCGCTGGCTGCGTTCGGCGTCGGGCCGGGCGACGAGGTGCTGGTCCCGGGCTACATGTGGGTGGCCTGCATCAGCGCCATCGTGCGCACCGGCGCGATCCCGCGCCTGGTCGACATCGACGGCAGCTTCTGCATGGATCCGGCCGACCTCGAGCGCAAGATCGGCCCGCGCAGCAAGGCGGTGCTGACGGTAAACATGAGCGGCGTCATGGGTCGCAACGATCGCATTGCCGCGATCTGCCGCAAGCACAACCTGCGCCTGCTGGAGGATTGCGCCCAGGCGATCGGCGCCACGCTGAAGGGCCGCCCTGCGGGGTCCTTCGGCGACATCGGCATCTACTCCTTCCAGCTCAACAAGAACATGACGAGCGGCGAGGGCGGGCTGATCGTCACCGAGGACGAGGACCTCTACAAGCGCTGCACGGCGCTGCATGACCTCGGCTATGCGCGCAACGAGGAGGGCCGGCTCGATCCGTCCGATGAGCGCTACCAGTACTGGGGCACCGGCAGCCGCATGTCCGAGCTTGCCGGCGCCATGGCGCTCGCCCAGATGCGCAAGGTGCGCACCATCACCGGCAAGATGCGCCAGGCCAAGTGGAAGATCCGCGAGGCCATCAAGGACATCCCCGGCATCAGCCTGCGCGAGGTCGACGATCCCGCAGGCGACACCGGGCCGGTGCTGATCACCGTCTATCCGACGGCCGACGCTTGCCAGCGCTTCGTCGACGCCATCCGGGCCGAAGGCGTGCGTGGGCCGGAGGGCAGCCTGACCTGCATCACCATGCGCGAGTGGGGCATGCACTGGTACTTCAACATTCCGAGCCTGGTGAAGAAGCGCTCCAACGCCCATGACGGCTTCCCCTGGACCCATCCGTCGAACGCCTTCGCCGCCGGCTACAGCTACGAGCGCGGCGCCTTGCCCGTTTGCGACGACCTCAGCAACCGCGCCGCTCTGCTCACGGTCTCCTCGGTGCTCAGCGACAATGACGTCGCGGATATCGTCGCGGCCTTCCGCAAGGTCGGAAACGCCTTCGCAACGACCCATCTGAAGGCGGCCGAGTAATGCATCCGCTCGCTCCCATCCTGTTGAGCGACGCTCGCGCGATCGCCGGTGCCGCCATCGACTGCCTGGTCATCGGCAGCGGCACCAGCGGCGTCACGACTGCCATCGAACTCGCCGAACGCGGGCTGAAGGTCGCCATCATCGAGGCCGGTCCGCTGGTCCTGACCGAGCATGTCGGGTCCGGTCCCTTCGCCAACCGCGAGGACATCGTCCCGCAGATCCACGACCTGGTGCGTTACGGCACGGTGTGGACGTCGGAGAAGGAGGTCTCGGCGGCGAAGGCACAGAGTGCCAAGACCAATAACAATGCATGGTCGGTGGTCGGTGGCCGTACGGTGTTCTGGGGCGGCTGCACGCCGCGCTTTCGCGACGAGGATTTCACCGACTGGCCGTACGGTGCCGACGAGATGCGCGGCTGGTACGCCAAGGCCGAACAGCTGATCGGCGTGTCCGGCTGCGAGACCGACAACGCGGCACCAGCTTTCATGAGCCACGCCGCCCAGGATCGCCTGTTGGCCCGCTGTGCCGACCATGGCATTCCGGCCACCCATGCGCCGCTCTGCGTCGACACGCGCGCGGTTCACGGTGGGCGCATGTCGCTCGGCTTCGACTCCTCGGTCTCGCGCCTCCTGCGTTGTCCCTATTTCGGGCGAATCGAGAAGGGTGCGAGCCTCAGCCTTGCAGCCGAGACCGAGGCGCTGCAGCTGGTCGTCGAAGGCGATCGGGTACGCTCAGTCAAGGTACGCGACAGGAAAGGCGAGACCTACGCCATCCCGGCCCGTCATGTCGTGCTGGCCGGTGGCTGCATGCAGTCGACGCGGCTCGCCATGGCGTCGGGGCTGGGCGACGGCGATCCCATGGTCGGCCGCTATATGGGCGACCATCTGTTCCGCCAGGCCGTGTTCGAGTTGCCGGAGCCCTTGAACGAGAAGTCGCTCTATATCTTCATTCCGCCGACGGAGAAGCGGCCCTTCCACGCCCAGCTCCAGGGCATGTTCCAGGAGACCTGGTACAGCCCATTGCACGCGACCTGTTGGCTCGATGGCGACGCTGGCGGACGGTACGTGCTGTTCTACTGCTTCGGCATCAGCAAGGCCGAGGAGGCAGGGCGCATGGTGCTGTGCGGCGACGGAAAGTCGATGCGCGACTACTGTATCGTCAACGATCGCAGCCCGGGTGACAGCCAGACGCTGGCGCAGATGGCGCTGTTCACCAATGACGTCGCCGAGGCGCTCGGCGGCAAGGTGGTTCGGACCGAGGAGAATGCGGCGGGCTCGGCCCTCCACGAGTTCGGCGGCTTGCGCATGGGCCGCGATCCGGCCTCGTCCGTGACCGATCCCGACGGACGCTTCTGGCGGATCGGCAACTTGAGCTGCGCCGACGCGGCGATCTGGCCGCATCAGGGCAGCGCCAATTCGTACCTGACCATCACGGCGGTCGCCCTGCGCAACGCATCCCGACTGGCGGCAGCCCTCAAGCCCGAGGCCCAGGCGGTGGCAGCCCAGTAGTCTGGGCCTTTGCCACGACGGAGGCCATGCTCTCGGCATGGCCTCGCGCACCTTGCGAGCGGCTCCTGCCATGCCTATTTCGTTCAACGGGCGGGGCGCCTCGAAGGAGCGTATCAATGCGCAGCACGACAGGGCTGCTCGTCCTCGCCCTCCTGCCCACATCCGTTGCGGCCTGCGCTGGCCCGCCTACCAGCTCCAGCGCGGCGCCTGCGGCAGACCGGGATGAGGGCTTCGGCGATTTCGGCTACAGCGACGTCTATCGCTATTACGGTGGTCCGTCCGCCGTCAGCGAGGAGAACGAGGTCAAGCGCCAGCAAGGTCGGCAGCCGACGCAAACGAAGTAGACCCGCGCAGCCATCGCGGCGGTCGGGCGATACCGTACGTGACCGCGGGTGTTCTTGCCAAAGGTCGGCCTATTCGCTCAGTCTTGTCGCTGTGAATGCTCAGCGAGGCAATCGGATGACGGAATTCGTGCGGCGCCGGCACTTTATTGCCTTGTCGGCATCCAGCGCTGCACTCGCGTGTACGGGGGCAAGAGCCGATGACAAGCTCCTCAACGAGGTCGTGGGATTCAACGGCGCCATGCTGTTCATGGACGCTCGTGTTCCCGGCTTGATCATCGGCGCCGTGCGCTCGGGCAAGACGGCGGTCTTCGGCTTCGGCGAGACTTCCCGCGGCTCCGGCAAGGAACCCGACGGGCAGACGATGATGCGCATCGGGTCCATCACCAAGGCGTATACCGGACAGGTCCTGGCGAGCCTGGTCGCGCAGGGTGCCGTGCGGTTGACCGACCATCTGCAGGACCGTCTCGGCTGGCCGGTGAAGATCCCGGAGCGGGGTGGCCGTCCCATACGGCTGATCGAACTCGCGACTCATACCTCCGGCCTGCCGCGTGAGGTCGACCGGCCTCCCGGGCCGGCCGACGACCCGTTTCGGACCCTTACCCAGGAGGCCTATATGAAGGGCCTTCAGTCCGATCCGCTGCTGTTCACGCCGGGCGCAGGCGGACTCTATTCCAATTTCGCTTTCGACCTGCTCGCCGCAGCACTCGCGCATGCTGCCGGCAGGCCTTACGAGCAGCTTCTCAAGCAGCTTGTGCTCGACCCGTCGGGATTGAAGGACACCGTGCTGGCGCTGCGCGACGGCGATGCCGCGCGGCTGATGCAGGGGCACAATTTCGACGGCAAGCCGATGCCGGACGTGAAGGCCACGGCGGTGATGGCAGGCGCAAGCAGCCTCTATTCGACATCGGACGACATGCTGCGCTGGCTCGCCTGGCACCTGGATCGCTTCTCACCGCAGGGCGCAGAGATCCGGTTGCTCGATCATGCCGCCTACATTCCCCGCGACGGCCTCGATCCCGTCGCGGGCTTCGACGAGGCAGGGCACATGGACGCGATGGGCCTGGGTTGGATCGTCATGGCGCCGAAAGGCAATCGACCCTTGATCCTGCAGAAGGCCGGGGGACTGCAAGGCGTCTTCACTTATGCCGCATTTGCCCCGACGCGCGGTGTCGGCGTGTTCGCTGCCATCAACCAGTTCAGCGTCGGGGCCTTCACGGCGATGGCCAACGTCGCGAACTCTTTGATCGAGCAGCTTGCGCCTCGTTAGCGGCAGCCGATGGAGCGAAGCCTTACAAGGCGATCCATCTTGTCGGCGCTGGCCGGCGCTGCGCTGCCATCGGGAGTCCAGGCTCAGTCGCACCGGGCGTGGCTTCGCGGATTGCAGCTTTTCACGGTACGGGACGCCCTCCGCGCGGACACGGAGGGGACGCTCGGTCGCATCGCGGCCATGGGCTACCGGGAGGTCGAACTCGCCGGACTGCCCGGCGTCACGGCGGATACCATGAGCGCGAGCTTGGGGCGTTACGGACTGACGGCGCCGTCGATGCATGCAAGCTACGAAAGGCTGCGGGGAGATTTCGCGTCCGTTGTCGAAGAGGCACGCACTGTCGGTGTGAGCTATCTGGTGTGTCCGTCGGTGGATGCCGAAGATCGCCGGACAGCAGGCGACTGGAAAAGGGTCTGCCGGACGCTGACCACGATCGGGCAGGCCGCCCGCAGCCGAGGCCTGGTGCTGGCCTATCACAATCACGATTTCGAGTTCGTGCCGTTCGACGACGGCACGACACCGTTCGGTCTGATGATGACGGAAACCGACCCGAGCGACGTCAAGCTCGAGGTCGATGTCTACTGGGTCGCCAAGGCCGGGCTCGACCCGGTGCAATGTCTCAGGGATGGGCAGGATCGGATCCTGCTTGTGCACCTGAAGGACCTCGGCTCCGACGGCTCGACGGTGGAAGTGGGTGCCGGCGCCCTGGACTTTGAGCGGATCGTCCGCACGGCGCTTCTCATTGGCGTGAAGCATCTCTTCGTCGAGCAGGACACTTCCGCCAGTCCCCTCGCAAGCATCGCAACCAGCCTGCGGTTCCTTGAGCGGCTGCCTGCTGATGAGGCCACAGGCGAAACCCTGAAGGGGCAAAAGTGCCTGCACTGCCAGCAGGACTGTTTGCGCCTTATGGGACGAAAAAATTACCTGAGGTGCGTCCAAGGCCCGGAATCGTCTTGCATTCGTTATTAACTGTAGTTATAATTCTCTATAGCCAAAGTTCCTATTGGTGGCGTCGTGGCGCAACCGACGGTCGGTTGATCGGTGGTGTGACAATTGGACAATACAACTATGGAGATCGGCGAGATCGAACCGCAAACGCGCGCCGGAATGGCCGGCGCGCCTGTTTGGTCGCCGGCCCGCCTACTGCCCGTACACCGCGCTTTCGAAGGCGTAGAACAGCGGCAGCGACTTCACGTCGGCGAAGGGCAGGACCTGGGTCGCATAGACGCCGCCCACGCCTTTCTTCTGATCGATCCAGTAGTAGGTGTTGGCGAGTCCCGCCCAGGCCAGCGACCCGGCGGAGCGGCCGGTCGGCGCTCCCTCGTTGTTGATCATGAAGGAGAGGCCCCACTGCTTGTCCATGCCGGGGAAGAACTCGGCGTCGTTGGAGAAGGGCGGGTTGGCGGTCTTGAGCAGGCAGACCTTGGCGTCGCCCATGGCGTTCTTCGACATCTCGGCGACGGTGGCGGGCTTCAGCACGGCCTCGCCTTTGTCCGATTTGCCCTGGTTCAGCATCATGCGCACGAACTTCAGGTAGTCGCCTGCGGTGCTGTAGAGTCCGCCGCCGCCCATCTCGAACTCGGGCTCCTGCGGGATCTCGATCGAAGGATCGGGTGTCAGCGCGCCGTCGGCGCCGCGGTGATGGATACGGGCCAGGCGCTTGCGCATGTCGTCGGTGATGCGGAAGGCGGTGCTGTCCATGCCGAGCGGGCCGAAGAGGTTGGCCTGCATGTACTTGCCGAGCTTCTGGCCGCTTGCCGTCTCGACCATCTTGCCGGCGAAGTCGATGTTGATGCCATAGAACCAGCGCTCGCCGGGATCGAACAGCAACGGCGTGGTCAGCGCCTTGTCCTGGCAGGAGATGACGCCTGGCACCTCCATCGCCTCCATGTACTTGGCAATCTCGGGGCTCCAGATGTCGTAGCCGAAGCCCGCGGTGTGGGTGAGGAGATGGCGGAGGGTGATGTCGCGCCGGGCCTTGCGGGTCTTGGGTTTGCCAGTGGCATCGAAGCCGTCGAGCACGCCGACCTCGCCCAGCGCGGGGATCACCTCCTTGGCCGGTTCATCGAGCGACAGCTTGCCCCGTTCGACGAGCTGCATGGCGGCGGCGCCCGTGACAGCCTTGGTCATCGAGGCGATCCACACAACCGTGTCGGGCGTCATCTCGGCGGCTTCGCCCAGCATTCGCTTGCCGAAGCCGCCTTCGTAGGT
>JAEWIV010000304.1 GCA_023386865.1 Pseudomonadota bacterium
TGGCGGCGTGAAGCCGCCCACGGGCGGCTTCACTGCCTTGTGACCGGCCGTCAGGCGGCGGCGCGTTTCTTGGTCTCCTCGACGATGCGGTCCGCGGTCCGACCGACCAGCTCCTGCAGATGGTCGAACTCGGTGTGGAAGGTGCCTACACCCTGGGTGACCGAGCGGATCTCGACGATCATGTCGGCAATCTCGGCCTCGGGCATCAACGCCGATACCTCGTCCCAGCCGTTCCAACCTTCGCGCGCGTCGTAGCCCAGGAGCTGGCCGCGACGGCCGGAGATCAGGCGCTGGATGCGCGGCGTGGCGTCGTTCGGCGCCGCCACCGTCACCTTGAGGATGGGCTCCAGCAGCACCGGCTTGCACTTGGGCATGGCCTCGCTCATGGCGATGCGCGCCGCCATCTTGAACGACATTTCCGAGCTGTCGACCGAGTGATACTGGCCATCGAACAGCGTGACTTCGAGGTCGACCACCGGCTGGCCGAGCGGACCTTCCTTCAGGTAGTCGACCAGGCCTTCCTCGACGGCCGGGATGAAGTTGCGCGGAACCACGCCGCCCACGATCTTGTCGACGAAACGGAAGCCCGAGCCGCGCGGCAGGGGCTTGATCTCGACCTTGATGTCGGCGAACTGGCCGTGGCCGCCGGTCTGGCGCTTGTAGCGGGCATGCTGCTGCATGCCGCCCTGGATGGTCTCGCGATAGGCAACGCGCGGCGTCTCGGTATCGACGGCGACGTTGTAGCGCCCGGCGAGCTTGTCGACGGCGACCTTCAGGTGCATCTCCCCCTGGCCCTTGAGCAGCAGCTCGTGGGTCTCGGCACGCGCCTCGTAGGACAGCGATGGATCCTCCTCGACGATCTTGTGCAGGGCGCCCGACAGCTTGACCTCGTCGTTGCGGTTCTTGGCCCGTAGCGACAGGGCGAATACCGGTGTGTCGGCCTTGGGGAAATCCTCGGTCGCGGCGATGCCCGAGGCCGACAGCGAGTGGCCGGCCGACAGCGCATCGACCTTGGCGAGCGCCACGATCTCCCCGGCCTTGGCCTCGCCGATCTTGTCGAGGCGTTGGCCGAACGGCCTGAGCAGCGTGCCGATGCGCTGGCCGCCGACGCTCTGGCCTTCGGCCAGGGTCCCCGACCACACGCGGCAGAGCGAGAGCTTGCCGGCATGGGCCTGGTGCAGGACCTTGAAGCATTCGGTTACGGCGACGCCGTTGGACGGCAGCGAACGTCGCTCGGCGGTCTCGGCGACGAACGGCGTGTCGTGGCGCAGCGCCTTCAGGAGGCGCCGCACGCCGTTCTCGCGATCGCCGGCGCCCAGCAGCACGGGCGCGATCTGATCGGCACCGAACTCGTCGTGCAGGTCGCGGTAGATCAGCGACTTCTCCGGCGCGATGTCCTCGATGAGCTGCTCGAGGAGCTGGTCGTCGAATTCCGACAGGGTTTCCAGCATCTCGCGGCGGGCTTCTGACTCGCGCGGCAGGATCTCGGCCGGCATCTCGATCAGGTCGGAGGCGCCGCTCGACTTGTAGCGATAGGCGCGCTCGCTCACGAGGTCGACGTAGCCCACCGTCTCCTCGCTGCCGTCGGACGCGGCCTGGCGGATCGGCACCTGGCGCAGCAGCAGCTTGCGCGACGAGACGGACTGCAGCGCCGACAGCATGTCGCGCACCCGGACCTCGGCGGAATCGATCTTGTTGATGAAAATGACGTGGGGGATGTGGTGATCTTCGATGAACTTCAGCAGAGGCGTCAGCGCCACGACGCGCTCGGGCGAGGGCTCGCAGACGACCACGGCCGCGTCGCTGACGGCGAGCGCCGCGAAGGCATCGTGCTGGAATTCGATCGAGCCCGGAACGTCGAGGAAGGTCCATTGGTCGCCGAGATAATCGACCGAGGCGACGTTGATCTCGGTGCCCATGCCGCGCTTGCGCGCTTCGGCGGCGCCGTCGCCGATCGAGGTGCCGGCGCGCGTGGCCCCGCGCCGGCCGCTGGCCCCCGTGGCGAAGAGGAGGCTCTCGAGCAGGGAGGTCTTGCCCGAGAGATACGGCCCGCACAGCGCCACCACGCGGTGCGCGCCGCTGCCTGGTCTGCCTCCAGGGATGATCTCGGATTTGATGTCGTTCATGACAACGTCCTCCTTCTTGCGCAGTCTCTTGCGCACAAAAGCTCCGGACGTGGTCGCTACCGAACTCGGCCGGAGCGAAGTCTTGTCCTGGAAATCGTTTCACCCTGGCTGGAGGGAGTCAATTGGCCGATGTGGAGAAGCATGAGCGCCGACAGTGGTCACAACGGAACCAATGGCGGGGTTATCGCCGCTCGTTCCATGCGGTGGCCGGTCGAGCCTGCTGCGGAAAGAATCCGCCGCGGCGGTCGGATCGCCACCTATTTTCATCGCAATGGCAATGCATCCACAACGGAACCATAAAGAGGTGACCCCTCCCGCCGTGTGCACCACAGTTTGTATCTCCGGTTTCTCGACCGGAGCAGGGGGCTTCTATAGTGTCTACGGTCCGGCTGCGCGGTCCGGCAACAATCGCCCGGCCGAAGGTCATGCAGCTTTTCGACCTCATACGTTCTTTTCCCGACCAGGCCAGGCTTGCACTCGGCACGCGAGGTGTCATCTGGGCGACGGCGGCTGGCGCGGTCGGTCTGCTGTGCTGTGCCATATCCATGGCCATCATCGCGCTGTCATTGTATGCCACCGAGGCAGGCTACACGCGACACAAGACAGCCGATCTGCTGGCGCTCGACCAGAGCACGCGGCAATTGATGCATTCCGTCCATCTCATGACCTACGACCAACTTCCGCCTGCCGAGGCCGAAGCATCGTTGCGTAAGGCTTGGACGCGGTTCGAGGCGGCGCTCGCCGGGGCCTGCGGCGCGTCATCCGACGCCGCGCGACCAGCCCGCGATCTGCGTCCAGGCCACCGCCATGCACGACCTGCTCGCGGGTGAGATCAAGGTATTCAGCCCGCCGAGCCGTCTGCTCGACCGTGCGGCGCTGGGCAAGGCGATCGTCCTGCTCGGCCAGCTCAATACGGCGAGTGCCGCGGATGCGCAGAGCGTGGATGCGCCGATCGGCAAGCTGGTCGACGACTACGGCTGGGCGCTCCTGGTGTTGACCCTCAGCACCGTGGGCTTCGTCTCGGCCGGCCTGGTCCTGATCCTGCTGGTCGGCCGCGCCTCGATGGAGCACCAGCGGCAATGGCAGGCCGCCGGAGAGGCGCGCGACCTCCTGCAGGAGACGATCGACAGCCTGTCGGCCGGCGTCGTGGTCTACGACCAGAACGAACGGCTCGTTCTGTTCAATGCCGCGGCCATGGCGTCGACGCCGGTTCTGAAGCGGTCCGGCATCATCGGCATCTCCTACACGGACTTGGCGCGCGAGACTGCCAAGCTGTCGGGAGAGTTCGGCGCGCCGCTCGAGAATACCGCCGAGGAATGGATCGCGCGTTTCCGCAGCAAGGGCCGGTGGATCATGCGCCAGGCCGTCGGTGAACGCTGGTTCGAATGGTCGGAGAAGCTCACGTCGTCCGGGCAGACGGTCGGTCTCAGGGTCGACGTCACCGACCTCAAGAATCGCGAGCTGGAGATCGAGCGTACGCGCGATTTGCTTCAGGAGACGATCGACGCGCTGCCGGCGGGCGTCGTGTTCTACGACAAGGACGAGCGGCTGGTGATGTTCAACAAGGCCGCGGCCGCCATCACGCCCGGCCTCGCCCGGCCCGGCGCCATTGGCATGACTTACGCCGAATTGTGTTATGCGCGTGTGCGCAACGGCGAGGCTACCGAAGCCGAGGTAATCGAGGGGCCGGAGTCGTGGATCAGGCGTTTTCGCTCCAAGGAAAGTCGACACCTTCGCAAGACGACGAAAAATCGTTGGATCGAGTGGCTGGAGAAAGAGACACCGAGCGGTGGCACGGTCGGCCTTCGGGTCGATGTCACCGACCTGAAGAACCAGGAGCTCGAGATCGAGCGCGCTCGGGCCGACTACCAGTCGCTGGTCGATTCGCTGTCGGACATGGTCTACGCGCTCGATTCAAAGGGCGTCTTCACGTTCGCCAGCGCCGCCGCCATCGATTTGCTGGAGATGCCGGCCGCAAAGGTGGTCGGCAAGCGCTTCGCCGATTTCCTGAATGCCGAGGACCTGGAGCGCGCCAGCGCGGCTGCCCGCGCTCACCTGCGGTCGACGGACGAAGCGGTGCGTCACATCAATCTGCGCTTCAAGCGGGCTGACGGATCGATACGTCACATGGAGTGCCGCTATCGCCGGCCGCCAGGGGGCCCTGGCCAGGTCGTGGCGGCGGTGGGCGTGATGCGCGACGTGACGGAGCGCGTCGAACTCACCGCTCAGCTGGAACGTCAGATGGCCGAAATCGAGCATGCCCGAGCCGAGTATCAGGCGCTGCTCGATTCAATGGGCGATGTGGTGCTCAAGGTCGATCCGCGCAGCAACCGCATCGTCTTCGCCAATGCCGCCGCGGCCGATCGCTGGGGCCTGCAGATGGTCGGTGCCGATGCGTTCGATCACATCGCCGCGGAGGACAGGCAGAGTGTGCGCGCGACCATTCGGGGCAACCTCGCCGGCGGCAAGCCGGAGCTCGTTCAGTTCCACTATCGCGTCGTCACGGCCGGCGGCGAGAAGAGACACGTCGAGGCAAACTGCCGCAAAGTGTGGGGAGAGGACGGCAAGTCGCTCATTGTCGCCATCGTTCGTGACATCGAGGAGCGCGTGCAGCTCGAGCGCCGGCTCGCCGACGAGATGGGCAACCTGCGCTCGATCGTCGAGTCGATCGGTGCGGGGGTGATGCTGACCGACCGCGACCTCAAGGTCACCGTCGTCAACCGTGAGGTCTTGAACATCCACGGCGTGACCGAGGAATACCTGCTCGGCCGGCCGGTCACCGAGACCGTCGGGACCGCCCTCGACATGGATGTGTACCGGCAATGGCTAGCCGGCGAGCAGGTACACCCGGTCAGGTATACGCGCTCGCTCGTCGACGCGTCGGGCCGGCATCGGGTGTTCAGCATGACGGCGAGCCCGATCCTCGATTCGTCGGGGGTGGTGCGCCAGATCGCCTTCCTCGGCGTCGACGAAACCGAGCGGCGCGAGGCCGAGCACGCCTTGTTCGCCGCCGAGCGTCTCACCACCGTCGGCGAGATGGCGGCCACCGTGGCCCACGAGCTCAGCCAGCCCCTGCAGGTGATCGACCTCGCTTGCCATACCGCCCAGGACGAACTAGCCGACGCCACCGAGCGCGGCGGTGCGGTCGATCCAGCATTCGTGGCCACCAAGCTCGAGCGCATCGGCCATCAGGTCGAGCGCGCCGCACGCATCGTCGGCGACCTCCGGGCCTTCATGCGCGGCGCCAGCGCCGGCGACGACGCCGTTCCATTCCGGGTCGCCGACGCGGTGCGCGGAGCGATCGATCTCACGACCCATGGCCTGCGGCAGCAGCAGACGACGCTGTCGGCGTCGCTGCCCGCCGACCTGCCCGCCGTCCTGGGCCATGTCGGCCGGCTCGAGCAGGTGCTGGTCAACCTGATCAACAATGCACGCGATGCCGGCGGCCACAGCATTTCCATTGCCGCCAGCGCCGTCGAGCGGGACGGCCGGCCGCTGGTGCGCATCGCCGTCGAGGATTCGGGGCCAGGCATCGCGCCCGACGTGATGTCGCGCCTGTTCGTGGCCTTCGTCACCACTAAGGCGCGCGGCAAGGGCACCGGCCTCGGCCTGCGCATCTGCCGGCGCATCGTCGAGGAGATGGGCGGCGAGATCTCGGCCACCAATCGGGCCGGGGGTGGGGCGTGCTTCGAGATCCTGCTGCCGGCGGCGGTAGTGGACGGGTAAGACCGTTAAATCAACGGTGCTTTGTCGATTCCTCTACCTCTGAATGCATTCCTTTGAATCCAAAAAATAACTATGGTTTCTTTTAAATAACTATGGTATAGTTGGTCGTCATCGTGAGGGATCGCAAATGTTCAACTTTCGAGAGACCAAGTTCGTCCCCGGGTTTCGTGTCAGAGAGCCTAAGGAGGAAGTTCCGGGCTTCCGTCTTGCACCAGATGGTTCAATTCGACAAAGCCCGGAAGATGTCGATTTCCTAACAAATCGAGGTGTCGGCCTTGAGAGCTGGTCGCCACCTTGGCCTGCGTCTAAGGCAGAGCCAGCGACCAACTTGGCATTCCTTGGCAGCGGTGCGGCCGGCAGGGCGGGTGATCTGACGCCGGGGTCAGGGGACTTTGACACTGTTGCTGCCGGCGATTTGAAGTGCCAAAGATGCGCTGGTGGTGGAGACTTTGGTACAACCGGCGCGTATCGGATCGAAGATCGTGTTCTTTGCCAGAAGTGCGCCGTAAAATCGCTCGGAATCGGAAATGAACCGAGTTCCACGCAACCGGAGCTGCTTCGGCCATGGCTTATCCGTCCTAGGTAGGAAATCGGCGCATGGCCGATCGCAAATCTAAGCTAAGTCGTCTTGTCCCAGGCGATATTTTTCATGCGGAGTGCCCAAACGGGGCAAGTCTCATCTGCTTGGTAGAGGTCATCACGAACGGCAAGATTGAAGCGAGGAGGGTGACCACGCAGGATCACGTAACGTTCGAGCTGAGTACTGGCCTCTCCTTGCCAGATAACGGTGAGGCCCGATGCACGATCGATTCAATCGCTCCGCTGCCCGTCGATATCCACAACGTTATGTTGGGGCTGGATCGCAAGATGAGGCTGCGCTTCGAGAAGCCGACTCGGGCAGAGAAAGATGCTCTGCTTTTCGTGGCGGATTTCTACCCGGCTAATCCGTTGTGAAGCTGAGCTGCAGGGCGCGACGTTGACGGTCGCGCCCGATGCGGCTTGCTAAGAAAGCGCCCCGCAGGCTCGCTGGATGCGGCGGCCGGCCTCTTCCAGCAGGTCGGTCGCGGTGGCGTAGGAGATGCGGAAGGCCGGACCCTGGCCGAAGGCCGAGCCCTGCACGACTGACAGACCCTCGGCTTCGAGCAGGTAGTTCACGAAGTCGGTGTCGTTCTCGATCGTCTTGCCGTCCGGCGTCTTCTTGCCGATGGCGCCGGCGCACGACGGATAGACGTAGAACGCGCCCTCGGGCCGCGGGCACTTCAGCCCCTTGGCCTGGTTCAGCATCGAGACGATCAGGTCGCGGCGCTGCTTGAAGACGGCGACGTTCTTCGGGATGAAGTCGGTCGGGCCGTTCAGCGCCGCCACCGACGCCGCCTGGCTGATCGAGCTGGCGTTCGACGTGCTTTGCGACTGCACGGTGATCATGGCGTCGATCAGCTTCTGCGGACCGGCGGCGTAGCCGATGCGCCAGCCCGTCATGTTGTAGGCCTTGGACACGCCGTTCATGGTGAGCGTGCGGTCGTAGAGCTTGGGCTCGACCTCGGCCGGCGTCGCGAACACGAAGTCGTCGTAGACCAGCTTCTCGTACATGTCGTCGGTCAGGACATGGACCTGGGGATGACGCAGCAGCACGTCGCACAGCGCGCGCAGATCGGCGCGGGTGTAGGCGGCGCCGGTCGGGTTGCTGGGCGAGTTCAGGATCAGCCACTTGGTCTTGGGCGTGATGGCGCGCTCGAGGTCCTCAGGGCGCAGCTTGAAGCCGCTCGACTCCGGGCACTGGACGATGACGGGCGTGCCGTCGCCGAACAGCACCATCTCGGGATACGACACCCAGTAGGGCGCCGGGATGATGACCTCGTCTCCCGGGTTCAGGGTGGCGAGCATGGCGTTGAAGATGATCTGCTTGCCGCCCGAGGTGACGACGGTCTGCGACGGCTTGTAGTCGAGCCCGTGGTCGCGCTTCATCTTGGCGCAGATCGCCTGGCGCAGCGCCGGCGTGCCGGGCACGGCAGTGTACTTGGTGTCGTTGGCGTGGATCGCCTTGATCGCCGCCTCTTTGATATGGTCGGGCGTCGGGAAGTCGGGCTCGCCGGCGGCCAGGCCGATGACGTCTTTGCCCGCCGCTTTCATCTCCAGGAACTTGCCCTGCGCGGCGTTCGTGGGAGAGGGCTTGATGCGGCTCAGACGGTCGGCGATGAAAGCCATGACGGCGGCGCCTCCTTTCAGGCGTTTGAAAAGCGCGCGAAAGTACTGGCGAGACCGTGTTTCCGCAAGCTGACGAAGTCGCTCCTGCTGCTATTTCTGGTAGGTTCGTGCCGTATCCCGTCTAAGCCATGCCCTCCAGAGTTTGACCGGGGTCCTCCTGAGACCTATTTTGACTTAGCCATGACCGACCAACCGGACAATCTCGTCCTGACGCTTCTGCGTGAAATGCGCGGCAGCCAAGAGCGTATGGAACGTAAGCTGGACGAGCTTGTGCGTCGCGTGAGCTCGGTCGAGAACAATCTCGCTCAGGTACATGTTGAATTGGCCGGCATCCACGTGGACCTGGCCTCTCATGCCGCGCGGATGGATCGCATCGACGGACGCCTCGACCGTATAGAGAAGCGACTTGGCCTCGTCGATGCCTGAGGCTAGCTAGCCTATCGATTGACGGCTACGACAACCTTCGTCGCCTGAAAAGTTGAGGAGTTCTTCGCCTTGTGTGAAGGCGTTGGGCACCAAACGGTGGTACGTGGACTGAGCGAAGAGGAGTTCGCCGAGCTTCTGCGCAATGACGGCTGAGCTACACGTCGTCGTCCATACAACACGTCATCATAAGGTTAGTCGATCAATCTGATCGCTGCCTCGACGGTCATCTTGGCATCGCCGAAGCCCACGCGCCGGCCACTCACCGGCGCCGCGTCACGATAGTCCAAGCCGACCGCGACCCTGAGGCTGTCGCCGCGCGGGCTCATGTCGTTGGCCGGGTCGAAGCCCACCCATTCGAGGCCTGGCACCCAGGCCTCGGCCCAGGAGTGGCTGGTGCGGCCGACATGCAGTTCCGGATCGTCGTTGCGCAGGTAGCCGCTGACGTAGCGCGCCGGCACGCCGAGCCGGCGGCAGGCGGCGATGAAGACATGCGCCTGGTCCTGCGCCACGCCGGCGCCGCGCGCCAGCGCCTCGGCGGCCGTCGTGTCCACGGTCGAGACGCCGGTCTTGTAGACGATGCGCTGGCACACGCGCTTCATGAGCTCGTGCAGGACCTCGACGCGCTTGGTGGTTGCAGCAGCCCGTTCGGCGAGGCCGTCGATCAGCGGATCGAAGCTCCCATCGTGGCGCGCCAGGCCCGTGTTGCGCAGCCAGAACGGCGCCGGCAGGGTCGGCGTCTCGGCATAGCGCAGCCACTGGTCGCCGCCGATATATTCGTAGATGCCATGGACCACGATCTCGACGCGGTCGTGCTGCTGCGCCACCGAGAAGGTCGTCACCTGATTGCCGTGGCCGTCGAGCCATTCCGAGCGCTTGCCCGGCCCGTCGATGCGCCAGGAGATCACGCGCTGTCCGGTGGCGGGCTTGGGCGTGAGCCGTACGTCGTGGATCGAATGGCCCGAGGGCTGGTCGAAGTCGAAGCGCGTGGCGTGGTGCACGGAGAGGCGCATGGTTCGTGTCAGTCGAGCAGGAACTGGCGGCCGATTTCGTCCGACAAGGTGGCGATGTCGCCGCGCACGCCGCCGAGGAACTTCTTGAGGCCCATGTCGAACACCTGATCGATGCGGGCGTAGCGCAGCCGCGCATGCAGTTCGCCGGCCAGCCGGTCGGCCTCGCCGCGCGTGCCGTAGGCTTCGGCCAGCTCGCGCATGCTCTGATCGACCATCCACAGGCAGTGATGCACCGAGCGCGGCACGTCGCGGCGCAGCATCATGAGCTCGGCGACCTTCCTGGGATCGAGCGCGCTTCGATAGATGCGCCGGTAGGTGCGTACCGCGCCGATGCAGGCCAGCACCTCGGACCAGGCGAAGTAGTCGAGTTCCTGGGCGTGGGGGCTGCCGTCCGGCCGCAGCACATGGAACTTCACGTCGAGGATGCGCGCGGTGTTGTCGGCGCGCTCGAGGAAGGCGCCGAGCTGAAGGAAGTCGTAGGCCTCGTCGCGTAGCAGCGTCACTTGCGCCGCGCCGAAGATCATGACCGCCTGCTTCTTCACCGATTCAATCAGCGCGCCGCGGTCGAGCAGGGCGCGGTTGCCGCGCAGGCGCTCGCTCAGCTCCAGCCACAGGCCGTTCAGGCTCTCCCAGACGTCGACCGTGATGTTGTTGCGCTCCTCGCGGGCGTTGCGCCGCGCCGCGCCGATCGAGCTCACCAGGGAGGAGGGGTTGTTCTCGTCGATCACCAGGAAGTCGATGAGGCTGGCCAGCCGGCCGCTCGACTGCTGCTGCCTCTGGCGGAACTCGTCCTCCATGCCGAAGATCGCGGCCACGCCGGCCGCCTCCTCGCCGCGCGACTGCAGGGCCATGCGCTGCGTCGCCTCGATCAGCCGCGCCGTCGACTTGGCGCGCTGCAGGTAGCGGCCCATCCAGTAGATGTTCTTGGCGGTGCTGCTCAGCATGGGCTGGGGGCGCGCCACTCCAGTGGCGCGGTCTTCTGTGTGTTCGGGCGATGACGCGTCACTGGAGTGACGCGCCCCCAGCGGAGCTTTGTCATGCTAATCACCCGACGCCGCGCCGGGCGCCAGGACCCAGGTGTCCTTGGTGCCGCCGCCTTGGCTGGAATTGACGACCAGCGAGCCCTCCTTCAGCGCCACGCGCGTCAGCCCGCCGGGGATGATCGTGGTCTTGCGTCCCGACAGCACGAACGGGCGAAGATCGACATGGCGCGGTGCCACGCCCTGGCCGACGAAGGTCGGGCAGGTCGAGAGCGCGAGCGTCGGCTGGGCGATGTAGTTGTCGGGCCGCGCCTTGAGCAGGGCGGTGAATTCCTCGATCTCGGCCTTGCTGGAGGTCGGACCGACCAGCATGCCCTTGCCGCCCGAGCCGTGGATCTCCTTGACGACCAGCTCGGGCAGCCGCTCCAGCACGTACTTGAAGTCGTCGGCGCGATCGCAACGCCAGGTCGGCACGTTGTTCAGGATCGGCTCCTCGCCGAGGTAGAAGCGCACCATCTCCGGCACGTAGGTGTAGGTCGACTTGTCGTCGGCCACGCCGTTGCCCAGCGCATTGACGATGTTGACGCGACCGGCGCGCAGCGCGCCCAGAAGGCCGGCGACGCCGAGAAATGAATCCGGCCGCATCGCCAGCGGGTCGAGGAAGGCGTCGTCGACGCGCCGGTAGATCACGTCGACGCGCTGCGGTCCGCGCGGCGTGCGCATGTAGACACGGCCCTCGTCGACGAACAGGTCGGAGCCCTTGACCAGCTCGATGCCCATCTCGTCGGCCAGGAAAGCGTGCTCGAAATAGGCGCTGTTGTAGTGGCCGGGTGTCAACAGCACGACGTTGGGCGCGGCATCGTCGCTGAACGAGACCGAGCGCAGGGTCGCCAGAAGCTCCTCGGTGTAGTCGGCGACCGGCAGTACGCGCATGGCGGAGAACAGCTCGGGGGCGAGCCGCATCATCACTTCGCGATTCTCGAGGACGTAGGACACGCCCGACGGCGTGCGCACATTGTCCTCGAGGACATAAAAGTCCTTCTCGCCGACGCGCACCAGGTCGATGCCGGCGATGTGCGCGTGCACGCCGCCCGGCAATTCGAGGCCCTGCGCCATGGCGACGAACTCGGCGTTCATCAGCACCTGCTGCTCGGGGATCACGCCGGCGCGGCAGATCTCGCGCTCGCCGTAGGCGTCGGCCAGGAAGGCGTTGAGCGCCCGCACACGCTGCACCAGGCCCTTGTGCAGATGCTCCCATTCGTCCCAGGCGATGACGCGCGGGATGATGTCGAAGGGGATCGTCGTCTCCGCGCCGTCGACGGCGCCGTAGGCGCCGAAGGTGATGCCGTGGCGGCGGTAGAAGACGTCGACCTCGTGCCGCGTCGCCGCGACTTTCTCGGGCGAAGTCTGCGCCAGCCAGTTGGCGACGGCGCGGTAGGGCGCACGGACGGCGTCCGCCGACCCTGAATTCATTTCATCGAATGCCTTGGCCGCCATCCGGCATTTCACCCCCTGTCGAATCACAATATAAGCAATCGACGGGCCAACAAAGTGCGGCCTCATTCCTCCCCAGCGCAGCTGGGGAGGTGTCGGCGTCTTACGCCGACCTGCCTTCGCCGAAGCGAAGCCGCTTCGGCTTCGCGCAGGCAGGCGGAGGGGTCATGAGCATCACCTCTGCTGCTCATGACCCCTCCGTCCGCTTCGCGGACACGTCCCCACGCGTTAGCGTGGGGAGGAAGAAAAAGGAGGAAACGCATGAAGCAGGTCCTGATCGACCGCTATGGAACGCCCTGGGACGTCGCGCGCTGCGCCGATGTGCCCGATGTCGGCGAGCCGGCCGCCGACGAAGTCGTGTTCGACGTGCTGGCCTTCCCCATCAATCCGGCCGACATGTGGTTCTGCCGCGGCAGCTACCGGCTGAAGCCGCCGCTGCCGGCGACGCCGGGCGCCGAGTGCGTCGGCCGCGTCGCCGCCGTCGGCTCGGCGGTGAAACACGTCAAGAAGGGTGACCTGGTCATCAACCTGCAGCGCGAGAACTGGGCGCAGCGCCGCAAGGTCAAGGGCGACGACGCGATCCCGCTGCCGGCCGGCATCGATCTCAGGCAGGCGGCGATGGTGCGCATCAACCCGCCGACGGCACAGCTGATGCTGTCGGACTTCGTCGACCTCAAGCCGGGCGACTGGGTGATCCAGAACGTCGCCAACTCCGCGGTCGGCCGGCTGCTGATCGTGCTGGCCAAGCAGCGCGGCCTGCGCACCGTCAATGTCGTGCGCCGCACCGATCTGGTCGCCGAGCTGACGGCGCTTGGCGCCGACCGCGTGGTGGTCGACAGCAGCGATCTCGCGCGCCAGGTCGGCGAGGCGACGGGCGATGCCCGGATCATGCTGGGCGTCGAGGCGATCGGCGGCGCGGCCACCGGTCGGCTGGCCGACTGCATCGCGACCGACGGCACGCTGGTCCATTACGGCTCGATGAGCGGCGAGGATCCCAAGGTCACGCGCAACAACTTCATCTATCGCGGCATACGGCTCACCGGCTTCATGCTGGGCCGCTTCCTGGCCCGGCGCACGCCCGGGCAGATCCGCGCGATCTATGCCGACCTCGGCGGGCAGGTGATGGCGGGCAAGCTTTCCGCGCCGGTGGATACGGTCTATCCAATCGAGAATATCAAGGAGGCACTGGCGCACGCCGACAAGGGCGGGCGCAACGGCAAGATCCTGGTCAGCCCGAACGGGGCGATCTGAACACGGAGGACAAGTAATGAGTTCGGAAGTCTCGGCGGTCGAGAAGGTCCTGCAGGTCTATTTCGACGGCCTCTACGAAGGCGACACCAAGAAGCTGGGCGAGGCGTTCCATCCCGCTTCGCATCTCTACGCCGCGGGCGGCGACGGCAAGGCGAGCGACTGGCCGCGCGGCGAGTGGTTCAAGATGGTGGAAGGCCGGCCGTCGGGTAAGGCCAAGGGCAGCGCGCGCGCCGACCGCATCGTGTCGATCGACTTCACCGGCCCGGCGACGGCCATCGCCAAGGTCGAATGCCAGCTGCCGCCGCGCTATTTCACCGACTATCTGACGCTGCTGAAGGTGGACGGTCGCTGGCAGATCATCTCCAAGACCTTCCATACCGTGACGAAGGAATAAGTCTCATCTCCTCCCCCGCTTGCGGACCGCAAGCGGGGGAGGAGATGAGAAAGCCCCGACGATGAAGGTCGTCTTCGTAACGTCTACTCCTTCGCGTCGGCCGCGACCTGGACCTTGATCATCTTGTCCTGCGGCGGGGGCACGCTGCCCGACTGGCCCTGGCCGCGCTTGATCTTGTCGACGAGCTCCATGCCCTTGGTGACCTTGCCCCACACCGTGTACTGGCCGTCGAGGAAGTTCGAATCCTTGAACACGATGAAGAACTGGCTGCGCGCGCTGTTGGGATCGCTGGTGCGCGCCATCGACACCGCGCCGCGCACATGCGGCTCCTTGGAGAATTCGGCCTTCAGCGTCTCGCCCATGCCGCCGGAGCCGGTGCCGGTCGGATCGCCGGTCTGAGCCATGAAGCCCTCGATCACCCGATGGAAAACGACGCCGTCGTATTTGCCCTCGCGCGCCAGCTTCTTGATCTGCGCCACGTGCTGGGGTGCCAGATCGGGGCGCATCTCGATGACCACGCGACCGTCCTTGAGATCGATATAGAGCGTGTTTTCCTTGTCCATGGCGGCGGTCGCTCCTGCGAACATGAAAGAGATGGCGACGAATAGCGGCGTCAGTGCCAGACGCATCATGGGACCCTCACTCTTCATCACGCCGATAGGGTCGGCGGGCGACCATACTGGCCGGTCCCGGAAAGACAAGCGTCAACTCGGCCGAGGTCCGGGCCGGCGAATGCCGGGTTCCACAGGACATGCTGATTACAACCGCACGCAATGTGCTTTAAAGTACCCCGATAGTGGGAAGTTATTGATTAAGACGGATTGTCGGATGACCGCCATGGGGGGCGGAGAGCGGCCCGACGAGGGCCCTGCCGCTGTGAATTCGGTGCTCGAACGGCCAAGTGCCGGCGGTGACGCACGTCCGCTCGAGGCGATCTTTCCTCTGCGCGGTGATCCCGGCCGCGCGCGCCTGATGCAGGAGACGTGGCGCGCCTTCGCGGTCGGCATGGCCGACAGGGTGGCGGCTGCGTTCGGCGACGGCCGTTCGCCGTCGAAGATCGCCTATGCCATCGGCGAGATCGTCCACAACTACTTCCGAACGCGGGGTGTGACGCTCACGAGCTACGAGCTCCGTCGCCTGGTCGCCGAGCTGCTCGTCGAACGGCAGCAAGGCGGTCGGGCGGCGGCAGGCACCCCTTTGGTGCAATTTGCCAGCGAGCCGCCGTCGGGGAAGGCGTCGTGGCCTGACGCCGACGCCCCACCGCCGGTCGGCGATGCCGTGTTCGCAAGTCCGCCGTCGCCTCTCGTCATGGTGACGCCGCGTGACGGCGACGCTGCCGTGGCAGCCGATCTGGCGGCCAAGGCCCGTGCCAGGCCCGCCGGCGATCCGCTCGGCCTGCCGCGCCAGGTCGTGATGGACGCCGTTGCGTCGGCGCTGGGCGGGGCGCCGCCCGAGGAGCGCGATCGACGGGTCCGGCTGGCCATGAGCGAGCTCTACGGCCTGGGGCCGATCGAGCGCCTGTGGGCCGACCAGTCGATCCGCGCCGTGTTCGTGAACGGGCCGAACGCCGTCTATGTCGAGCGCGACGGCGTCGTCCAACCGTCGCCGGAGACGTTTCGCGATCGCGCCCATCTCGACAAGATCGTCGGCCGACTTCCAAGACACGGTGCGTCGCCCACGGTCGCGATCAGCCTGCGCGACGGCAGCGACGGCGTGGCGCTTTTCCCGCCGGCGGCGCCGGCGGGTCCCGTCCTGGTGCTGCGCCGCGGCGAGCCCGGTGAGGCGACCCTGGACCGGCTGGTCGGCGCCGGACAGCTCGACCGCCGCATGGCCGACTTGCTGCGCATCGCCACCCGCAGCCGGCTGAACCTGCTGGTGGTTGGCCGGCAGGGATCGGGCAAGACAGCCTTGCTGGCCGCCCTGGCACGCGATCGCGGCGACGCCAGGGTCGTGACCCTGGCGCCGCATCGCGCGTTCCGCTGGGCATCGGCCGCGAAGGTCGAGCTGGTCGCTTCGCCGCAGACGCCCTTGGCGACGCTGCTGCCGGCCGGGGTGCAGCTTCGGCCCGAGCTGCTGGTGGTCGATTCGTTGCAGCCGTCCGATTCATCCGTGCTCGCCACTCTGCTGTCGGCGGGAGCACGCGGCATCGTCGCCGCCGGCGAGCCGCAGGCCGTGGCCGCCGTGCCGCGTCGATCCATCGACCTCCAGGTCAGCGTCGTGCGGGAGCGCGGATCGTTCGTCGTCAGCGCCATCGAGGACGCGGCCGGTACGGAGCTCTTCGTCCATGAGAAGGCCGGCGGGTTTCGCTGCCGGGCGACCACGGCGTCATTCGCCGGCACCGTGCACAAGGCAGGCTACGGCGAGGCGCTTTCCAGCGTGCTGCGCTGAGCAGTGCGACCGGCCGCCACATACCGATAGAGGCCGAAAAGCCGTTACCTCACAGGCCTATATCTGGTACTAACCGCTTTGAAATGCGGGGGATTTTGCGGGTCGGAACCCTCCAGAGAGAGCGGCCTGCTGAAGGGACGATTGCATGAGCGGCAAGCGCGTTTTGGGCATTCTCGGGATGGCGGTGAGCGTCGTCCTTGGCTGGATGAGCGGCGCCCTGGCGCAGCCCGTCGTCGGCGTGCCGCACGATTGGCAGACCAATTTCCCGCCGGCCTATACGCCGGTGATGGACAAGGTCGAATCGCTGAACGACCTCCTGCTGGTCATCATCACGCTGATATGCGTCTTCGTGCTGGTCCTACTGGTCTATGCGGTGTGGCGCTTCCATGTCGCGCGCAACCCGGTGGCGACGACGACGACGCACAACACCGTGCTCGAGATCGCCTGGACGGTGGTGCCGATCCTGATCCTGGTCATCATCGCCATCCCGTCGTTCCGGCTGCTCTATTATAGCGACAAGGCCGTCGACGCCGCCTTCACCATCAAGGTGACCGGCAACCAGTGGTACTGGACCTACAACTACCCCGACCAGGGTGACTTCACGGTCGAAAGCCGCATCCTGCCCGAGGCCGAGCGCATCAAGCAGAAGCCGAACATGCCGCGCCTGCTGGCGGTCGACGAGGAGATGGTGATCCCCAAGGGTACCACCGTTCGACTCATCGGGACCGCCGCCGGCAACTCGATGCACGGATGGACCGTTCCGGGCTTCGGCATCAAGAAGACGGTGATTCCCGGCCGCCTCAACGAGGGCTGGGTCAACGTCAAGGAAGAGGGCTACTACTTCGGCCAGTGCTCGCAGATCTGTGGCGACAATCACAGCTACATGCCGATCGCGGTGCGCGTGGTCTCCAAGGACGTCTTCGACAAGTGGGTGGAGCAGAAGAAGAAAGCGGCCGGTCTCGCGCCGGCGACCGACTTTGCTTCAGCCACCACGCCCGCCAACCGCTAAGCGCATCGCCGCAGGAGAAACAGAATGGCCACCGCGCACGGCGCCGCTCACGATCCCAACGCTCATGGGCACGCCCACGACGATCATCACACGCCGACGGGCATCAAGCGCTGGCTCTACAGCACCAACCACAAGGACATCGGCACGATGTACCTTGTGTTCTCGATCTTCGCCGCCCTGATCGGCGCCACCTTCTCGGTGGTCATGCGTCTCGAGCTGCTGCAGCCTGGCGTGCAGTACTTCAACGGGCCGGACGGCACGCCGAACGGCCATCTGTGGAACACCGTCGTCACGGCGCACGGCCTGATCATGGTGTTCTTCGTCGTCATGCCGGCGCTGATCGGCGGGTTCGGCAACTGGTTCGTGCCGCTGATGATCGGCGCGCCCGACATGGCCTTCCCGCGCATGAACAACATCAGCTTCTGGCTGCTGCCGCCGGCCTTCATCCTGCTGCTGGCCTCGGCGGTGATCGGCGGCGGCGTCGGTACCGGCTGGACGATCTATCCACCTCTGACCATCAGTCAGGGCGCGGGCATGGATCTCGCGATCTTCTCGCTGCATATCGCCGGCGCCTCGTCGATCCTGGGCGCCATCAACTTCATCACCACGATCTTCAACATGCGGGCGCCGGGCATGACCCTGCACCGCATGCCGCTGTTCGCCTGGTCGATCCTGGTGACCGCCTTCCTGCTGCTGCTGGCCCTGCCGGTCCTGGCCGGCGCCATCACCATGCTGCTGACCGACCGCAACTTCGGCACCTCGTTCTTCAAGCCCGAGGGCGGCGGCGATCCCACCCTGTTCCTGCACCTCTTCTGGTTCTTCGGCCATCCCGAGGTGTACATCATGATCCTGCCGGCCTTCGGCATCGTCAGCCACATCATCTCGACCTTCTCCAAGAAGCCGATCTTCGGCTACCTGGGCATGGCCTACGCGATGGTGGCGATCGGCGTCGTCGGCTTCGTCGTGTGGGCGCACCACATGTTCACGGTCGGCATGGACGTCGACACGCGCGCCTACTTCGTCGCCGCCACGATGGTGATCGCCGTCCCGACAGGCGTGAAGATCTTCTCCTGGATCGCCACGATGTGGGGCGGCTCGATTCGCCTCGAAGTGCCGATGCTGTGGGCGATCGGCTTCATCTTCCTGTTCACGGTGGGCGGCGTCACCGGCGTCGTGCTGGCCAATGCCGGCGTCGACTACTCGCTGCACAACACCTACTACGTGATCGCGCACTTCCACTACGTGCTGTCGCTCGGCGCGGTGTTCGGCATGTTCGCCGGCTTCTACTACTGGTTCGGCAAGATGACCGGCCGGCAGTATCCGGAGTGGGCCGCCCAGATCCACTTCTGGACGACCTTCATCGGCGTCAACCTGACGTTCTTCCCGATGCACTTCAGCGGGCTCGCCGGCATGCCGCGCCATTACGTCGACTATCCCGACGCGATGTCTCACTGGAACTACATCTCGTCGGTCGGCGCCTTCATCTCCTTCGGCTCGACCATCTTCTGGCTGGTGTTCGTCGTTTTCGGCGGGATGCTGGCCGGCAGGCGGGTCGGCGCCAACTACTGGGGCGACGGCGCCACGACGCTGGAATGGACGGTGCCTTCGCCGCCGCCGTTCCACACCTTCGAGGAATTGCCGCACATCTCCCCGACGGCACACCACTGAGACAAGGAGCGAGGGCGCCTTCCACCATCGAGAGGCCGGCGCCTTCGCCTTGATTGAGCAATGAGCGACACGGCACATACCCTGAGGGCATTCGACGAAGCGACGCCGGCGCGCGTGCGCGACTACGTCGACCTGCTGAAGCCGCGGGTGATGTCGCTGGTCGTGTTCACCGGCCTGGTCGGCGTGATGATCGCGCCGGGACATCTGCATCCCTTCACCGCCGGCCTCGCCGTGCTGGCCATCGCGCTGGGCTCGGGCGCCGCCGGCTGCATCAACATGTGGTACGAGCGCGACCTCGACGCCCTGATGGCGCGCACCGCCAACCGGCCGCTGCCGGCCGGTCGCGTGGCGCCGGACGATGCGTTGGGGCTGGGCGTGCTGCTGTCGATCTTCTCCGGGCTGCTGATGGCGGTGTCGGCGAACTTCGCCGCGGCCGCGCTGCTTGCCGCCGCGATCCTGTTCTACGTCTTCATCTACACGGTGTGGCTGAAGCGCCGTACGCCGCAGAACATCGTGATCGGCGGCGCCGCCGGCGCTTTCCCGCCGATGATCGGCTGGGCCGCCGTGACCGGCGACGTTTCGCCGATCTCGATCGCCCTGTTCGGCCTGATCTTCCTGTGGACGCCACCGCATTTCTGGGCGCTGGCGCTCTATCGCAGCGACGACTATCGCCGCGCCGGCGTGCCCATGCTGCCGGTGGTGGCGGGCCCGCGCGAGACCAAGCGGCAGATGCTGATCTATACCCTGGTGCTGCTGCCGGTGGCGCTGGTGCCGACGCTGATGGGCGCGGTCGGCTGGCTTTACGGCGCCGTCGCCCTGGCGCTGAGCGTGGCCTTCATCGGGCATGCCGTGACGGTGTGGCGTGCAGCCGACGATGCGACCGGCCACGGACCGGCCCGTCGCATGTTCCGCTTCTCGCTGATCTACCTCGCGGCGTTGTTCGCGGCGCTGCCGGCAGATCAGCTCCTGTCCCGGATGCTGGCCGGATGAGCGACGTCATGGCCGACAACCGTCCCGGCGATTCCGACATGCACCGCCGCCAGCGCGGCAAGAACCTGGTCGTGGCCGGCTTTCTGCTGGCGCTGGTCGTGATCTTCTTCGTGCTGACCATCGTGCGCATGGGACCGCAGCAATGAGCGGCGACAAGAACGCCCGCCTGGCCTGGAGCCTCGTGCTGGTCGTCAGCGGCATGCTGGGCCTGGCCTATGCCGCGGTGCCGCTCTACGACCTCTTCTGCCGCGCCACCGGGTTCGGCGGCACGCCGCAGATCGCCCAGGAAGGCGACCGCCCGGTCCTGTCGCGCACCGTCAACGTGCGCTTCGATTCCAACGTCGACGCCAACCTGCCGTGGCGCTTCAGCCCGCTGGAGCGCGAGGTCAGGGTCAAGCTGGGCGAGGAGAAGCTGGTCTTCTACCGCGTGACCAACGTCTCGCAGCGCCCGATCGTCGGAACCTCGACCTACAACGTCACGCCCGAGACGTCGGGGCCGTGGTTCAACAAGCTGCAATGCTTCTGCTTCACCGAGCAGCTGCTGCTGCCCGGGCAGTCGGTCGACATGCCCGTGGTGTTCTTCGTCGATCCCGAGATGGACAAGGATCGGCGCTACGACAACGTCCGCACCATCACGCTCTCCTACACCTTCTTCGAGGCCAAGACGGAGCGGGCGAAGACCTTGCTCGGCAGCGTTGCTGCCGGCGCCACTGGAAAGGGTGGATGATCATGGCCGACGGCACTCCCAAGCATCCCTACCATCTGGTCGATCCCAGCCCGTGGCCGGCGCTGGGAGCGCTGGGTGCGCTGCTGCTGGCGATCGGCGCGGGGCTCGGCATGCATCCCGAGATGCTGGGCGCCGGCGTGGCCGGCGTCGTGAAGGCGGTGCAGTGGTGGATCATCGCCCCCGGCCTGGTGCTGATCCTGGCGGTGATGTTCTGGTGGTGGAGCGACGTCATCGTCGAATCGCGCAAGTACCACACCGCGGTGGTCCAGCTCGGCCTGCGCTACGGCATGATCCTGTTCATCGCCTCGGAGGTGCTGTTCTTCGCCGCCTTCTTCTGGGCGTTCTTCGACGCGTCGCTGTATCCCAACTCGCCCGAGATGCCGGTGCGCACCGAGGCGGTCGGCGGCGTCTGGCCGCCCAAGGGCATCAGCATCATCGCGCCCTTCGACCTGCCCTTCATGAACACGCTGATCCTGCTGCTGTCGGGCACCACGGTCACGTGGGCGCACCACGCGATCCTCGAGGGCAACAAGCGCGACGCGGTGCGCGGGCTCGCGCTCACGGTGGTCCTGGGCATCTGCTTCACGGCCATCCAGGCCTACGAGTACATCCACGCGCCGTTCAGCTTCCGGGAGAACATCTATTCGTCGACGTTCTTCATGGCGACCGGCTTCCACGGCTTCCACGTCCTGGTCGGCACGACCTTCCTGATCGTCTGCCTGTTCCGCGCCATGGCCGGCCAGTTCAAGCCCAACCAGCATTTCGGCTTCGAGGCTGCCGCCTGGTACTGGCACTTCGTCGACGTGGTGTGGCTGTTCCTGTTCTTCTGCATCTACTGGTGGGGCGCCGGCAAGGCGCCGATCGCCCTGCACTGAGGCAGGGACCACGACTCGTGTTCCTCTCCTCCGCCAGGGGGAGAGGAGCCTGAACGATAGTCCATTCGTACCGCCGGGCGACCCCCGGCGGTTCGCCGTTGGGAGCAAGTGAATGCCGGACTGGCCGCGGCAATCGCCCGTCGACGTCGCCCTGCGCGGGGCCTGCCCGCGCTGCGGCCGCGGCCGGCTGTTCCGCGGCCTGCTGAGCGTGGCGGAGCGTTGCTCGGAGTGCGATCTCGATTTGCGCGGCAACGACGCGGGCGATGGCCCCGCGGTCTTCGTCATCATGGGTCTGGGCGCCATCGTCATGATCCTCGTGTTCTGGGTGGAGTTCCGTTTCGAGCCGCCCTGGTGGGTGCACGTCCTGATCTGGGGGCCGCTCGTCGTCGGGCTCGGCATATGGATGCTGCGCGTGCTGAAGGCGTGGCTGATCGCCCAGCAGTTCACTCATCGCTCCACCGCGCTCGACGGGGAGGGCAAACCATGATCCGGCTGCGGCCCGCCTTCTGGCCCACCCTCATCTCGCTCCCGATCTTCGTGGTCTCTCTGGGGCTCGGCGTCTGGCAGATGGAGCGGCGCGAATGGAAGCGCGACATCCTGCACCGCATCGAGGTCAACCAGGCGGCCGCACCCGTCACCCTCGACGAGCTGCTGCGCGGCGATCCGCTGCGCCATGAATATGGCCGCGTGACCGTGGGCGGCACGCTCCTGAACGACAAGGAATTTTACCTCGCGGCCCGCAATCTCAAGAACAAGGTCGGGCTGCAGGTGGTCACGCCGCTTCGCACCGACGACGGCCGCATCGTGCTGTTAAACCGCGGCTGGATTCCGCAGGAACAGAAGGATCCGGACAGGCGCGCCCAGGGGCAGGTGACGGGGCGCGTCGACCTTACCGGCATCGTGCGTCGCAACCAGGAGCGGCGCCAGTTCGCGCCGGAGAACGTGCCGGACAAGAACGTGTGGTTCCATGTCGACGTGCCGTTGATGCGTCGCATGGCGGGCGGCAAGCCCGACCCGAGGCTCGACACCTTCTTCCTCGACGCCGACGCGGCGCCCAATCCGGGCGGCCTGCCGATCGGCGGCCAGACCAGGCTCGACATCCCGAACGACCACCTGCAGTACGCCATCACCTGGTTCCTGCTGGCGCTGGCGCTGGCCGGCGTCTATCTCGCCTATCACTGGGAAAACGGCCGCCTCACCGTCGCCGGCCGCACCAAGGTCCAGCCATGACCGCCGACGATGCCTATGCCGAGCTGGAGCGCCGTTTCGCTCGGCTGAGCGCCGTCAACCGTGCCAGCTCGATCCTGAACTGGGACCGTTCGACGATGATGCCGCCCGGGGCCAGCGAGGATCGCGCCGACCAGCTCGCGACCCTGGGAGTCATCGCCCATGGAATGATCTCGGCGCCCGACATGCCAGACCTTCTGGCGCGGGCGGAGGAGGGTGTCGGAGGTCTCGACCGCTGGCGCGCCGCCAACCTGCGCGAGATGCGCCGTCTGTGGGTGCACGAAAGCGCCCTGCCGGCCGACCTGGTCGAGGCTCGCAGCCGCGCCACGTCGGCCTGCGAGATGGTGTGGCGCGATGCCAAGAAGAACGCGGACTTCAAGTCGCTGCTGCCGACGCTGGGCGAGGTCCTGGCGGTCATGCGCCGCGTCGGCGAAGCCAAGGCGGCGGCGCTCGGCACCACGCTCTACGACGCGCTGCTCGACGAGTTCGAGCCGGCCGGCCGATCGGCGCGCATCGACGAGCTGTTCGGCGAGCTGCGCGCGTTCCTGCCCGACCTCCTGGGCAAGGTCATGGAGCACCAGGCCCGCGCCGGCGCGCCACTCGAGCTCGACGGGCCTTTTCCGGTCGAGCAGCAGCGCACGCTCGGCGAGGAGATGTGCCGGTTGATCGGCTTCGATTTCAGGCACGGCCGGCTCGACGTTTCCGCCCACCCTTTCACGGGCGGCACCGCCGATGACGTGCGCATCACCACCCGCTACGACGAGGCCGATTTCGCGCGCGCCCTGATGGGCGTGCTGCACGAGACCGGCCACGGTCTCTACGAGGCCGGCCTGCCGCGCGACTGGCGCCGCCAGCCGGTCGGCAATGCGCGCGGCATGGCGCTGCACGAGAGCCAGTCGCTGCTGATGGAGATGCAGGCCTGCCGCAGCGACGCCTTCATCGAGTTCGCCGCGCCGCGCATGCGTGCCGTGTTCGGCAAGGACGGTCCGGCCTGGGCCGCGGACAACATCCATCGCCTCTACACCCGCGTAGCGCCGGGCTACATCCGCGTCGATGCCGACGAGGTGACCTATCCCCTGCACATCATGCTGCGCTACCGGCTGGAGCGGGCGATGCTGGCGGGTGACCTCGCGCTCGCCGACCTGCCCGGCGCCTGGGGCGAGGGGATGCGCGATCTTTTGGGCATCGTGCCGCCCGACGACGTGGTGGGCTGCCTGCAGGACATCCATTGGCCGGATGGCGGTTGGGGTTACTTTCCGACCTATACGCTCGGGGCGCTTGCCGCCGCCCAGCTCTTCGCGGCGGTGCGACGGGCCAATCCCGGCCTGCTGGCCGCCATCGGCCGAGGCGATTTCACGCCCCTGCTGGCCTGGCTGCGGGCCCACGTGCACGGCAAGGGCTCGCTGGAAAGCACCGACCAGGTGCTGGTCGAGGCCACCGGCGAGCGCCTCGGGACCGCCGCCTTCAAGGCCCATCTGGAAACGCGCTACCTGTCGGCGTAAGAGGGAGCCATGCTGGAACTCCGCCCCAACTGCGAATGCTGCGACAAGGACCTGCCCAACGGCGCGGCCGACGCCTTGATCTGCACCTACGAATGCACGTTCTGCGCGGACTGCGCGCGAACTCGCCTGGGGGGCCTGTGCCCCAATTGCGGCGGTGACCTCGTGAAGCGTCCGACGCGCCCGGCGCGGATGCTGGAGAAACACCCCGCTTCGACCAAGAGGGTCCGCAAGGATCATGCGGCCTGTCGCCAGGTTGCTTAACAGCAGCGGACGGAGGGTCATGAGCCGCAGCACTGATGCTCATGATCCCTCCGTCGGCGTAAGACGCCGACACCTCCCCAAGCTTCGCTTGGGTAGGAAGAGGCCTGGTTAGTCGGAGTTTCCTTTGCGCTACATCAGCACGCGCCACGGCTCGCAGGGAAGTCCCGAGCCGCTCGGCTTCGAGGGCGTCATGCTCGCGGGCCTCGCCCGCGACGGCGGCCTCTACCTGCCGGCGGAATGGCCGCAATTCTCCAAGGCCGAGATCGCCGCCCTGGCGGGCCGGACCTACGGCGAGGTGGCCTATCGCGTCATGCGGCCGTTCGTCGGCGATGCCTTCGACGAGACGACTTTCCGCCGCCTGATCGGCGAGGCCTATGCCTCGTTCGAGACGCCGGAAGTCGCGCCGCTGAAGCCGCTGGGCGACAGCGGTCTGCATCTGCTGGAACTGTTCCACGGCCCGACGCTCGCCTTCAAGGACGTGGCCCTGCAGCTGCTCGGGCGCATGCTCGACCACACGCTGACGATACGGCGCCAGCATGCCACCATCGTCGGCGCCACGTCGGGCGACACCGGATCGGCCGCCATCGAGGCGGTGCGCGACCGCAAGACCATCGACATCTTCATGCTGTTCCCGCGCGGCCGGGTGAGCGAGGTGCAGCGCCGCCAGATGACGACGGTGCTGGCGCCCAACGTGCACAACGTCGCCATCGAGGGCACGTTCGACGACTGCCAGGACCTCGCCAAGGCCTGCTTCAACGACCTCGCCTTCCGCGATCGCCATGCGCTGACGGCGGTGAACTCGATCAACTTCGCCCGGGTGATGGCGCAGATCGTCTACTACTTCTGGGCCGCGGTGAAGCTCGGGGCACCGGACCGGCCGGTCGCCTTCACGGTGCCGACCGGCAACTTCGGCAACGTCTATGCGGGCTACGCCGCCCGCCAGATGGGCCTGCCGGTCTCGCACCTCGTCGTGGCGACCAACAGCAACGACATCCTGGCGCGCTTCTTCGAGTCGGGCGCCATGACCATGGCCGGCGTGGTGCCGACCTGCAGCCCCAGCATGGATATCCAGATCTCGAGCAACTTCGAGCGCCTGCTGTTCGACCTCTACGGCCGCGACGGCAAGGCTCTCGCCGAGGCAATGGCAAGCTTCAGGAGCAGCGGCACGCTCGCGGTCGGCGCCAATGCGCTGGGCGGCGTGCGGCAGCTGTTCGATGCCGGCCGTCTCGACGACGAAGGAACGCTGAAGGCCATCGTTGACTGCCGCAAGCGGTTCGGCGTGACGCTGGATACCCATAGCGCGGTGGGCTATGCCGTCGCCCAGCAGCACCGGCGCGACGCCGCGGTTCCGATGGTCGTGCTGTCGACGGCGCACCCGGCCAAGTTCCCGGATGCGGTGGCGAAGGCGACGGGCGAGCGGCCGATGCTGCCGCCCCGTCTCGCCGACCTGATGGAGCGCACCGAGCGCGTCGACGGCCTGCCCAACGACGTCGCGGCGCTCAAGGAGCTGATCGACGAGCGCACGGCGGCGCTGCGGCAACCTCGTGCGGCAAGGCGATAGGACGACGATGAGCAACGTCAAGGTCACCACTCTCTCCAACGGCCTGCGCGTGGCGGTCGACGAGATGCCCGAGGTCGAATCGGCGGCACTCGGCATCTGGGTCGCCTGCGGCACGCGACACGAAACGGCCGAGCTCAACGGCATGGCCCACATGCTGGAGCACATGGCGTTCAAGGGCACGCGCACGCGCTCGGCCCGCGCCATCGCCGAGGAGATCGAGAATGTCGGCGGCAGCCTGAACGCCTATACCGGCCGCGAGATCACCGCCTACCACGCTTCCGTGCTCAAGGAGGACGTGGCGCTGGGTGTCGAGATGGTGGCCGACATCCTGCGCAACTCGGTGTTCGATCCCGACGAGCTGCAGCGCGAGCGCGGCGTCATCCTGCAGGAGATCGGCCAGGCGCTCGACACGCCCGACGACCTGGTGTTCGACCAGTTCCAGCTCACCGCCCTCCCGGGCCAGCCGCTCGGCCGGCCGGTGCTGGGCACGGCCGAGACCGTCGAGGCGATCGGCCGCGACGATCTCTTCGCCTTCCTGGCCCGCCACTATACGGCGTCAAACATGGTCCTGTCGGCGGCCGGCCGCGTCGAGGGCAACCAGATCGTCGATCTCGCCGAGAAGTATTTCGGCTCGGTTCCGCCGACGCCGGCCAACGCCGGCGTGCCGGCGCCGCTCGCCTATGTCGGTGGCGACGGCCGCGAATCGCGTGTGCTCGAGCAGGCGCACCTGGTGCTGGGTTGCCAGGGCATCGGCTATCGCGATCCCGACTACTTCGCGCTGGCCGTATACTCGACCCTGTTCGGCGGCGGCATGTCCTCGCGCCTGTTCCAGCGCATCCGCGAGGAGAGAGGGCTGGTCTACGGCATCCACTGCTTCAACACCGCCTATGCCGACGGCGGCCTGTTCGGCATCTATGCCGGCACCGGCGAGGACGATCTCGCCGAGCTGGTGCCCGCGGTGTGCGAGGAATTCGCCGGCGTCGCCGACTCGCTCGCCGAGGCCGAGCTGGTGCGCGCCCGCAACCAGATCAAGGCCGGCACCTTGATGGCGCTGGAATCGAGCGGGGCGCGGTCGGAGCAGGCGGCCCGCCACCTGATCATCCACGGCCGGCCGATCCCCTACGCGGAGATCGTGACCCGCATCGAGGCGGTCGATCAGGCGGCCGTGCAGCGGGTCGCCCGCCGGCTCCTGCAGGGCGAGCTCACGCTTGCCGCGCTGGGCCCGATCGACGAGCTGGAGACCCTGGACAAGATCGCCGCCCGGCTGGCGGCGTAGAGTCCTGGCGTCGCCGTCGTCTTCACGGCTTCCCGATATCCGGATCGATCTGCCTGGCTGCGGCGATATCGGCGTCGGCGCCGGCCTTGTCGCCCATCTGCTCCCGGGCGACGCCCCGGCCGTAGAGGGCGGCGGCAAAATTCGGCATGAGCTCGGCGGCCCGATCATAGTCCTGGATGGCCAGGTCCCATTGTTTCAGGCTGCCGTGGGCCACGCCGCGATTGTAGAAGGCCGTGGCGTTGTTCGGGTCGATCTGCAGCGCCCGATCGTAGTCCTGGATGGCGCGGTCGAACTCGCCCTTGCGCAGAAGGACGCCGCCGCGGAAGGCGAAGGCGGCCGCATAGCCCGGATCGAGCCGGACCGCCTCGTCGAAATCCACGAGGGCGGCGTCGAGCTGATCCAGCTTCTGGCGCGCGAAGCCGCGATTGTTGAAGGCCGAAGCATCGTTCGGGCTGAGCCGGATCGCCTGATCGAAGTCCTGGACAGCCAGATCCCACTGCTGCTTTCGGCTGTGCGCGATGCCGCGGTTGTAGGAGGCCGCGGTGTCGTTCGAGTCGATCTCCAGGGCCCGGCTGTAGTCCCGGACAGCCCGATCCCAGTCCCGCTTCATGCTGTAGACGCCGCCTCGATAGGTGAAGGCGGCGGCAAGCCGATCATCGAGCTCTATCGCGCGATCGAGATCCTGAAGGGCGCGGTCGAGATCGCCTTTGCGTTGATGGGCGGCGCCGCGGTAGGCGAAGGCAGAGGCGTCGTTCGGCTGGAGCCTGATCGCCTGATCGAAGTCGCGGACGGCGGCGTCCCATTGCCCCTTGCCGCTGTAGGCGACGCCACGATTGAAGAAGGTCGTGGCATCTTGGGCATCGATCGCGAGCGCCCGGCTGAAGTCGTCGATTGCCCGCTCGAGGTCGCCCTTGCGCCGATGGATGGAGCCGCGAAGAGCGAGCGCCGGCGCGTCCCTGGCATCGAGCTGGATCGCCTGATCCAGGTCCTTTGCGGCATCGTCGAGCCGATCCTGCTTCTGGTGGGCAAAGCCTCGACTGTAGAAGGCCGCCGCGAGCCTCGGGTTGAGCTTGAGGGCTTGGCTGTAGTCCTCGATGGCGCGGTCCCATTGCTCCTTGGCGCCGTAGGCGAAGCCGCGCGCGTAGAAGTTGGTCGCGTTGCTCGGGTCGAGGCGCAGGGCCTGGTCGTAGTCGGCGATGGCGCGGTCGAGCTCACCTTTGCGCATATAGACGCTACCGCGGTAGGCGAAGGCCGATGCATCCTTCGGATCGAGCTTCACCGCCTGGTCGAAGTCCTGGACCGCCCGGTCGAGCTGATTCTTCTCCAGATAGGCATAACCGCGGCTGCGGAAGGCGGCCGGTTCGTTCGGCTGATGCTTGATCGCCTGATCGTAGTCCTGGATGGCGCGGTCCCAATCGCCCTTGCTGCCGTGGGCGACGCCGCGATTGTAGTAGGCGAGGGCGCCTGCTGGATCGAGGTCGATCGCCCGACCGTAGTCCTGGATGGCGCGGTCGAGGTCGCCCTTGCGGTAATGGGCGGCGGCGCGGATGGCGAAGACGGCGGAAAGATCCCGCCCGGCGTAGCGGCCCGATTGGATCAGTGCCGTGCAGCCGTCGATCACGGTATCGACCGGCGGATTGCCCTTGCCGTTGCAGGCGTCCACCTGCTGCTCGGTCTGGGCGTGCAGCGCGCCGCACCACAGCGCGGCCGCGATCGTCACCGCCGTGACCGCCGCCGCACGCGCCGTCCATCGCATCGTCACCGGCCGTTTTCTCCGTCAGCGGAAATGGGACGTCATGCTCCGGTGCACGCCAAATAAGTCGCCGTCAAGGCCGTCTCATCCCGCCATGGACCTCGCTACACTGGCGCGCATGGTACCACTTGCCCGGCTGCCGACCCTGGCCGCCGACTCCCTCGACGCCATCGCCTCCGCGCTGGCCAGCGTGTCGCCCCTCAACCAGGCCGGCTATCGCATCGCCGTCACCGGCCTGCAGCGTTCGGGCAAGACCGTATTCGTCACCTCGTTCGTACATGCGCTCCTGCATGCCAAGGATGCGCCGGTCGAAGCCTTTCCGTTCTTTCCTTGGCGCGCGCGCGTGCGCGAGGTCGAATTGCGGGACATTCCCGGCCTGCCCCCGTTTCCCTACCGCGAGCGCCTCGCCGACCTTCTGGCCG
>JAEWIV010000323.1 GCA_023386865.1 Pseudomonadota bacterium
GGCGGGGCGGCGGGGGGGGCGCCCCGCCGCGCCGCCCGCGATACGCAAGGCTGCCGCGCCCTGCTCCGCGAGCTCGAGGCCGTGGTCCGCGAGGGTGAGCAGACGGCACTGGCGGCCGACCATGTCGGCCTGGTCCGCACGGACGTGCGCTTCCACAGCCTCGTCGCCGAGCTCTCGGGCAATCGCGTGGTCTGCGACATCGTCGGCCAGCAATGGGCGCATATCCGGCGCGGCATCGCCGTCGCGCTCGAGGATCCGGCCTTCCATCGCCGCTGCTGGGCCGAGCATGCCGCCATGCTGGCCGCCATCCAGGCCGGCGACGCCGATGCGGCGGCAGCGATCGCCGCGCACCATTGCGACGTGGCCGGCCGCGAGGTGTGGGAGCGGCTCACGAGCGCCGCCGACCGCGCAGCGGCCTGACACCATTCAACCGGGAGGAACGACATGCTGTTCGACGCGGATCAGGCGAGCCAATTCAGGGAGCAGGGCTGGGTGCTGCGGGCGGGGCTGCTGGCGCCCGACGAGATCGGCGCGCTGCGCGCCGAGGTGCCCGACATCCTGGCGCAGGAGCGACCGGAGAACCTGCGCGAGAAGAACGGCCGCGCGGTCCGAAGCGCGCTCTCCTGCCATCTCTACAACGAAGCGTTCCGGCGCCTGATCCGCCATCCGCACCTGCTCGAGCCGGCGGTGCAGCTGCTGGGCGGACCGGTCTACGTGCACCAGTTCAAGATCAACCCGAAGGCCGCGCACGACGGCGAGATCTGGCACTGGCACCAGGATTTTCGCAACTGGCACGTCGACGACGGCATGCCCGAGCCGCAGGTGCTGAACGCGGTGATTTTCCTCGACGACGTCAACGAGTTCAACGGGCCGATGATGTTCATCCCGGGCACGCACAAGCTCGGCCTGATCCAGTCGACGATCGAGCCGGAGCAGCCGTCGGCGGCGTATGGGCGGCTGGCGCCCGACGCCGCTCGTGCCTACGAGGACGCCCGCGTCGACGCCTGGGTCGACCAGCACGGGCTGGCGGCGCCGAAGGGCCCGGCGGGCTCGGTGCTGTTCTTCGATCCGTGCATCGTCCACGCCTCGGGGCCGAACCTGTCGCCGTGGAGCCGCAACCTCGCGCTCGTCACCTACAACCGGGTGAGCAACGCGATTCGTCGGCCGACCCGGGCGCCGTTCGTCGCGCTCCAGGACTTCACGCCGCTCGCGCCGCTCGACGACGACTGCCTCCGCACGCTGCCGCGCTCCACCGTGGCCGCGTGACCGTCCGGATCCATGCAAGAAAGGGAGAGAAACACGTGCAGAGCCAATTGGAGATCGTCCAGCGCCATCCGCTGATCGGCGCCGAGGTCCGCGGCGTCGACCTCGCGCGACCGATCGACGACGCGACGATCGCCGCGATCAACCGGGCATGGCTCGAGAACATGGTTCTCGTGTTCCCGGACCAGGCGATCAGCGACGAACAGCAGATCGCGTTCGCGCGCCGGTTCGGCGAGCTCGAGATCCATCCGGCCAAGGACCACCGCTCGAGCCGGCATCCCGAGATCTTCCGGGTCTCGAATGTCGACGAGAGCGGCCGGATCGTGAACCCCGAGAGCGAGGCGTGGAGCTACATCAACGTCACCTGGCTGTGGCACGCCGACAGCTCGTTCCGGCAGACGCCGAGCAAGGGCTCGATCCTGCACGGCATCGAGGTCGCGCCCGAAGGAGGGGAGACGCTGTTCTGCAACCTGTACGCCGTCTACGAGGCGCTGCCCGACGCGATGCGGCGCCGGGTCGGCACCATGCACGCGCTCCACAGCCACGATACAGTGCTGGAGAAGCACAAGAAGCTGACCGACCCCGGCCGCTTCGACAAGTACGATGCGCGCCATCCGCTGGTCTGCCGTCATCCGGTGACCCAGCGCCCGTTCCTGTTCCTCAGCCCGCACACCATGGCCGGGATCGAGGGCCTGTCCCCGGCCGACAGTGCCGCGCTGCTCGAGGAACTGGTGGGGTTTGCGACCCAGGAGCGCTTCGTCTACCGCCACACCTGGCGCAAGGACGATGTGATTATGTGGGACAACCGCTGCACCATGCACGCGGTGACCGCCTTCGACAACGCCCGGTTCCGCCGCGTCATGCATCGCACGACGCTGGCCGGGGAGACCCCGGTGCTCGCCGCGTGATGCTCCGGCCTGATCCATAGCAGGCCGCCCGCCCAGTCTGGCCTCTGTGATCGTGTCCCCGGCCGCGGTGTAACTGGCGGGAGCAAGGACGTGAGCGAGCGCGCTCTATGATAGCGCCGTAGCGGGGAGCGGCCTTGCGGCGGTCAGTGGCGATTTCCGGATTAGGGTCGGGTTGCAAAGACCATCTCTGGATCCAAGGAACCACCGATGACCGACGAGATGACGAACCTGCGCGCGCTCACTCGCGGCCTTGCTCCCACCAGTTACACCACCACCCGGGACACGACCCTGAGCGGGGCTTACCCGTCCGCCCGGCAGATCAAGGTCACTTTGGTTCGCCTGAGGGCATGAGTTCCGAAAAAACTCGGATCAAGGCCGACGCTGGTGGCCCAATCCGAGACTTGCCGTGCATATTGTGTAGTTGTCAGGCTTCGCCCCGGCCCTCGGCGGCCGCTGAATAGGTACTCGCCCGGCTTCTTGCCGGTGGTCCGGAGGTATTCGTCGACCGCTTGGCGAGTCTGCTCCGCCAGTTCAAACCTGACGGGTCGGCCGGTCTTCCTTTGCCGCACTGTGATCGCGCCCTGTTGCCCTGTTGGCCCGCGGCACTTACCATTTTCTTGGAAGCGGTTCAGGGGAAGTTCAATTGGCCCGAGAGCAGCGCCGTTTGGCGGCCATCATCGCCGCCGACGTAGTCGGTTACTCCCGCCTGATGGGCAGGGACGAAAGTGGCACGCTGGCGCGCTTACGCGAACACCGCAAGCAGCGTTTCGAGCCATCGCTCGCGCGCCACGGCGGCCGACTCGTCAAGCTGACCGGCGACGGCGCGTTGGCTGAGTTCCCCAGTGCCGTTGACGCACTGAGTGCCGCCATTGAGTTTCAGCAGGCGATGGCCGAGGCCAACCGCGATCAGCCTAAGGACACCGCCGTCATATTCCGGATCGGATTGCATCTCGGCGATCTGATCGTCGACGGTGACGATCTCTATGGCGATGGCGTGAACGTGGCGGCGCGGCTGGAGGCGGAAGCGCCGCCCGGTGGCATCATGATCTCGCGCAACGTCCACGACGCCGTCGACGGTCGGTTGAAGGCGACGTTCGAAGACCTCGGCAGCCTGACGCTCAAGAACATCGACCGGCCCGTCCAAGCGTTTAGAGTGGAATGGAAGCCGACGGAGTGGCGGGTTTCGACACTTGAGATTGCGCGCCCGCCTGCGATTGCCGCGCCCGCATCAACCGAAGCGCCACTCGCACTGCCCGACAAGCCCTCCATCGCCGTGCTGCCGTTCCAGAACATAAGCGGCGACCCCGAACAGGAGTATTTCACCGACGGCATCACCGAGGACATCATCACCGAGCTGTCGCGCTTCCACTCGCTCTTCGTGATCGCCCGCAACTCATCGTTCTCCTACAAGGGCAAGTCGCCCGACATCAGGCAGGTCGGCAAGGAGCTCGGTGTCCGCTACGTCCTGGAGGGCAGCATCCGCAAGGCCTCCAATCGAATTCGTGTGACCGGCCAGCTCATCGACACCCTGACCGGCAATCACATCTGGGCGGAGCGCTACGACCGCGTGCTGGAAGACATCTTCGCGGTGCAGGAAGAAGTGACGCAAGCCATCGTGGCCGCGATCGCACCGCAGATCGAGACAACCGAGCAATCGAAGGCCACTCGATGACGCCCCGACAATCTCAGCGCTTATGAAATCGCTGTCCGGGCGTGGGCCCATGCGAAGGAGGGAAACGACAAAGCGGATCGAAACCTTGTCGATCAATCGTTTCGGGAGGCAAAGGAGGCGTTAGCGATCGACCCGAGCAGCGTACTGGCACTCCATGCACTTGCCTATGCTCACGGAGTCGCTCTGCTCCTTCAGATGACGACGGATCGGGAGCACGCCCTTCGGGAAGCCATGTCGGCGGCCGCGCGCGCGATCGAACTGGACGGTTCGAATGCGCTTGGTTACGCCCTGAGAGGGATAGGCGCTCTGTGGGGCGGACAGCTGGATCGCTATCCCGACGCACTCGCGGATGCACGTCGTGCTCACGAGATGAATCCCAACGATACGCTCGTGCTTCAGTTTCTTGCCTTTCTGGAATCTGGGGCAGGCGAACCCGAGCGCGCGATCGAGCATGGACTGCAAATCTTGCGTCTGAACCCGCGTCAATCCCGCAGCCATATGACCTACACCCTACTGGCCTCCGCGAGTTTCGTCGCGAAACAATATGCCGAGGGTGTTCGTTGGGCGTTGCGTGCACTCAACGACATGCCCCGGTTGATACAAACGCAGTCCACCCTAGCGATGTGTCTCGTCGGCACGGGAGAAATCGACAAGGCAAGATCTGTGTTCGCGGCGGGGCAAAAGCAGGCACCTGAATTTTTCAAAATAAGATTGGAGGGGCGCGCGTCGGTGTACGCCCGGTCGGAGGATCGCACGCGGTCGCTCACATTCCTGCGCATCGCCGCCGGCCTCGAGGACCCGAGCGCAGCCGACGCGCTGCGTTAGGGCGCGCGAGTGGCGTGCCGTAGCGGTCAAAAGAGAGAACTGGATCGTGTCCCTCAAATGGTCCCCGAGCTAGGCCCTTCGCGGCCTCCATCAAGGCCTAGTTCAATGAGCTGGCCTTCTCCCGACCGCGCCCGGTCGATGGCCTGATAAGTTCGGTTAGTGCTATCGGCCCAATAGCGCGCCTTGCGGGGTCACGTCCCACTTTAGCCCTGAAAGCGGACATCCGTCCTCGCTCAGGCAACGTCGGCTCTGGGCCAGTAGCGGAAGTGGAAGGCGGCCTTCACCGGAGGTGTAAGTTCAAGCTATTCTTTCTTGTCTTTCAGTTCTGATGGGGGAGAAGAATCGGATGAGAGCCTATTTGATCGCGACCGAAACCGTCCACGATGAAGCCATGTTCGCCAAGTACCGACAGGAAGTGGTCAAGACAGTCGTTCCATTTGGCGGGCAGTTCATCGTGCGCGGAGGCAACTTGACCATTCTCGAAGGCGCTTGGCCGCATCCGAGACTGGTGGTCATCGAATTTCCGTCACGCTCGGCAGCGGAGGATTGGTACAAGTCCGACGCGTATCAGAAAGTCATCTCGTTGAGACTCAAGAGCACAACCGGAAACCTCGTCATTGTAGACGGGCCGGCGTAACCCAATGTGAGTCTTTGAAGCTTCGGGGCCGGCGCGACTTCCGTTCTGGGTCAGAAGCGTCGACTTCCTGTTACCCGGACTAATGTCCGGTTTAACCCCAGAACCAGACGTTTCCTGACCTGGTCGCAGTTCTCCTTCGGGCCAGAAGCGGAAGTACCAACTGACAAATACGAACAGCGCCATTTTCGACCAAAGCGCGGTGCGCAATTAACAGATAACTCCAGCACCGCCTGGGACAGCCTCCATCAAGGCTAGGTCCGACTGGGCGGGCAGAACGGTCATACGCGTGACCGTGAAGCCAGAAGCCTGCAGCAGTCTTCGGTACTCTTCCTCGGTCCGCTCAATTCCGCCTGTAATGGCAAGCATGCGGATATCGAGCGATGCACTACGCTGATTCGCCGGCGTTGGAACCATCCGTTCGGGCATGATGCGTTCGATCAATAACAACTTTGCGTTGGGCGATGCCGCCGCCCGGCATTGGCGAAGGATCTCCGTCGCGCGATCGTCGTCCCAATCGTGGATGACGCTCTTGAGCATCATCAGATCCGCGTTCGCTGGAACCGATTTGAAGAAATCTCCGGCGACAACCGCACAGCGGTCGGCGACACCGGCCTGGCGAAGCGTCTCGTGTGCCGCGGTCAAGCCGGCGGGGATGTCGAACAGAACGCCTGAGGCGCCCGGCGTGGCGCGCAGTACGGCGGCGAGGAAGGTCCCATTCCCGCCGCCGACATCCATGATCCTGCGAAAGGCCGAAAAATCATACGCCTCGACGGCGACGCGAGCGATCTGGCGCGTCACGTCCGCCATGGCTGCGTTGAACACCGCCGCGTCGGCCGGATGGCTGGACAGATACTGGAAGCTGTCCATACCGAACGCGCTCTGCATGCCGGTCTGGCCCGTTCTCACAACGTGTTCGAGCTCCGCAAGGCACTTCCAGCTGCGCTGATCGCCGAAGAAGCGCGCGAAATTACGCACCGACCCCGGGGAATCGCTTTGCAGCTGGGCACCCAGCGGGCCAAGGCCGAAGTGGCCGGGAATGGGTTCCGCGAAGACGCCGTGCGCACAGAGCGCGCGCAGCACACGCCGCAACGCAGGAGCGTGCGTTCCTGTTTTTTCGGCAAGGGCTTCGGCCGTGACGGCACCGGCGGCGATTAGATCAGCGATGCCGAGCTCTGCCGCTAGGTAGACGAGCCGGGACACCATGAAAGCGGTGATCAGCGGCGTGACGCTGGGAATGCTGGCACTGCTGGTCATGGTCTGGATCCTCCAAAAAAGGCGACCGCTGGCCGCGACGACGCACTTGACATTGACATGGCGATTGCTACGTATTCTAATGAAGAGAATTCTTATGATATTCCAATGCCCGTGTACAGCAAGCGCCGCGAACCCATGAATTCAGTGCCTCCGCGGCACCGCGTGCCCGCTCATCTGGCACGCCGGTTCCACCAGATCTGCCTGGGCGCGGTCGCCGAAATCATCCTGCCGGCCGGCATCACCCCCAGCGAATACGCGGTCCTGGCGGCGATAATTGATCTTCCGAATCTCGATCAGCAGAGCCTGGCGAAGCAGCTCGGCATCGATCCGGTGAGCGCCGGGCAGATGGTCGCCAGACTGGAAACGTCCGGCTATCTCGAACGGCGCATCGCGCCGCAAGATCGTCGGGCGCGACTGCTGGTCGCCACGCGCGCCGGAGCAGAGTTGCGCGAGAGCCTGAGAGGCCCGGCCCTGGCAGCCCAGGACCGGATCCTCGAGCCGCTGAGCATTCGGGAACGCCGGACCTTTCTCGAGCTGCTGAGCCGGGTCGTCGAAGGCAATCAGAGTTATGCACGGCCGGGCAATGGACGACGCCCGCCTCGCCGCCCGTCCGCATCCAGCAAGGAGATCGCCCATGACCTTCACCAGGAGCCTGTGCGTCGCCGCAATGCTGGTCAGCCTGTCATGCGGCGCGACGCGCGCCGCTGACGCCGAACCGGGTCCCGGCGTATCGGCAAACGAGATCACGGTCGGCCAGACCATGCCGTACAGCGGTCCGGCGTCCGCCTACGCCGCCATCGGCGTGGCCGAGGCGGCGTACTTCCGGATGATCAACGAGCGCGGCGGAATCGACGGACGCAAGGTCACGTTGCAGTCGCTCGACGACGGCTACACGCCCAGCCGAGCGGTTGAGCAGACGCGCCGGCTCGTCGAGCAGGATCATGTGCAACTCATCTTCAGCACGTTCGGGACCGCGACAAACGCGGCCGTTCAGCGGTACCTGAACGACCGCGGCGTGCCGCAGCTCTTTCCGGTGAGCGGTGCCTCGCGATGGGATGACCCTGGGCGCTTTCCTTGGACTATGGGGTTTCAGCCGACGCTCCGAACGGAAGGTCGCACGGTCGCCCGATACCTATTGCGGACGCACCCGAACGCTCGGATCGCCGTCCTCTACCAAAACGACGACTTCGGGAAGGACTATGTGAAGGGCCTCGAAGAGGGCCTGGGGCCCGAGGGCAAGCGTTCCCTCGTCATGAAAGCGAGCTACGAAACCGCCGACCCGACGGTGGAATCGCAGATCATCGCGCTTCGCGCATCGGGCGCAGATACCCTCGTCAACGTCAGTACGAGCAAGTTCACCGCGCAGGCCATCAGGAAGATCCACGACCTCGGCTGGCAGCCGCTTCATTTTGTTTTCTCGGGGTCCAGCTCGCGGGCTGAAGTGCTGGTGCCAGCCGGCCTCGACAATGCGCAAGGCCTGATGACGACGCAATGGGCCAAGGATCCGACCGACCCTAGGTGGCGGAACGATGGAGCGACCCACGACTGGCTGCAGTGGATGGCGAGCTATAATCCGCGAGGTGAGCGTGATAGCTCCCTCAACGTCGCCGGCTACAACTGGGCGATGGCGCTTGAGCAAGTGTTGCGGCAGTGCGCGGGCGACCTTTCGAGGGCCAACATCATGCGGCAAGCGGCGAACCTCGATCTCCAGCTCCCGATGATGCTGCCAGGGATCAAAGTGAGCACCAGCACGCATCGGTTCAATGCGGTCCGCGACCTCGCGCTGAAGAGGTTCAATGGAGAGTTCTGGGAAAGTGTCGGCGACATCATCTACGGCGAGTGAATGGTCGCGGGCGGCGTCCCGGCTTGACGCCAACGGTCGCCCAAATGGCTGCGCATCCGTACCTGCACCGGTGCTTGACTACGTCCGCTATGGGTCAAACGCGTCGGTTTCATGGCGGCCGTCTTACGTCCGGTCTGCCCCTAACAGCAAACGTTCTCAGGCGCGGTCGGCACTTCGCGTTTGGGCCAAAAGCGGACATCATCGCCTTTTTGAGGCGGGTTGATGCTGGCAGCACCAGCCTCTACCATTTTCTCTAGAAAAGCGGAGAGGTATTGGGGTGTATCGTGAATTGGCGACCATCGTGGCAGCCGACGTGATCGGCTACTTGATGCCGCGCGCCGACGACGTGATCGAATGAGGCGGCGCAGTCTCTTGGTTCTACCCACTATGGCGATTCTGTCCGCGCCGAGGGCCGGCATGACGCAGAGCGGGCCTTGGCGGCTAGGCCTCCTTGGCGAGGCACCGGACTCGTTCTGGGACGCCCTTCGGCGCGAACTTGCTGCCAATGGCTTCGTCGAAGGCACCGATTTCGTCGTGAATATGGGCCGCGCCGGAGGCAACTATGACCTTCTGCCGATGGTCGCGCAAAAACTCGTGCGCGAAAGCCCGGATGTCATCGTCGCGTCCGGCAATTCGGCGACACGAGCAGTCAAGGCCGCGACTTCGACAATTCCCATTGTCATGATCGTTGGCGCCGATCCGGTGGAGGAAGGCCTGATCGCGAGCCTGGCGCGGCCCGGCGGCAACGTCACCGGAATTGCCAGCCTTTCCCAGAGGCTCACTCCCAAACGCCTTGAGCTGTTGCAGGAGTTGCTGCCCGGGATCACCGAGATCGCGGTATTGGTCAATGCCTCGTCTGCTTCATCCCCCGCGGCGATCAGGGACTTGCAAGACGCGGCCCGCGACTATCGTCTCCACTTGCGGGTACATGGCGTGGCGACACCTGACGATATTGCCGCGGCCATCGCCGCCATCGCCGCCGAACGCAGTCGGGCAATCATGATTGTTCCGTCGCAGCTGCTCTTTCACGAGCGAAGCAGGATCGCGACGCTTGCCAGGCAGTTCCGGCTGCCGACCATATCGGGCGACCGCGATCTCGTGGAAGCCGGCGGCCTCGCTTCGTACGCGCCAAACTTTTCCGACATGTATCGCGACGCGGCCAAGTACGTCTTGCGGATACGGAAGGGAGCGCGTGCTGTTGACATGCCGGTCGAGCAACCGACCCGCTTCGAGTTGGTGGTCAACATGCAAACGGCCAAGACCATCGGCGTGGAAATCCCGCCGACTGTCCTCGCCCGCGCCGACGAGGTGATCGAGTAGCCGGTTGGTGCGTCCCCTATGGGCCCATTAGCCGACATTGCGTTGCGCCCGCGCCATGTCGGCTCTACCCTCGGAAGCGGACACCCCCTAAGCAGGCGTCGGCCTTGAATTTCCGAATATCAATAAAGGTTCTCTCTTTTGACCTCTCCGGCGGGTTTTGGCGTGCCGGAGTGGTCAAAAGAGAGAACTGGCGTGCCAAGCTCGATGTTAACGGCCGGCTTGGTGCTAAGTACAGTAAATCAAGGGGTTAGCGCCGCTCGGAGCGGATTACTGCGCCATGCCCCGTACTGTTGCGAGAACAGAGGAGCAAGTACGATCGGTCCCATGCCGTGAAGATGGTTGCGCGCCCACCGGGAGCCTACTTCTGTGAAATCCCCTGACGCTGATGCCATCGTGCGAGCGCTCGTCACTCGCCCCGGCGGCGTGGCGTCAGCGCCATAGACGCGCGCATCGGCATCAAGGGCGACCAGCTCTTCCCCAAGACCTATCGACCGCGGGTCGATGGTAACGCCGCGAAAGTGGCTGACGCGCGTGTTGCTGCCCTCTGCCCAGCCGTTCAGCTCCAATGCTGAGCGCAGTGCCTGCAACGACGTTCCGTTCAGCATGCGCTTGCCGGCCTCGAATTCCTCGATTGCCCTCAGCGATACGCCGGATGCCTCGCTGAGCTCGGCCTGCGTCATACCGGTGACGTGGCGTCCCTTGATTGTATGTGCTGATGAAATCATCTGGTTCGTGGCTCCCTACCTCAATCGACTTAAGTCCTAGCAAATTGTGGAAAATGGAGCAGCCCCTTTGCAGCCGGGAAAGGCTACAACCTTGGCTTGAGGCCCCATTGCAATAGAGGGCTCGCGCGCGTCCTGCGGGCCGACGGCGGAAATAGGCCGCTCGCCATCGCAGACGAACGACCTAGGTCAGCGGCGCCAATCGCTGCGCGACCTCGCCCTCGGCACGTTTCTCCGCGGCGCTAATCCGAGCATGAACCTGTGCAACTATAGCCGGCATGTTGGCATGCACCTCGGCGCGATACTCTTGCTCCAAAGCCATCAAGGCGTTCCACCAACCCCATAGGCGCAAAGCTCAATCGGCATCTTCATAGTTCCTCGGCCGTGCAACCTAGCGCAGAGGCAATAGCTCGAGCGAAAGGAGGCCCATGCTCACCGAATTAAATGAATGCTTGGAGGTCAAGCTTCAGGAGTTCGCCATCTGATATGTTTTGACCCGCAGCATTCCAGAAATCCCGCTGGATGAGGTCTAGGAGCTCCTCGAACGTGCTCCGGTCGCCGACACTATACCTCGGCAGCGCGCAGCCAGGCGGCTCAATGGGGCCGAACTGAAAGTGGATCCCGGCAAATGCCTCGACAACCACCGGCTCCCGGGGAACTACGATTGCTAAATCGAGGCCGTACTCAATCGCCGGCGTGCCAGCAGCCTGCCGAGTGCGCTCGATTGCGATCAAAGAATTGCAGGCAACGCCCATAAACCACGCTGCATAGAGCCGTAAGCGCTCGTCGTTCTCGACTGCGAGCACGAACTCGATCAGTCCGTCCCTCTGCAGCTCCACACGGTATCCTTTGGCCTCGCCGCGCTCTTCGGTCAGTGCCCCGCGAAGCATCGGCCTCCACCTGCTAAAGTGAACCGGAAACTGCGCTACAGCTTGCGCGCCGTTAGCGAACTTTCCCGGCACACGATGTAGACCAGGATAGATAGACGTATCGCCCGGAACGCCCGGCACCTGGACAGATGACAGCGGAATAGCCGTGGCGCGCAAAGTGAATGCCGCTTTCGAAGGTGTCCACTTAGCGGCCATTTTAGCCCGCTGCTCAAAGCGTCGCTCAATTCCCGCGAGGCCTCTCTCAACCTGCAGCGTCAAATCTTGTATCTCGCGCATCGTCATCGGCACCGCCTGCTCTCCTCGTCGCACGTGGCCCTGAAGGGTACTTCGATGTCGATGAGGCGCGTTCCGTGAAGTGGCAACCTGGAACACGACCACCCCGGCATCTCCGTCAATCGGGACTGGGACCACTGCAGGAAAAGGCGCCAATGGCGGCTCTACAGTGTCCGCCAACGCGCGCGAGAGACGCTCGGCCAGATCCGCGCACCGCGGCACCGGAGCTACCTTCTCAGCGCGCGCCGGCTTATCGCTGCTTTCGGCGATGCCGAGCACCAACGTGCCGCCGTGGGCATTCGCAAAGGCGATTATTTCGTTGACGACTTTATCACGTGCCGCCGGCCCGATGCCGGCCGCACCCCGGTGCCAAGGGTCCGGACCACCCTTGCCCGACAGGGCTTCTTTGAATTCCACGACGTCGGACTCGCGCACTTGGTCCTTCGCCAGGCGATCGATGTCGTCGGCCGTTAGAGCGCTGAGCGGCTTGCTGAACATGGCTTCGCCTTGTACACGGTCGAGAGGGAGCGGCTAGGCGAAGACACCCCGCCTACGATTGAATTGCGGGGCGAATGGAGCTTGAAAAGAAACAGCTCGCCGGGTTGAAGAGCCCTAAAGTTCGCGGCAGAGGGAGCCCAGAAGTTGACTTCTGTCAGGTCCGGACGCGCTCGAAGCATCTCGAACCAGTCGTCGTCAGTGACTCCAATTACGAGGCTGATTCCCATCAGCGATGCATTCCACCCTACTTCGTCGTTGTATCATCTTCTATCAGCGGTAGAGAGGGCTGTCTAATTCGCTCTTCGCTATTAAGCATCTCGTCGATTGCCAGGACGGCATTGGACATTGCCAATTTAAGCCACTCCAGACGTCTTCGTTCCAGTCTCGGCCGCCGCTGACACACTCTCCAGCAGTGATCATAGTAGCCATGAAAGACCTCGCTGATGGCTGTATTCTACTAATGCGATGGACCCTGCATCGATGCGCTCTTGTACGGTTGGTCAATGACGAAACAGTTTCTACGACACCCCCGGAATGATCGGCATTCGGCAGATCGGGCGCCGCTATGAAGAACGTGATCTTATGTTGCGACGGCACTGCGAACGAATTCGCGCAAGCCCGCACGAACGTCGCCAAGCTCTACTACACGCTTGATCCCGGTGTGGGGCAGGTCGCCTATTATCATCCCGGTCTTGGCACCATGGAGCCGCCGGGCGCCCTGACCGGCTTTGCGAAGGGCGTCACCAAGCTGCTCGGTAAGGCCATTGGGTATGGCCTCGAGGCCGATGTCCGAGACGCATACGTCTTCCTCATGCGCAATTTCCAGCCCGGCGATCGGGTCTTCTTGTTTGGGTTCAGCCGCGGCGCCTACGCCGTTCGTGTCGTGGCCTCGATGCTCCACATGTACGGCCTCCTACCGAAGGACAATGAACCGCTTGTCGCCTATGCAATTCGGATGATGACGGCCAAGGGGCAAGATCGGTTCGAGCTGGCCGGCCAGTTCAAGGAAACATTCTCACAGCAATGCAAGCCTTGGTTCGTTGGCGTGTGGGACACGGTCAGCTCGGTCGGCTGGGTGGCCAACCCGTTGCGCGTTCCATTCACGTCGAACAACCCGGACATCGAGTACGGTCGGCAAGCAATTTCCATCGACGAACACCGGGCCTTCTTCCGACAGAATACGTGGCTGAGGGCGGCTCCTGTATCTGGGCAACCATTTGGCCCCAAAAACCTAAAGCAAGTGTGGTTCCCAGGAGTCCACTGCGACGTAGGGGGAGGCTATCCAGAGGCCGAGAGCGGCTTGTCGAAGATTGCGCTGGAATGGATGCTCGTAGAGGCGAAGGAGTGCGGCCTCCAGCTCTCCAAGGAGCGGACGGAGCTCATTCTGGGGCGCCAAGACGCCGCGTTCGCGCCGCCTGATCCCAAAGCCGTGATCCATGAATCACTGACCGAGGCCTGGTGGGCTGCTGAGTTTGTTCCGAAGCGGCACTATGATTGGCGCACTGGCAAGGACGGCTGGCGCGCGAATCTGTTTCGACGACGCACGATCCCGCCTGGGTCAACCATTCACGAGTCGGTCTACCAGCGAGGAGGTGACTACAAGCCAAAGCTACCGGCCGATGCCGTTCGTGAAAAATCGCAGCCGCTTACTTGGACTTAGAGAAGACTCCGGGATGATTCGTTGTTCTTCTTCACAGTTCTCACAATGATTCCTGATCAATGTTGCTCTCTCCCTACCGCGTCTCGCGAGGGATCGCTGCCGGCAGGGTGAAGTCGCTTCGCATCGCAACGCCCACGCATGCAATAATACTCGCAAGACTTCGAGGAGCGGTCGTGCACACAATTCGGGCGGTAAAAAATATGCCGGCAAGAAGCAACAGATTTTGCCGGCTCCCCAGAATAAAAGCGTAATGCTAGATTTCCCCTAACACTAGTGGGGACCGCAGCATGAGCAGACACATCTTCATGTGCTGCGATGGGACTGCCAATCAGGTCGGTACGGCGAGGCAAATTGAGCTTGCGGAGGGCCGCCACGCCGCCAACAAACTGCCTCTTGCCGGTGCCCGACTAAAGGAATGAACCATGTCCAAATTCATAACCACAGTTGACACCTTTCTCCTTAAAGGGCCCGATCCGGACTCTGAAAAGTTGGGCCGCATCCCTAGAGGCACAACCTTTGACGGTGAACGGGAGGGCATCGGTACCTTTATCAAGACTCTCATCGCGACTGTGTCACCGGAAGTGGGCTTCGTTCGATACTTTGGCGTGGCGACTCTGTTCACGGTGCCCGACTTGACGCCGGAGTATTTCGACGCTTTTTGCGGCCTAGTGACTCAAGCGGCGCGAGAAACCGGTGCGGACCGCGACTACCTCATGGCGGTCGCCTACGACAACACGGAGAATCTCACGAACTTCGGCGGTTCGCCCTCGATTAAGGCGGGGCCTTTCCAGTTCACCGAGCACTCATGGCGGTCGGCCATCTACGGCTCCGCCGCAAACGCCGGTTTCACTGCTGAAGACCGCTTCGACTGGCGGCGGCAGCCCAAGATTGCCGCCATACTCGCCAAGGACGCTACCGACACGTTTAAGGCGGCCTTCGATCGGACGCCCACATTTGATGAGCTGTATTTCCTTCAATTGCTTGGTGGCGACGCGCTGGCCGCACTCAAAACGCCCGAGAGACGGGCCAAGGATGTAATCTCGTACAACCCTCCGGCCGGGACCTACGCCGCGGAGCTCATGACTGGCAACCTCACAGTCGGTGGTGCCTTGACGCAATTGCGAGAGCGTCTGGAGGCCGCTTATGCCAAGGCGTTGCAAGTGATCGACAGGCAACCGCCCGAGATCAGGAATTTTCGTGGATCTCAGCCGAGCCGTGTCTTGCAAGCTGACATGTTTACCATCCGCGACGGGGAAGCGATCAAGAACACCCAGCCCTTCGTCATCGGGCTGTCCCACCGCGTCGAAGCATTCATCGGTCCGCCGGGCGGAGGCGACTTGCAAGCCGGCGAGCGGTTTCCTGACGAGAGGCTCGATTGGCCGAATGCCGACCGATTCACACTAGGCGTCATCTTCAGCGAATCGAACCAATGGGACGCCCCTCAAACCAGCGAACTCGTGCTGAGCCGTTATGGGATGAGCACGCGCTGCCGCTTCGACTTCACGCCGACCAAGGTCGGACCGTTCCGCGCTAGGCTGACCGTACAC
>JAEWIV010000351.1 GCA_023386865.1 Pseudomonadota bacterium
ACCCGCAACAGCTCTCGCAGCGCGTCGTCGCCCATCTCGCGGCGATCGCCGCCGCCGGCCGCGCGCGTTCCACCATCCCCAATCGCCCAACCGCTCTAGCCGCATAAGGTGACGGACCATGACGACGAACACCTATCCAACTTCGACCGGCCAGCGTTCGCAGGGCGCGTTGACCGTCGACAACGTGTTCCGCCGCATGCTGAAGGTCGCCAACCCGCGCGATCCCGACGAGGTCGCCAAGGCGCTGCTGGCGCGCTACGCCGACGATGCGCAGAAGATCAAGCGCGAGCAGGCGGGCGTGCCCATCTCGTCGTACCAGCTCGCGGCCCTGGCAGGTCAAGTTTCTGGGCCGCTGTCGTCGGAGATCAGGCAGGCCACCGACGACCTCGAGCGCGACCTGGGCGCGCTGGTGTCCGACATCCAGCTCAAGGACATCGCGCCCGAGCTGCGCGGGCTGAGCGAGGCGGTGCGCGACGCCGCGGCCATGGGACTCGAGGCGGCGAAGCTCGCCCTCGATCCGGCGCAACGCGACCGTGCCTTCGCCGCGCGTCGCACGCTCGGCGATTATGCCCGCCTCACGCGCATGCTGGGCGCACTGACCTCCTGCGCGACGGCGCTGTACTGCCGCGTCTCGCAAAGCATGGACATGTGCGGCAACCTCATCCTGGTCGGCGCCGGCGAGGCGCTGGCCGCCGCCGGCGTCACCCGGTCGGGCGGCCTGCTGCAGGTGCCGGCCACCGAGCTGCAGTCGCGTCGCGACGCCATCATCGGCGCCCTGCGGCGGCTGCTCGGCACCGAAGGCGACGTCGTGGCGACACTGAGCAACGTGATCAACCTGCAGACCACGGGGCCGGCCGCCGGATCGGCGGGGGCGCTGCTGCTGATCGTCGACGCGCTGGAAGAAAGCGGCGCGCAGGATCTCCGGCCGATGCTCGACGAGGGGTTCGTCGCGCGCATGCTCGACAACCTGCTCGACCATGCGGTCGCGACAACTCCCGACAGCCTGCGATCGATGGGCTCGACGGCGGTCGTGACCAGCGGGATGCTGTCGCGCTTCGTGGAGCTGATCCGGCCGCTGACGACGACCTCGCTGCTGACCGAGCGGCCGTTCATCGTCGACTACGTCAGGAGCCTGGACAGCTTCATCGCCGGGTTCCGGTCGAGTCAGACCGGATACAGGCTGCCGTTCCTGGCGCGGCCGCCGTTGCTGGGATACGGCTTCTACGGCGCCGGCGGCATGGACGACGCCACCACGATGCTGCAGGTGCTGGCGGTCAAGCGCTCGCAGATCGCCGAGCTGGTCGACTGCCTGTGCTGCGCCTGCACGGAAGCCTCGGCGGCAGCCGCGTCCGTCGCCGCCAAGCTGCTGTTCGACCTCGATCGCGCGATCGACCTCTTCTGCCTGGGGACCAGCGACAGTGGCAAGGGCCTGGCGGAGCTGCACGCCGCCGCCTACGGCTACGTCTTCGAGACGGCGGGGCTCCTGGCATGGAGCAAGCAGGACGGATGGGACGTCGTCTCGCCGGCGACGAGCTTCGAGACCAGCGTGCTTGGCCAGGCGGTCTCGCGGCTGGAGGACCCGCTGGACGTCGTCGAGAGGACCCTGCGCGAACGCGACGATCCCGACGTGCTGCCCGATGCCGCCACGGATACGGACGGCTGGGGAATCGACGTGCTCAAGGACGGCAACAAGCTGCCGATCGACGACGTGCGCGACATCCTCTTCCGCGTCCTCAAGACCCAGTACCAGGACGAGCAGAGGTGGCGGGAGCTGGCGCAGGCGTGGTCGCCGATCTGCGACCGCGAAGCCGTCCTCGGCGAGGATATCGAAAGTTCCGGCGTCGGCATCGCCCTCGTGCGCGCTGCCGACATCGTCAAGCCGGGCACGACCTTGTAGGGCCTGGAGCAGACCGACCGCGACCGCGCAAACGAGGCGACAGAGGTGAGCCATGGCGAACGCTGAAACCCAGGAAGTCCTGAAGCGGCTGATGCAGCGCCTGCTGCGCGACGAGTTCTCCAATCTCAGTCCGACGGAGCGCCAGGCCTTCGAGAGCCAGTTCGAAGACCGCTTCCGCGAGCTGGTCGAGACCGGCGGCAAGCAGGGCACCGCGAGCTTCACCGACATCGTCGGCCTCGGCTCCGACGGCTTGAAGTCGTTCGACGAGCTGCCGTCGCTGACGCTCAAGGCGGATTTCGACGAGTCTGTCACGCCGTCGCAGATCTCCGCGGCAGCCGAGCTCTACTTCATCTTCCAGCACGAGCGCATGAAGATCTTCCAGGTGGTGAACGTGCTGCACCGGCTGTTCGTGCTCGGCCGCATGAAGATCAACCGCGGCCCCGGCGCGCGCGGGCTCTACATCCTCGAGAGGTGGCGCCCGCTGCGCTACTCCAAGCGCCACCGCGCCATCGCCTACCGGCGGGTCTTCAACTACGGCGCCGAGCCGCCGCCGCAGGGCGCCGTCGTCAACCGCAACTTCCATCACCAGTTCGTCGCCTTCAACTCGGCGCTCGCCCAGTACTTCCGCGACCTGACGATCGGCGAAGTGATCCGCGGCTCGGTCGACATCGCCGACCGGCCGTTCGGCCAGATCGCCACGGTGCAGCGGCTCGGCACCGACCTGCGCTACGCCGTCGACCGCGCGAGCTACGGCAACATCGTCGCCCTCACCCAGGAGGTCGGCAACTACCTGCAGACCTGCCTCGAGCTGATCGACGCGCCCGACATCAAGAAGTCGTTCGACGCGGTCACCAAGTGGGACGTCATCGAAGCGGTCTCGATGCGCTATCTCGGCGGCATGGCCGAGCTGTCGCAACGCGCCAAGATGGCGGAGGCCGGCCGGCGCCTGCTGGTGTTCATCGCCTCCAACGACTTCAAGACGACGCTCGACCCCGACATCTTCCGCTCCGAGACCAAGGCCATGGGTTCGCACGCCGAGGCCTGGATCGCGTCCTACCGGCTGACCGCCGAGGGCCGCCGCTTCCCGGGTGTCGACCGCAGCCTGCGCTGGGCGCTCGGCCTCGGCGAACCTCGTTCGGCGCGCCTGGCGCCGGTGTAGCCGTCTCCTCCGGGTGTGAGCCATGGCCGGAATGTTCCCGCTCTCGGTCAAGATCTCGCAACGCGCACCGGTCTGCATCCTCGACGGCCGCCTGGCGCTGGCGCCGGGCGGCCTCCTGCTGGCGCTGAAGCTCGCCCGGGCGACCGAACTCTGGCTGACGCGCGATTTCTGGACCTTGATCGATTCGGCCTTCGTCCTGTCGCATCGCCGCGAGCGCAACGATCTCGGCGAGCTCCATCTCTGGCACATGGCCTGGCTCGCGGGGCGGCTGCAGGGGGCCTTCCACTGGGTGGGCGACGCCCGCCGCGAGAGCGTGCTGCCCGAGGACGTCGATGCCGACCTGCTCACCCATTTCGAGCAGCTCGACGCCGCGCTGCTGCAGGGCGCCGACGCGCACAACAGCTCGCTCGAGGGCATGCTGTCGGATTGCGGCCGCCAGGCGATGTCGCTCGCCGCCGCGCTCGGTCCGCTGTCGCCGATCATCCTGACGCTCGGCGACGAGGAGCGGTCGCGCCCGCCGTCGCTTCTGTCGGACGCCACGACATTCGGCCTCAAGCGGGTGCACGAGGTGACCAACGCCCAGCAGATCGCCTTGTTGAGCGAGAACCTGCAGCAGCCGTCGGGCCGCGTCGCGCTGTCCCACGCCAGGCTGGCCGGTCCCAGCGTGCTCGCCGTCCATCTCATCGCGCACAACGCCGTCACTCCGGCGCCGGCGCAGGACGGCATCGACTTCGCCGAGGACGAAGCGGAAACCCTGCCCGCCTGCTCGCCCTGGCAGGACGCCCGCCTCTACTGGCACCGGCTGATCTGAGGCAACGCCCATGCGCCGCTTCCCCACCGTCCAGCCCGGCCCGCGGATCAACCGGTCCGAGCTGGTCATGGTAGCGGTGATGGGCCAGGTCTCCTCCCAGCTCTCCGCCGCCAATCCCTATCGCATCGGCACGGACGGCCGGCCGCGCGTCCTGCCCGGCCCCGGCGGCATCGTGCTCAGCCATCGCGTCGGCGACCGCTGCGTCGGGCTCGCCGCCGACCATGTCGAGCCCGGCGTGTCGCTGCGCAACGAGCAGCCGTCGATCAAGGGCGAGCGCGGCGGCGCCAACCTTGCGCTGCAGACGCTCGCCTGCATCGGCAACCAGGCGCGGGTGCTGAACGGCCGCGCCGCCGGCGCCATCGGCACGGTGACCGGCAAGCACGGCGGCATCGACACCGTGCTGGTCGACTTCCCGCAACGCACGCTGCGCCGGCTGGCGATCGGCGATCGCATCCAGATCTACGCCCACGGCCAGGGCATGCGGCTGCTCGATCATCCCGAGATCGCCATAACCAACACGGCGCCGCGCTTCCTGGCGCGCTGGCGGCCCGGCAGCAGCGGAGGCCGCATGATCGTCGGCGTCACCCATGTCATCCCCTCCGCCCTCATGGGCTCCGGCCTGGGACGCAACGAGGTGGCGCGCGGCGATCACGACATCCAGCTCTTCGACGCCGACACGGTGCGCCGCCATCGGCTCGGCTCGTTGCGCTTCGGCGACCTGGTCGCGATCGTCGACGCCGACCACCGCTTCGGGCGCAGCTACCGCCGTGGCCACCTCGCCATCGGCTGCGTCGTACACAGCGAGAGCAGCGTGGCCGGACACGGGCCCGGCGTCACCACGCTGCTCACGGGGCCGGCGTCGCGCTTCGTGCTGCGCCACGACCGCGATGCCAACATCGCCGCGATCCTCGGCCTGCGCCGGCCGGCCGCGCCGCAGGAGGTCCTGCCGATGGCCATGCGTGAGCTGGCATGGCGGCGCCGCGCCGCCCTGCCGCGCTCGAGCTCGCCCGGGAGACTGAGCCATGTGTCGGTGTGAGCTTTGCCGCCGCGGCGGCGGCCCGATCGGCGTGCATGCGCGACATCATGGCAGGACGTGCCGATGCCCCGCCTGTCGTGTCCGCTCGGCCGTCGAGACCGTCGCGGGATGCGAGGGCGCCGGAATCGGCAACATCGTCGGCCAACTTCCGGCCTGGTCCGGCTGGTGCCACCGCACCCGCCTTTCGGATCTCCTGCTGCCCGACGCGCAACGGATCGGCGCCAACCTCCCGTTCCTGCGCCCGAACGCGCGTTGGTGGGCGCGCGGCTTGATCCCGATCTACCGCTTCCTGGCGTTGCCCCAGGCCCGGCAGAACGCCGGCCGAACCCTCTATGTCGGCATGAGCTTCGGCGGCGGCTCGGTTCGAAAAAGGGTGAGAAGCCACATGACATGCAGCGGCCGCAGCCAACGGCGCGGGCCCGGAGGAGGACGGCATCCGAGAACCTGCAACAGGCCGTGAGCAGTGCCGGCGGCCCGGCCATGGTCCAGATCCAAATGGGAACGGCGCGGACGCGGGATGCGCGGCGCGCGCACGCCGTCGAGATACTCCTGCAGCGCGCCACCAACGTCATCGAGTGGGATCGCATCAGGGTGACCACGCCGTTCGACTCGTTCGAAGGCGCCGTCGCCGACACGCTCGTCGACCTGCGCCGCCGCGCTTGACCGTCGCCCATTGCCCAAGGAGGCCCGCATGGCTCACATCAGCATCACCCCGCAGCGCCGCCGCTACCGTGCATTCGACGCGCTCGACGAGCTGGTCGCCCGCGAATGCGAGGCGATCCGGGTCCGCCCCGGCCCGACCGCGCCGCCGCCGTCCGTGCCCGGTGAAGACACAAGGTTCGTGGAAGGCGCCGCCGCCTATCTGGCCGAGCGGTCCAACGCGGCCGAGCTGATCGCCGCGATCGATCAGCGGTGGAAGGCGCTCAAGGCGACGGCTGAAGAGTCCACCGCAGACCGCGACGATGGCGACGCGCCGCAGGCCGGGCCCGACGGGTCGGATGGCGAGCCGGGCGCCGAGCCCCGAGCCGACGCCAGCCGCGACACCGGGCCGGAGCCCGCGCCGTGAGGCCGGATACGGGCGCGGACATCCGCGTCGAGATGCTGGCCGACGAAGCGGACTATGCCATCGTCGGTCCGCGCGATACGCGAACGCGCGTGCTGAACGCCCGGCGGGTTCCCTACGCCGCCATCTGCCATCTCGAGCTCGACCTCGGCGGCCGCCGCAGCGGCTGCACCGGCTTCCTGGTCGCGCCGCGCATCGTCGTGACGGCGGCGCACTGCTTGCACAATCCAGCCCGGGCGCGGGCGGGAGGCCGCGCGGCGCCGCACGGAATACGCGTCACGCCGGGACGCAACGGGCGTTCGTCGGCGCCGTTCGGCACCCAGCCGGCCGTGGCGTGGTACGCCCACAACGAGTTCGTGCGCGCGCGCAGTCCCGGTCACGACATGGGCATCATTGCCCTGGCGCAAGCGTTCGCCGGGCACCCCGGCGTGCTGCGCATGGCCGTGCAATCCGATGGCCAGCTGGCGCGTGCGCAGCGCGGCCATCTCCTGCACATCGCCGGCTATCCCGGAGACAAGCCGCCCGGCACCCAGTGGGAACACGCCGAAAGCCTGCGCTCCATCCATGGCAACGTCATTCGCTACTCCGTCGACACCTGTCCGGGGCATTCCGGCAGCCCGGTGTGGATCCGCGAGGCCAACGTCTCGGCGCTCGTGGTCGGCATCCATACCGGCGGTCCGACGCGGTCCCTCGATGGGCGGGCGTGGGGCTGCGCGCCCGGCGTGCCGGTGGCGCCGCGCGGCCATACCAACCGCGGCGTGAGAATCACCACTGAACTGCTGCGCGCCGTGGCCGACGTTACGCACGGTAGAACGCCGCCACGGTTCGTGCGCATGGTTCCGTCGTCAGCCCGGTCGGCGCCACGGCGCTTCGAGGCGGAGCAGCTGGCTCCGGCGGCGCTGTGACAAAGTTCGGGCATTGGTTGATGGCCAAGCGACACGCCATCTATGGTTTAGAGGCCGTTGCGTCCACGCAGGTTCACGCCGAGCGGGGGAGAATGTGATGCCAAACGGCAAGGCGACATCTGTCGCGCCGCTGCGGCTGACGCTGGCCCGCGCAAACGGGCACGTCGCCAAGCGCACGCCGGTGCCGCAACTCCGTCCTCGCGCCGCGTCGCTGGCGGCCTCTCACCGCGCCATCACCTGCCAAGTGGACGGCAAGCGATTCACCGGTTTCACGGCCGAAGCGTGGCGCAACCGTAGATTGGATGAAGGGCCCAGCGGCAAGTCGACCAGCCATGGGCTGCTGCGTCTCGGCGGGCGCACCTTTATTCTGGTGCTCGCACCCGAGGTCGCCGACTGCGGCAACGACCCCTTGAGCAGCCTGACGGCGCGAGAACTGCAGATTGCCCATCGCATCAGCGACGGCGCCTGCGACAAGGTCATCGCCCACAAGCTCGGAATCAGCGAATACACGGTGCGCGAGCACGTCCGCAGGATCTTCTGCAAGCTTCAGGTATCCAAGCGAACCGCGATCGTGCGCATGCTCTGGCGCAGCAACCAGGGTCCACAGATCCAGCTGAATGAAGGCGACGGGCGGCCGCGGAAGCCGCTGGCCCGGCAACACACGCACGCCCTTCTCGGTAACAGGAATGTTACCAAGTGACGCCAGCAGTACTGCAGGCCTCGTTTTTCGAAACAAAAATACCTTCGCTGACGAAAGAGCGAAATGATGCATCCAACACAGCAGGGCTGTGAACACAATATCTCATTGCGCACGAAATTTCGTCTTGAATTCAAATTCTTTGCCGAGTAAGTGACGCGCGTCCTCTGGGAAGGGGGCCCGATGGGATCCCGTGCATTGGGGCAAGGGATACCATCGGTAGATTGGGTGCTACTGAATTCAACCAGAGACGGTTGTGATCCCCCGCCGAAGGCGGGGGACGGTCGCGGCCGCGCGAATTTGGGGAATTTCGTCTTATGGCTACTGCAAAAGGCGGGCTGGCGGTCGCGATCAAATTCACGCCGCAGGCCCAGTCGGACAACTTGACCCTGAGCGAGGACCAGCTGAACGACGGCTCGCAATCGCTGAGCAGCGGTCTCGATCCGAGCCAGAATGTCCTGGCCAACGACGGCGGCGGCGCCGGCGTGCAGATCATGGGCATCGTGGCAGGCAACGCCGTCGACGCGGTGAAGGGCAATCTCGCCGCCTACGTCGACCTCAACAATTTCTCGACGCCCAAGGCCGGCTACACCCAGGCCATGATCGGCAGCGGCGACCTGGCGGGCAGCGTGATGCTGTCCAACGGCGGCCTGACCTACGTGCCGGCGCACGACATCTCCTTCCTGTCGGCGGGCGAGACCGCCGTCGTCGGCACGTTCACCTACATCATCCGGATGGGCAACGGCGCATTCAGCGTCACGACGGCGACCATCACCCTGGTCGGCGACAACGACGCGCCCGTCGCGCGGGCCGATGTCGCCTCGGTCCAGGAAGACAGCATCTTCGTCGGTTCGGTCGCGACCAACGACCACGACGTCGACCATCTCGACGTCCTGAGCTTCACGCTCAACAACCCGGTCGATGGCCTCACCTTCAACAGCGACGGCAGCTACAGCTTCGACGCCGGCCACCAGTCGTACCAGCACCTCGCCGCCGGCAACACCGCCCTCGTCGTCACGAGCTACACCGTGTCCGGCGGCCACGGCGGCAAGGCGACGGCGACTCTCTCCATCACCGTCACGGGCACCAACGACAAGCCGGTGGCGGCCGTGGACTCGGTCGACGGGAAAGAGGACGCCACGATCACCGGCTCGGTCGCCGGCAACGACACCGATGCCGACGACGGCGCGGTGCTGAGCTACGCCGTCATCGGCCAGGCGCCCGCAGGCTTCACCCTCGACGCCGACGGCAGCTTCACGCTCGATGCCAGCAATGCCGCCTATCAGCACTTGGCAAAGGATGCGCTGCAGGACCTGGTGATCGGCTACACGGTGACCGACGAGCACGGCGCCAGCTCGCAATCGACCCTCACCATCCATCTCACCGGCGTCAACGACAAGCCGGTGGCGGCTGCGGATGCGGCTGACGTCAACGAGGACAGCACGCTCACCGGCTCGGTCGCCGGCAACGACACCGATGCCGACGACGGCGCGGTGCTGAGCTACGCCGTCGTCGGCCAGACGCCCGCAGGCTTCACCCTCAATGCCGACGGCAGCTATACGCTCGATGCCAGCAATGTCGCCTATCAGCACTTGGCAAAGGATGCGCTGCAGGACCTGGCGATCGGCTACACCGTGACCGATGAGCACGGCGCCAGCTCGCAATCGACCCTAACGATCCATCTCACTGGCACCAACGACAAGCCGGTGGCCGCCGCGGACTCGGTCGACGGGAACGAGGACGCCATGATCACCGGCTCGGTCGCCGGCAACGACACCGATGCCGACGACGGCGCGGTGCTGAGCTACGCCGTCGTCGGCCAGACGCCCGTAGGCTTCACGCTCGACGCCGACGGCAGCTATACGCTCGATGCCAGCAATGTCGCCTATCAGCACTTGGCAAAGGATGCGCTGCAGGACCTGGCGATCGGCTACACCGTGACCGACGAGCACGGCGCCAGCTCGCAGTCGACCCTCACCATCCACCTCACGGGGGTCAACGACAAGCCGGTGGCGGCTGCGGATGCGGCTGACGTCAACGAGGACAGCACGCTCACCGGCTCGGTCGCCGGCAACGACACCGACCCCGACGATGGTGCGGCGCTGACCTTCAGCATGACCGACAACATTGCCGGCCTCACCTTCCACGCCGACGGCAGCTACTCCTTCGACGCCGGCAACGCCGCCTACCAGTCGCTGAACGCCGGCCAGAAGATGGACGTGGTCGCCAACTACAGCGTGACCGACGAGAACGGCGCCACTTCGGCCTCGACGCTCACCATCACGGTGCACGGCGCCAACGAGGCGCTGCCGCCACCCGATCCGACGAAGCACACGACGACGGTCCAATGGTCGGTCGACGGCAAGACCGATCCCAACGACGGCCATCTCGATCTGCTGGGCGCCAACTGGAGCAACTTCCATCTGTCGGTGAACGGCACCGGCGACTTCGACTGGAAGAACGAAGGCATCAATCTGACCGGCGACGCCACGGCGAGCTATCGCGGGCCCAACGCCCAGAACTCGACGGGCAACTCCAGCCCCGAGTCGCAGCTCAACTTCTCGACCGGCAACGTCACCGTGTCGATCGATACGGCCAAGCTGGCCGATGGTTTCTTCGACTACGACCTGACGCTGACGGAACAGACCAGCGACAAGTCGGTCGTCAACCTGACGTTCACCTACGACTACTGGGCGTAGACAACCTGTCGCCCGGTCGGGTCGGCCTCCCGGACGGAGGCCGTCCCGGCGCGGCGTCAGCCGATCTTGCAAGGTTGTCGTAGATCCTGGCGATCTCCAGCATACCGCGTCGCGGACCGGTCTCGGCCATGCGCCTTGCGGTTTCCCGCGATTCGTCGGCGCGCCCGCGCCAATAGCGAGCGTCGCGCCTGTCGGCGCCGGCCACACTGGTTTTCGTCACACACACCCCCACACGCCACTACTCTACACCCGCAGCCATAGTGGCAAGACGGTCGGGGTCCCGGTGTGACTTCTCCGTGGCCGACGAGAAGGGTGGCGGTCTATTCAGGCTTGAGCCCGATCTCCTTCAGCACGGCGAGCATGACCTCGGTGTCGCGCTTGAAGCGGGCGTTGGTCGCCTCGAAGCTGAGCGGACCGACGATCAGGTAGTTCTCGAGCAGCTGCCTCACCTTGGGGTCGGTGCCGGCCTCGATCAGCGTGTCCGAAAGCTTCTTCACGACCTCCTTCGGCGTCGCGGCCGGGACGGCGAAGGCGGCGAAGGCCCGCGTCTCGTAGGAGCCGCCGACCGCGCCCTGCTCCGTCATGGTCGGCACGTCAGGCCAGGCCGGCAGGCGATCCCCCACGACGGCGATGATCCTGCCCTTCCCCGAGGCGATCACCGGCGTCGCCGCGGCCGGGCTGCCCGATGCGCCGTCGAGCTGCTGGGCGGTGAGGTCGGCGAACATCGCTGCTTCCCCGCGATACTGCACCACCTCGACCTTGAACCCGTACTGCCGGGCCATGGTCTCGATCAGCACGTGCGGCGTCGAGCCGGGCCCGTAGGCGCCCCAGTTCAGCTTGTCGACCTTCTTGGCATAGTCGACGAACTGCGCGAGGTTGGTGGCGCCGGTCTTCTCGGCCGCGACCACCGGCCCGCCGATGCTGGTCGTCATCGTGAGATAGGTGAAGTCCTTCTCCGGATCGTAGGGCAGGTCCTTCACCGTGACGCGGTTCTGGATCAGCGAGGAGGAGATCGTGCAGAGAATTGTGTGGCCGTCGGGCGCCGCGCGCTTGACCTCGGTGACGCCGATCGTGCCGCCGGCGCCGCCCTTGTTCTCGACCACGACTGTCTGGCCGAGCTTGCGCGAGAGATAGTCGCCGAAGGAACGCGCGATGCCGTCGGTCTGTCCGCCGGCCGGGTAGGGCACGACGATGCGGATCGGCTTGGAAGGGAACGTGCCCTGCGCCGACGCGGCAGTGAACGAGGCGGGTGTCGCCAGGACACCGGCCGTGGCCGCGATGATGCGACGGCGCGTCGGATTCACGTATTTCCTCCCTGCAAGCTTCAGATGTCGCGGCGCTATCTAGGTCAGCCGGCGAGAGTCGGGCAAGCACACGCAGCCCCGGTCGTTCGCTGTCCAAAACGAACGAGCACGAGCCGGAACGGCGTCAGTCTGTCGGCTTGCGATCAGCGGGCTGCGCATCCTTCGGCTGCGGCTCGGCAGCCCGGGCGGCCGAGGACATGAACAGGTATTCGTCGCCCCCAGCGGCGCGACCTTCATTGAAAACGGCGATCGCGCGCGCCCGATCGCCGGCTTTCCAGAACGCTTCGGAGACGTCGCGATAGACGACGCCGGTGGCGCTCGCCCTGATCGCCGGATCGGTCAGGCTCAACGCCCCCTTGGCCTGGATGAAGCTGCCTTCGCCGCCGGCACGGTCGCGGTCGAGGATCTGGTACCCGGCCAGCGCGCCGTAAGCCAGCGCCAGCGTCCCGCACTCGAGCCTGGCGGTGATCGAGCATTTGTCGGGCCCGGAGAATCGCTCGACCTCCTTCTTGGCCAGGCTCACCGCCGCCTTCTGGTCGCCGCTTTCGGACGCCTGCAGGGCGGCCGCCTGGTAGGACGTGCCGGCGCAGGCCGCCAGCATCGATGCACACGCCGCGACCGCGACGACGTTCCTCAGCGCATGCATGTCCGGTCCTTCATCAAAGCTCCCTCAGGCTACAGCAAATAAAACGGCGGGCCCGCCCGCGTCCAATGTTCCGCTCTCCCGTGCCGCCTCCCGGCTCGGCGGCCTACTGGCAGCCGGCGTTCTGGCCCATACTTGCCGCCGGCTTCAGGACGTCGAACTGGGAGGCAAGGCCACCATGGATCTCCATCTGCGCGGCAAGACCGCTCTCGTCACCGGCGCGTCCAAGGGCATCGGGCTCGCCTGCGCCCGCCAGCTCGCCGAGGAAGGCTGCCACCTGCACATCGCGTCGCGCACCAAGGCCGACCTCGAGAAGGCGAAAGAGTCCATCCAGTCCCGGCACAACGTCTCGGTGACGGTCCATGCCGTCGATCTCAGCAACGGCGACACGGCGCGCGCGCTCGCCGCGGCGTGCAGCGACATCGACATCCTGGTGAACAATGCCGGCGCCATCCCGGCCGGCGACCTGCAGACGATCGACGAAAAGCGCTGGCGCGAGGCGTGGGATCTCAAGGTGTTCGGCTACATCAACCTCTGTCGCGCGGTCTATCCGACGCTCAAGGCGAAGGGCGGCGGCGTCATCGTCAACGTGCTGGGCGCCGCCGGCGAGCGGCCGACCTGGGGCTACATCGCCGGCAGCGCCGGCAACGCCTCGCTGATGGCGTTCACCCGCGGCATGGGCGGCACCAGCCTGGTCGACAAGGTCCGCATCGTCGCCTGCAATCCCGGCCTGATCAGCACCGAGCGCATGGAGACCATGCTGCGCGCCACCGCCAAGGAGAAGCTCGGCGATGCCGAACGCTGGCGGGAACTGATCCCCAAGCAGCCGCCGGTCGGCACGGCCGAGCAGTGCGCCGACCTCGTGGCGTTCCTGGCGTCGGACCGCGCCTCGCACATCGCCGGGACGGTGGTGACGATCGACGGCGGGGCCGCGCATTTCGCCGGGGTATTGTAGGCGGCCGCCGCCCCTTCCCCGGGGCGGCGATGCTTCAGGTGCGGCTTCGGTAGGGCGTCCTCATCCCGGCGGCCGTGGCTCGCGGCGCTCGCGGCCGAACAGGACGTAGTAAGGGTCGCAGCGGTGACCGGCGCCGGTGCTGGTATCGATAGTGACGAAGCCGAACCCCGCGAACATGCGCGATTCGGGCGCCGCCCGCCGGATGGTCACGTAGTCGCCCCAACGGGTATGGGTCCACGTGCTGTCGTCGCGGTACCAGACGACGAAGTCCCCCATGAAGCCGACGGCGCTGTTGGCGTTCAGGCTGCCGCCGCCGCCCCAGCCCAGGGCGATGCCGACCTCGTTGTCGGAATTGGTGGCGAGGCTGGGATAGCCGAAGGCATGGTCGGGGTTCCACACCTGCATCTGCTCGATCACCGTCCAGCCGCCGATGGCGAGCTTGACGATCTGCACATGGGGATGCGGGAAGTCGAAGCCGGTCGACGAGCCCTTGCCGTTGCTGGCGGTCCATCCGAGCCACAGCTCGTTCAGTCGCCGGGTGACGCCGATCACGGCGTTGTTGGGGAAGCCGGTGCTGACGCCACTCGAGTTGACGCCGCCGCCGAACCAGTTGTTGCCGTTCGGGCCGGTGGAATTGAGCGTCGCGTTCGGCCAGTTGCTGACGCCGACATCGCGCCAGAAATAGGTGGTGGAATCGTTGCGCCAGCTGAAGACGCGCAGCGTGCTGTTGTTGACGTGACCCGCCCAGAAAACCTCGTTGCCGGTATTCTGCGAGACGCCGCTGCCCCAGGCGACGGCGCTGTCGGCGGCCGTGGTGAAGCGGAAGTTGATCGTGCCTCCAGCCGCGATCTCGGCGAGATTGAAGCGCACGACGACGAGGCCGTTGTCGGCGGTCGCATCGGCCGTCGAATCGAGCACGTCGAAGCTGATATAGGCTTCGCCGTCGCCGAGCGACATCGAGGGATAGTCCATCCAGTCGGTGCCGAGGCCGAAGCTGGCCGACGTCAGGTCCCAGTAGGTCCAGGCCGTGCAGTTGCTGTTGATGACGTCCTGCGGGCTTGCCATGGCCAGCCGGTAGGCGTTGGCGCCGGTGGCGTCCGACTGGTACTGCAGCAGCCACAGGAAGCGGTCGATCTGCGGCGCGTACTGGATCACCTGGTCGCAGCAGAAGCCGTTGCCCAGGGTGTTCGGGAAGATCGTCGTCGGATTCAGGGTGGTGAAGGTGGCGCCGCTGTCCGTCGAGTAGTCGATGTACCAGTTGCCGCTCAGCAGCACGACGGCGCCGCCCTTGGCGCCGCTGATGTCGGCCGCATTGGTGCTGGCGTTCGCCACCGACGAATCTTCGGTCCACACCGGGAAGTCGAGACCGGCGCCGCCCGGGTTGCCGGATTGGAGCTTGCGCAGCCGGGAGCCCTCGGTACGGCGCACGATCCCGCGGAACGGCCCGGTCGGCACGACGCGCGGCGGCCGCGTATTGGGCTGGCGATTGGGATTGTCCTCCCGGCGCACCGGGGGATAGGGCGCGTCCTTGACCCGTCGCGGCGGCGCCTTGCCCGGCTTGGATTCGCCCTTGCCGTGCTCCAGCCGCTCGCCGTCGGGGCAAGGGACATGCTTGCAGGGCGGCGGGCCGCCCAGGCAATCCTTGAGATCGAGGCAGCGGTCGAAGCCGTACTTGCAGTCGAGGATCTGGGCGAGGCCGGGGTTGCCGGCGCGCGCCATCTCGACCTGGTAGGCGACCAGCTTCAGCAGGCAGCCCTGCAAGGCTGTCTGGCGGTGCAGCTCGTTCTGGATGTCACAGGTCTGGCGCGAGACCTGTTCCAGCTGGCAATTGGCCCGCTGCATCTCGGCAAGGACCCGACCGATGAGATCGGTCTGGTAGGACATCTCCTCGAGCATGCGCTCGGCGGTGCCGCCGCCCTCGTCGCGGCGGTCGTTGTCGTTTCGCTTCATGGCGCCCCTCCGTCAGTGCGGGAAGCGCTGAGGCGAGCGGCGTCGCGTCAGGAGATGCAGCGCGGCATCGAGCACGAACCAGGTGACCAGGAACGCCGCACATTCCAGGACGAAGCTGTGAAACTTGTAGAACAGCTCCGCAATGACGAAGGCGACCAGGAACACCGGAAGCTGTCGCTTGAACAGCTCGCCGGTCGAGATGCTGGTGAGCAGACGGAACATTTTGCGATCTCCCCCTTATTCCCCTGGCGGGCGGTCAAGCCGCACCGCCTCGGGAGGGTGCGCCGCTTGCACAGGCGAAGGCGTGTTCAATCGGTGTCTTTTGCCCGGCGCCTCGGGTCCAGTACCGCACCGAAACCGGCGTTCGATCCGCAGCGTTGATGCAGTGCGAGCGCGGCCCTGCCCTTGGGCTGGTCCTCACTCGAAGCCCACCTGTTTGGGAACGTCAGGTGGGCTTTTTCATGGGATGTCCGGCCGGGAAGGCGACGGCTAGCACGCCGAGCCGGATCGCAGCGCGGCGCACTGGTCCGCCATGCGACGGGCGTGGCGGACGCTTCTCGACAATGCCACGTCGCTGACTGACTATTCCGCCTGCGCGACGCGCACAGGAGGAAACAATGTCCAGCACCAAGGACTGGGATTTCAGCCACAACCTCGCCAGCGACGCCAAGTGGACGCCGGGCCTGCGCGAGATCTTCGAGTACCGCGACCTCGCCATCAAGGATTCGACCAAGGGCGACTACGTCGCGCACGTCATCCGCCACAACGGCAAGAAGATGAAGGACGAGGTGCAGCAGTGGCACGTCCACGACTGCACCTTCCAGATGGTCTACGTCCTGAACGGCTGGGCGACCTTCGAGTATGCCGGCCAGGGCGTGCACACGATCAAGAAGGGCGATTGCATCAACCAGCGCCCGGGCATCCCGCATCGCGAGATCGCCTGCTCCGACGATTTCGAGGTGCTCGAGATCGTGGCACCGGCCGACTTCAAGACGCGGGTCGTCGAAGCGCCGGAGCAGAAGCAGGCGGCCGAGTAACCAAACCCGTCATCCCGACCGAAGCCGCGCGCCGCGCGGCACAGCGAGGGACTTCTTGTCGATGCATCGGCCAAGAGGTCTCTCGACGTCGCTTGGCTCGGGATGACGACAAGAAACCACAGGGAAGGGAATGCACATGTCTGGACAGTTCCGCCCGTCGCGCCGGGCCATGCTCAAGGGCGGGCTCGCGGCCGCCGCGACCGTCTCGTCTCCCGCCATCCTGCGGCTGACGGCCGAGGCGCAAGGCGGGCCGATCAAGATCGGCATGCCGCTGGCGCTTACCGGCGCGCTGGGCTCGGTCGGGCAGCAGCAGAAGCGCGGCGCCGAGCTGTGGGCCAAGCTGCAGAACGCCAAGGGCGGCGTGCTGGGCCGCCCGATCGAGCTCCTGATCGAGGACACCGCGGGCAACCCGGCGAACTGCGTGCGCAAGGCGCAGGAGATGGTCGAGCGCCACAACTGCCGCCTGTTCACCGGCATCACGCTGTCGTCGGAAGCGCTGGCCGTGGTGCCGAAGCTCGCCGAGTGGGATTCGATCTTCATCTCGTCCGACAACGGCGACGGCCGGCTGACCGCCGAGAGCTTCGTGCCGAACTTCTTCCGCGCCAACATCTCGGGGCCGATGGGCACGCGCGCTGTGTCGCTCTATCTGCGCACCGCCAAGCTCGAGAAGTTCTATGCCCTCGGGCTCGACTACGCCTGGGGTCACAACAGCGTGGCTGTGTTCGAGAACGAGGTGAAGAAGGGCAAGAAGGAGTTCCTTGGCAAGGTGTTCGCGCCGACCGGGACCAAGGACTACTCCTCCTACATCACCAAGATCCGCCAGTCGGGCGCCGACGCCGTCTTCCTGGTGATGCAGGGCGACGACAACAACGCCTTCCTGTCGCAGTCGCGGCAGTACCGCCTGCCCGAGAAGGTCAAGCTGCTGACCGAGATCGTCGACCTGGCCAGCATCCGCGCCGTGGGCGACGCCTCGCTCGGCCTGATCGGCTCGTCGCGCTACAGCTTCACCTACGACCATCCGCTGAACCGCGAGTTCGTCGAGCTGTGGAAGAAGGAGCACAACACCGTGCCCGACACGTTCGAGGGCGAGCAGTGGCAGTGCATGAAGGTGTTCGAGGCCGGCATCACCAAGGCAGGCGGCATCGAGGCCGGCAAGCTGCGGCCGGCGCTGGAGGACATCGAGATCGAGAGCGTCAAGGGCAAGGTGTTCATGCGCAAGTGCGACCACCAGGGCGTGCAGCAGGGCTTCATGGTCGAGGTCGTGAAGAAGGAAGGCTTCGATACGCCGATCCCGCAGGTGATCGCGACCTTCCCGGGCGAGGCCACGACGCCCAAGTGCAACACCATGACGTTCGAGGATTAGAACCCCGTCATCCCTTCGACTCCACCGCCCTGCGGGCGGCTGCCCGGATGACGGAGTAAAGCCATGAGCACCCTCGCCTTCCTGCTCACCCAGGTCGTCAACGCGCTGTCGCAGTCGGCCCTGCTGTTCTTCCTCGGGGTCGGGCTCACGCTGATCTTCGGGCTGATGCGCATCGTGAACTTCGCGCACGGGGCGCTCTACATGCTGGGCGCCTTCATCGGCTATTCGCTGGCCACGCGGACGGGCAGCTACTGGATCGCGCTGGCCGGCGCGCCGGTGCTGGTCGGGCTGTTCGGCGCGGCGTTCGAAGGCACGATCCTGCGCCGGCTCTACCGCCGCGATGCCCACGCCTTCCTGATGGTGACTTTCGGGCTCGCCCTGGTGGTGGGCGAGGCTGTGCGCCTCGGCTGGGGTTCCGACGCGCTGCAGGTCCCGCCGCCGCCCCTGCTCGGCGACGTGGTGTTCCTGCTCGACGAGCCGTTCCCCGTCTACCGCCTGTTCCTGGTCGCCACCGGCGTGGTCGTCGCCGTGGCGATCTGGCAATTCCTCGAGCGCTCGCGGCTCGGGCTGCTGATCCGCGCGACCTCGCAGAACGCCGACATGGCAAGCGCGCTCGGCGTCGACGTCAAGCGGGTGCGCTCGGCGGTGTTCGGCATCGGCTGCGGCCTCGCCGCGCTGGGCGGCGTGCTGGCGGCGCCGCTGGTCACCGCGTCCAACGGCATGGCGGCGACCGTCATCATCGACGCCTTCGTGATCGTCATCATCGGCGGCATGGGCAGCTTCCTGGGCTCGCTGATCGGCGCCCTGCTGGTCGGCTTCGTCCAGGTGTTCGGCAACTACTACCTGCCCGACCTCGCGCTCGCCTTCATGTACCTGGTGATGCTGGCCGTCCTGGTGACGCGCCCCGGCGGCCTTCTCGGCAAGGAAGCCTGAGCCCCGTGACGCCCGGGCTCCGCCTGCTCCTGGCCGCAGTCGTCGCGGCGCTGGCGGCCGCACCGCTCGGCCTGCCGCCGTTCGCCATGACGCTGCTCACCGAGGCGCTGATCCTCGGCTTGTTCGCCATGAGCCTCGACCTCATGGTCGGCTACACGCGCCTGGTGTCGTTCGGCCATGCCGCCGCCTACGGGCTGGGCGCCTATGCCTGCGGCTGGCTGCTGCTGCACACCGGGTTGCCGCTGCTGTTCGCGGTGTTCGCCGCCGCACTGCTGACCGGCGTCGTGGCGATCGGCGTCGCCTGGATGTGCACCCTGGCGACCGGCGTCTCGTTCTCGATGCTGACGCTCGCCTTCGCCCAGCTGCTCTATGCCATCTCCTTCAAATGGACCTCGGTGACCGGCGGCTCCGACGGCCTGGCCGGCATCCCGCGCACCGCCGGGCCGTTCGGCTTCGCGGCGCTCGGCACCAAGGCCGGCTTCTACTACCTGGTGCTGGCCTGCCTGGTCGGCGCCTTCCTGCTGTGCCTCGCCCTGGTACGCTCGCCGTTCGGCGCGGTGCTGCGCGGCATCCGCGAGAACGAGGCCAAGACGATCGCCCTGGGCTACAACACGCGCCTCTACAAGATCGCCGTCGTCGCCGTGGCCTACGCGCTGGGCGGACTGGCCGGCGCGCTGTACGCGCCGTTCGCGGGCTTCGCCAACACCGAGCTGCTGTTCTGGCTGCTGAGCGGCCAGGTGCTCATCATGGTGATCGTGGGCGGTTCGGGCACACTGGTCGGCCCGATCCTGGGCGCCGCGTTCTTCATGCTGATGGAGCATCAGCTCAGCTCGTGGACCGAGGCGTGGGCGCTGTATTTCGGGCTGATCTTCATCGCCTTCGTGCTGTTCGCGCCCCAGGGCATCTGGGGCGTGGCGACGGCGTGGCTTCGCCGCGCCCGGGCGTAGACGTGGCGCTGCTCGAGCTCGACGGGGTGACGCGGCGCTACGGCGCGCTGGTGGCGCTCGACCAGGTCGCCATGGCGGTCGAGGACGGCGAGGTGCGCGCCATCATCGGCCCCAACGGTGCGGGCAAGACGACGCTGTTCAACGTGATCACCGGCACGGTCAAGCCGACGGCGGGGTCGATCCGTTTCGACGGCCGGCCGATCGCCGGGCTGCCGAGCCACCAGATCTGCCGGCTCGGCCTGTCGCGCACCTTCCAGATCACGGCGCTGTTTCCCGAGATGTCGGCGCGCGACAACGCGCGGCTGGCGGCGCAGGCGCGCTCGCCGCGGCGCTGGCAGCCGTTCGGCGGCGCCAGCCTGTTCAGGGAGGCCGGCGAACGCGCCGACGCCGCGCTGGGACAGCTCGGGCTCGGCGGCATCGCCGCCCGGCCGGCCGGGCTGCTGAGCCATGGCGACCAGCGGCTGCTCGAGGTGGCGATGGCGCTGGCGCAGCAGCCGCGGGTGCTGCTGCTCGACGAGCCGACCCAGGGCCTGTCGGTCGAGGAGACGGCGCAGGCGGTCGAGACGCTGGCGGGATTCCTCAAGACGTCGGGCATGACCGTGCTGCTGGTCGAGCACGACATGGAGGTGGTGTTCCGGCTGGCGCAGCGCATCACCGTGCTGCATCGCGGCGCGGTCATCGCCGACGGCGCCCCGGCCGAGGTCAAGGCCGACCCGGCGGTCCAGGAAGCCTATCTCGGGGGCTTCGAGTGATGCTCAGCATCGAGGGCCTCAACACGCACTATGGCGCCAGCCACATCCTGCAGGGCGTCGACCTCGAGATGCCGCAGGGCCGCATCAGCGCCGTGCTGGGCCGCAACGGCGTCGGCAAGAGCACGATGGTGAAGACGATCATGGGGCTGGTCGCGGCGAGCGGCGGGCGCGTGGCGGTGGGCGGTACCGACATCACCGGCTGGCCGCCGCATCGCGTGTCGCGGCACGGCGTGGCCTACGTGCCGGAGGGACGGCTGATCTTCCCCGACCTCACGGTGATCGAGAACATAAAGGTCGGCGAACAGCCGCAAAGTCAGCGCGACGCGGCATGGCCGCTCGACCGTCTCCTGCAGCTGTTCCCGTCGCTCAGCGAGCGCCGGGCCAACCGCGGCTCGCAGCTGTCGGGCGGCGAGCAGCAGATGCTGGCGATCGCCCGCGCGCTGGCGTCGGATCCCAAGGTGATGCTGCTCGACGAGCCGAGCCAGGGGCTGGCGCCGCTGGTGGTGCGCGAGCTCGCTCGCGTCATCCGGCTGCTGCGCGACGAGGGCGTGACCATCCTGCTGGTCGAGCAGAACATGAAGCTCGCCGAGGCGGTGGCGGACGAACTGCACATCATGGTCAAGGGCCGCATGGTCTACCGTGCCACCGCCGACGTCTTCCGCGCCGAGGAGGCGACGATCCGGGCGCGCTACCTGACGATGTGAGGTCGCGACATGAGAACGATCAGCGGCAAATGGAACGACGCCCCCGGCGCGATCACGCTGATCGACGCGCACCATCACCTTTGGGATCTCCAGGCGAATCGCTATCCCTTCCTCAGCGACCAGCCCGAGCCGCATTTCTTCCTGGGGCCATACGAGGCGATCAGGCGCGATTACCTGCCGGAAGACTATCTGCGCGATTCGCGTGGCCACAACGTCCTGACGACGGTGCATTGCGAAGCCGAGATGGACCGCGCCAACCAGGTCGGCGAGACGCGGTGGCTGAGCGAAATCCATGACCGCCACGGCTTTCCCGGCGCCATCGTCGCGCACGCCTGGTTCCATACCGACAACGCCGAGGAGATCATCGCCGCCCAGGCGCGCTTCCCGCTGGTGCGCGGCATCCGGTCGAAGCCGGTGACCGCCGCGCGGCCGGGCGCAGCGACGCCGGGAGCGCCCGGCACCATGCAGGACGACAAATGGCTGCGCGGCTTCTCGCTTCTCGAGAAGCACGGGCTTTCGTGGGATCTCCGCGTGCCCTACTGGCACCTCGCCGAAGCCGCCGAGGTGGCGCGGCAGTTCCCGCGGACGCCGATCGTGCTGAACCATACCGGGTTTCCGTGGGACCGCAGCGAAGAGGGACTCGCCGCCTGGCGCCGCGCCATGGAGGCGGTCGCGCGCCAGCCCAACGTCCACGTCAAGATCTCCGAGTTCGGCCTGAAGGACAGCCCGTGGGACTACGAGTCGAACCAGCGCGTCGTCCTGGAAGCGATATCGATCTTCGGCATCGAACGCTGCATGTTCGCCACCAATTTCCCGGTCGCCAGCCTGCGGATCGGCTACGACACGCTCGTCCGCTCCCTCGACCGCATGCTGGCCGACCACTCGCAGGCCGATCGCGCCCGCTTCTTCTGGAAGAATGCCGCGTCGTTCTATCGCCTGCCGGCGCCCGAGCCTGCGTAAGGCGGGCGCGGCGCGAGGTTACCCCGCCGCAGGACTGTGCTATGGGCGGGCAGGAGAGACGTTCTTGGGCGCCAAATTTCACGCCTTCGCGGACGCAGCCGATCGCCCCGGCCGTCGCGGCTTCATAGCTCTCGCCGGCGGGGCGGCGGCCTCGGCGGCGCTGGGCCGAAGTGCCGCGCTGCGCGCGCAAGGCCTGCCGGTCATCGGCTATCTCGGCTCGGAATCGCCCGAACGTTACGCCAGCCGTCTGGAAGCCTTCCGCCAGGGCCTGGCGGATGCCGGCTACGCCGAGGGGCGAACGGTCGCGATCGAGTACCGCTGGGCCGACGGCCAGTATCGCCGCCTGCCCGCCCTGGCGAAGGAGCTGGCCGACCGCGGGGTGACCGTCATCGTCGCGCCGGGCGGCGCCGAGGTCGTGCTGGCGGCTAAGGCGGCGACGACGACGATACCGATCGTGTTCGAGATGGGCGGCGATCCCCTCAAGCTGGGCGTCGTGGAGAGCCTGTCGCGGCCAGGAGGCAACCTCACCGGCGTGTCGAGCCTGAGCGTCGAGGTGTCGCGCAAGCGCCTGGAGTTCATGCGCGAGGTCCGCCCGGCAGCCAAGCGGTTCGCCGTCGCCATCAATCCCGCGAGCCCGACATCGGAATCGCAGCTCAAGAACCTCGAAGCCACCGCGCAGGGCCTGGGCGTGGGGCTCGCGGTCCTGAAGGCGAGCGCGGAGAGCGAGTTCGAGGCGATGTTCGCCGCCGCGCGCGAGGCCGGCGCGGGCGGGCTGGTGTTCAGCTCCGATCCCTACTTCGCCTACCGCAGCCAGCAGCTCGCCGCCCTCGCCGTCCGCCACCAGGTGGCGGCGATCATGCAGTCGCGCGACTTCCCGCTGGCCGGCGGCCTGATGAGCTACGGCGGCGACTTCAGCCAGTCGCATCGCCAATCGGGCCGTCACGCCGGACGCATCCTGAAGGGCGAGAAGCCAGCCGACCTGCCGGTGCAACGGGTCACCAAGGTCGAGCTGTTCATCAACCTCAAGGCCGCCGACGCCCTTGGCATCACCTTCCCGCTCTCGCTCCTGACCAGCGCCGACCGGGTCATCGAATGACGCCGGGCTCCGGCCCGCGCCGCGCGTCGCTGTTCTGGAAGTACTTCGCCACGATCTTCGCCGCGGTGGTGGCGCCGCTGCTGATCGCGGGCGCCAGCGAAGCCTGGCTGGGCTACCGCGACGAGCGCGCCCGCCTGAACGACATCCTGAACGCCGAGGCGAGGCTCGCGGCCGCGAAGATCGAGGACTTCATCGACGGCATCCGCGACCAGCTCGGCTGGACGGTGCAGCTGCCATGGGCGGACGAGAGCGACGAGCGGCATCGGCTCGATGCGCTGCGCCTGCTGCGCCAGGTCCCGTCCGTCGAGAGCCTGACCCTGGCCGACGCCGAGGGCCGCGAACGGTTGTTCGTCTCGCGCATCGGGCTGAACCGTATCGAGGGCCGCGCCGACCTCTCGCCGAGGCCAGCCTTGCTCGGCGCGCGGGCCAACGGCGCGTGGATGGGCCCGGTGACTTTCCACGACGGCTCGGAGCCCTTCATGATGATCGCCGTCGCCGGCAACCGCTCGGCGGTCGGCGTGGCGGTCGCCGAGGTCAACCTCAAGTTCATCTGGGAGGTGATCTCCGGCATCAAGGTGGGACGCACCGGCGACGCCTTCGTGCTCGATGCGCCGGGGCGGCTGATCGCCCATCCCGACATCAACCTGGTGCTGCGCGCCGACGAAACCGGCCAGCGCCCGTTCAAGATGCTGCGCGCCGCGCTCCTCAGCCGGCCCGGCGAGGCGACGACCGGGCGCGACGTCGCCGGCGACACGGTGCTGGCGGCGATGGCGGAGATCCCGAGCACGGGCTGGAGCGTCATCGTCGAGCAGCCGCTCGCCGAGGCCTTCGGCCCGCTCTACACGGCGCTGTGGCGCACGGCGGCGCTGCTGGTCGCAGGCGCAGTGCTGGCGGCGGTCCTCGCCTGGTGGCTGGCGCAACGCATGATCGGCCCGATCCGCCTGCTGGAAGACGGCGTCACGCGAATCGGCGCCGGCCAGTTCGATCACCGCATCGAGCTGCGGACCGGCGACGAATTCGAGCGCCTGGCCACGCGTTTCAACGAGATGGCGGCCGAACTGTCGGTGTCGCAGGAGCGGTCGCAGAGGATCAACCGGCTGAAGCGCTTCCTGGCGCCGCAGGTGGCCGAGCTCGTCGACCGCAGCGGCGACGACAGCGTGCTCGACGGGCGGCGCGTCGAGGTCGTCGTGTTGTTCTGCGATCTGCGGGGCTTCACGGCCTTCTCGTCCCGTGCCGACACCGAAACCGTCATCATGGTGCTGCGTCGCTACTACGAAGTGCTGGAAGGCGTCGTGAACACGCATGAGGCGACGCTGATCAACTTCTTCGGCGACGGTGCGATGGTGCTGCTGAACGCACCGGTCGCGGTCGCGGACCCGGCGCTGCGCGCCGTCGCCATGGCGCGCCAGATGCAGGCGGACGTGCAGGAGCTGCTGGCCGGCTGGCGCGCGCTGGAGAGCCGGCTCGGCTTCGGCATCGGCATCGCCATGGGAGCCGCGACGGTGGGGCGGATCGGCTCGGAGAGCCGCCTCGACTACACCGCCGTCGGCACCGTCGTGAACCTCGCCTCGCGCCTGTGCGCCAGCGCCGAGGACGACCAGATCCTCGTCGATCGCCTCGCCGCCGAGGCGATCGGGTCGCGGGCGCCTCTGGTGCAGCTCGCGGCGCTGGACCTGAAAGGCTTCGACCGGCCGGTGCCGGTGTTCGCTGTATCGGCGGCACGGCCCAAGCTAGAGTCGGCGCATGAGCGCGCCGAGCCGTCAGGGCCTCCATCGTAGCTCACGCGAGGCGAGAGCATCGGCGTGCTGACCAGCGACTTCAAGAACGCACCGTATTGGTGGGACGCCGCCCCGTTGACCGACGTCACGAGCGGCGCCACCGCGCCCTCCTACGATGCCGCGATCGTCGGGTCGGGCTACACCGGGCTGCGCGCGGCCCTGACGCTGGCGCGCGCCGGACGAAGCGTGGCGGTGTTCGACAAGGAACGGCCGGGCTACGGCGCGTCGCGGCGCAACGCCGGCTTCCTCGGCCGCACGCTGAAGAAATCCTATGTCGACCTGAAGGCCGCCAAGGGCCAGGCCCATGCCTCGGCCATCTACCGCGACCTGATGACGGCGTACGAGAGCACGCTGGCGTTCATCGAGGAGGAAGGCATCGCCTGCCATGCGGTGCGCTGCGGCCGGCTCATCGCGGCGACATCGGCGGGGCACTATGCCGTGCTGGAGCGCGAGCTCGGCGGCATGCAGGCCGATCTCGATCTGCCCTATGCCATGGTGCCGCGCGAGCGATTGCGCGAGGAGATGGCCACTGACCTCTACCACGGCGGCGCCGTCATCCCCGATCTCGGATCGCTGCATCCGGGACTCTATCACCGCGGCCTGATGGAGCGCGCGCTGGCGGCCGGCGTCGCGATCTTCGGCGCCTGCGAGGTGACCGCGATCGAGCGGGCCGACCGCGACTTCGTCGTCACCACCGCCGCCGGCCGCACACGCGCCCGCGACGTCGTGATCGCCACCAACGGCTACACCCCCGCGAGCCTGCCCTGGCATGCCCGGCGCGTCATTCCCTTCACCGGCTACATGGCGGCGACGGAGCCGCTGCCGCCGGCGCTGCTCGCCCGGCAGCTGCCGCACCGGCGCACGGTGATCGATTCCAACCTCGACATCGATTTCTTCCGGCCGGCTCCCGATGCGCCGCGCCTGCTGTTCGGCGGCGCCACGGCCAACGGTCTCGACGATCCCGAAGCCGTCGCCCGGCTCCTGCGGGCGCGTCTTGCCCGGGCGCTGCCCGACCTCGGAGACGTGAAGCTCAGCCACGTCTGGACCGGGCAGTGCGCCGGCACGTTCGACATGATGCCGCATGTCGGCCGCCACGACGGCATATGGTTCGGCATGGGCTACAACTTCGCCGGCGTTCCGATGGGCTCGTTCTTCGGGCTGAAGCTCGCGCAGAAGATCCTCGGCCTGCCCGCCGGCGCCACCGCCTTCGAGGCGGCGGCATTCCCCACCCTGCCCTTCTACCGCGGCAATCCGTGGTTCCTGCCGCTCGTCATGCGCTGGTTCGCCTGGAAGGACGCGCGGCTTCGCTGACGCTCCGGCGAAGCAGCGGCAGCACGTTGCGGGCGATGTGCTCCAGCATCGGCGCCTGCTCCTCCAGCATCGGGTAGTAGAAGGCGACCTCGGTGATGCCGAGCGCCAACACCTGCTCGACCATGCCCCGGCAGGTCTCCTCGGATTCGTAGTACTTGATGCGGCCGCCGCTCGCGCGGGCGGTCGGGTCGAACATCAGATACGAACGCCTGAGCGTGGTGGGGTCGCGGCCGATACTGGCGCAGCTCCGGTCGATCGCGGCGATGCGCTGCCGGGTCTCCTCGAGCTGGGCCTCGAAGGTCTTGGCGAAGCTGATGCTGTTCCAGATGTCGGCGTGCCTCGCGGCGTGGCCCAGCATGCGCGGCCCCATCGCGGCGACGATGAGGGGCGGACGCGGCGACTGCACGGGACGCGGACGCAGCGCCGCGCCATCGACCTTGTAGAAGCGGCCGTGGAAGGTCGTCTCCTCCTGCGACAGCAGCCGGTCGACGATCTCGACATACTCGCCGAAGCGGGCGACGCGTTCCTTCGCGCTCCAATTGTCGATGCCCATCATCCGATACGACGGGTCGATCTCCAGCCCGATGCCCAGCCCGACATCGAGCCGGCCGCCGGAAATGTGATCGGCGGTCAGGGCCTGCGCCGCCAACAGCGCCGGGTTGCGCAGCGGGATCTGGGCGACCAGGGTCGAGAGGCGGATGCGCGTCGTTGCCTGGGCGATGGCGGCAAGCTGCGACCACAGCTCGAACCACGGTCCCTTGCCGCCGGCCCAATCGACCAGGTGATCGGCCAAGCCGATGGAATCGAAGCCGAGCGCCTCGACCTGCCGGCAGCGGCGCAGGAGCTCGGGCCATGGCACGTTCGGCAGCACGAGCACCGAAAACCGGATTTGGCTGGACACGCGTTCTCCTATCCTGACGAAGCAGCAAGTCTAGAGCACGATCCGGCTGGCCGGAATCGGGCGGGGCGCCGCGCGATCCGCATCAACGAAAGGCAAATCTCGGATCGGGCTTCCGGCCTGCCGTCACCATCTCCGCCAGCAACTCGCCGATCGCCGCCGAATGCTTGAAGCCATGGCCCGAGCACGCCGAGGCAACGACGACTCGGTCGAAGACGGGATGGCGATCGATGATGAAGCGTGCCTTGTCGACCCCCGTGTAGAGGCAGACCTTGCTCTTGACGCAGACCGGCGACAGGCCGGGCAGGAACGGCGCCACGTAGGTCTCGTACATCTCGCGCACCTCGTCGGGACCGACGGTCCGGTCGACCGTGTCCGGCGTCGTCGTGAGCAACTCCTGCTCGGTCGCGATCTTGACGCCCTCCTCCAGGCCGCCGGTGGCGGGAAACCCGTAGATCACCTGCGGCCGCGGCACCTGCCAGATGTAGACGGGAAGGCGTTGCGGGCTGAATTGCGCATGCTCGGCCGCGCTCCTGGCGCGAAACCAGTGGAGCACCTGGCGAGTCACCTTGAAGTTCGCCGCCAGCGCCGGCGCGAGCATTCCCGGCAGCCAGGCCCCCGCCGCGACGATCAGCTCGCCCGCGCGATAGCGCGCCCGGCCGGCCGTGACCACGACCGACCGGCCGTCCTGTTCGAACGAATCGACCCGTTCGTCGAGGCGCAGATGCGCGCCGAGTCGGCGCGCCTTGTCGAGCTGGACGGCGATGCAGCGTTCGGGACGCACGAAGCCGCTCACCGTGTCGTGGTAGGCGCGTTCGCCGTCGCCGACGTTCAAGGCCGGATGGCGCGACCTGATGGTGGCGGTGTCGACGATCTCGTAGGCGAGCCCGGCCTGCCGGGCCGCATCGACCGTGGCTTCGAGGAACCGCGGCACGCCGTGGCTGGGTGCCCGTTCGCCCGGGCCGAACAGCACGAGGATGCCGTTCTGCGTCAGCAGCTCGACACCGGTCTCGGCTTCGAGCTCGCGCCAGATCTCGTGGCTGCGCGTGGCGAAGGCCGAGTATTCGGGGCCCTCGCCGCAGGCGATGCGCGTGATCCGCGTATCGCCGTGGGTCGATCCGAACTCGTGCGGCGGCGCGTACTGGTCGATGCCCAGCACCCTGGCGCCGCGCCGGGCCAGCTGATAGGTCGCGGCCGCGCCCATGGCGCCGAGGCCGAGGACGATCGCATCGTAGGTGTCGGGCATGGCCGAGCTTTGCAAATTTTCCGCGGCCGATCTATAAACGGCGCCATGTCGTTCCGCGCCAAGACCCGAGTCGTCAAAAAAGCCGCCACCACAGGTGGGCCGGCAAGGGCTTGCGCGCGCTGATCGTCAGGTAGAAGCGAACGAACCCTTGAAGGCCCCGCCGATAGACGGGGCCTTTGTCGTTCGCGGGCGCTCCGTCTCCGGCTGAAACCAGGAGAAGCGTCATGTCATCGGATGAACAACCTCAACCACCGCTTTCGGTGGGCATCGTCGGCGCGACCGGCATGGTGGGCGAGCTCATGCGCACCATCCTGGCCGAGCGGCGCTTCCCGGTCGGTTCGCTGCGCCTGTTCGCGTCGGCGCGCTCGGCGGGCAAGCGCCGCGCCTGGCAGGACCAGGAGATTCCCGTCGAGGATGCCGATACAGCCGATTATTCCGGGCTCGATGTCGTCTTCTTTTCGGCGGGCGGCGCGGTCTCCAGGAAGCTGGCGCCGGCCGTGGCCGCCGCCGGCGCCATCGTGATCGACAACTCGTCGGCCTGGCGGGGCGACCCCAAGGTTCCGCTGGTGGTGGCCGAGGTCAATCCGCACGCCCTGAAGAACATCCCCAAGGGCATCGTCGCCAACCCCAACTGCACGACCATGGCGGCCATGCCGGTGCTGAAGCCGCTGCACAAGGCGGCGGGCCTGCGCCGCCTGGTGGCCAGCACCTACCAGGCGGTGTCGGGCGCGGGCCTCGCCGGCGTCGACGAGCTGGAAGGCCAGATGCTGAGCACCGGCATCGGCGCGACGGCGCTGGTGCACGACGGCGGCGCCGTCGACCTCGCGCCATTGGACAAGTGGGCGGTGCCGATCGCCTACAACGTCGTGCCGCTCAACTACCGGGTCGTCGAGAACGGCTATTCCGAGGAGGAGGTCAAGCTGCGCGACGAGAGCCGCAAGATCCTGGAGATCCCCGACCTCGCCGTCTCCGGGACCTGCGTGCGCGTGCCGGTATGGACGGGCCACTCGCTGTCGATGAACGTCGAGTTCGACCGGCCGTTGCCTGTCGCCAGGGCGCTCGACCTGTTGCGCGCGGCGCCGGGCGTCGAGCTTTCCGACGTGCCCAACCCGCTGCAAGCGACCGGACGCGACGTCGTCTTTGTCGGCCGCGTGCGGCCCGATCCGACGGTGAGGCACGGACTTGCGCTGTTCGTCTCGGGTGACAACCTGCGCAAAGGAGCCGCGCTCAACGCCGTGCAGATCGCGGAACTCCTGCCGGCACGCACGCTGGCCCCGACGCGACGCGCCGTGGCAATCGCCTAGGCATGATGGGTCCAGCTGGAATCGGCTGGACCCGATCGTGCCTACTGCAGAACGCATGCCGGTGACGGTGGCGACGCGACGTTGCACCCGATGATCGGCACTCATATAGAGGGGGCATGAACTGGGGCAGGGCGAAAGTCAGGGTCATCTTTCCTCCGGAGGCATCGACTCCGCTCGACATACTCCGCCAGGAACTCGAAGGCGTCCGGACACATTTCGCCGAGCACAGCGCAAAGCCGGTTTTCGCCGCCCCCGAGGCCGCGTTGTCGGCCTACCGCTCCCTGTTTCCCGATCTCGAGATCGCCGCCGCGCCGCGCAAATTCGCAGCCGACGAGCACGTCGTGCTGCTCGAAAGCTACCACGACGACGAGGGCTATTCCGCACATTGGGAATCGGGCGATCGCGCGCACCAGGCCGGCGCGATCGTTTCGAGCATCAAGTTCAGCGGGCGCATCGTGCCCTACAAGCGGGACTGGTCGCCGGCCGAGCTGCAGAACATGGACGCCAACATCTTCAACCGGCTCTCGCCGCGCGAGCCGTGGGGCTTCTATTACTTCCCCTTCGGCTATCTCTTCCGCTTCCTCGGCATCGGGCCGATCAACTCGTTCGGCTGCCGGATAACGCAGCCGCTCGCGGAGCTCGCCCGCCGCGACAGGAACCACAAGGTCGTGGCCTGCTTCGGCGGCTCCGCGGGCTGGAGCATGTTCTGCCTGCATCACCAGATGTATACGGAGCTCCTGCAGGAGCGGCTCAATGCCTATTGCAAGGAGCGCAACCTCGACCTGCGGTTCACGGTTCTCAACTTCGGGCAGCACGGCCATGTCGTGATGAACGAGATGATGACCTACATGAATTTCTGCTGGGACCTGAAACCGGACATCGTCGTCGCGCACGACGGCTACAACGATGCGGTGTACGGCCAGCTCTGCGATCCCCGCGTGCTCGACGACTGGAACCTGATCTACCAGGAGAACCTCGAGGGCTGGTCCCAGATCCTGCATCAGACGGGCGACCTGCCCCGCACCCAGCACTCGCTGCCTTATCGCGTCGTCAACCAGCCGGTGCAAGTGCTGAAATCCTACGCCCGGAGAAAGCGCCAGTTTGCCCGGATCGTGCGCTCGAATGGCGGGATGTTCGTGTGGGGACTGCAGCCGGCCGCGTCCAGCCACAAGAGGCGGTCGCCACTGGAGGACGGCCTGCTCAGGCACAATCGCAATCCAGACCACGCGCCGGCACGCGCCAATCTCGAAGGCATGTTCCGGATCCTGCGGCAGAGCCTGAAGCTTGACGACGACACGCCGTTCGTCGATTGCGATGCGGCGATGTCGAGCCGCGGTCCCGAGCGACTGCTGTTCGGGGACGAGGTGCACCTGATGCCGGAGGGAGACATCCTCGTGGCCGGGCTCTATGCCGACGCCATCGCCAAGGCCTACGTCGACAGCGGCCGTTGGCGCGAGGCCATGCGATGAAGGTCCTCGGCCTGTCCTTCGGTTTCCACGATGCGGCCGCCGCCCTGCTGGTCGATGGGCGCATCGTCGCCGCCGGCCAGGAGGAGCGGTTCACGCGGATCAAGCACGACGCCGATTTCCCGCGCCGCGCCATAGAGTTCTGTCTCAGGCAGGCGGAAATCTCGACCGACGAGATCGATCGTATCGTCTACTACGAAGACGCCCTGAAGAAGTTCGATCGCATCGTCTGGGCCTCCACCGTTCGCCAGCAGCAGCAGAGAGCGAATGCCGGGTTGATGGACAAGGCGCGGACCCTGTGGAGCGCGGCGACCGGGGCCAACGACGTGCCGCCTTATCTCAAGTCGGTCACCCACTCCTGGTTCCGGCTGAACAAGTTCGATGCGGTCGGCCGGATCTGCAGCGAGCTGGGCGTGGCCAGGGAGAAGGTCGCCTACGTCGACCATCACGATTCGCACCTGGCGGCGGCGTTCTACACCTCACCCTTCGACCATGCGGCGGTCGTCACGATGGACGGCGTCGGCGAATACGAGACGGCCGTCATCGCCGTCGGTCGAGGGTCGACGATCGAGCGGAAGCTGGCGATCAACCTGCCGCACTCGATCGGCCTGTTCTACAGCGCCTTCACCGCTTTCCTCGGCTTCGAGGTGAACGAAGGCGAGTACAAGGTCATGGGCATGGCCGCCTTCGGACAGCCGAGGTTCCACGATGAAGTGCGCAAGCTGATCACCTTGCGCGACGACGGCGGCTTCGAGATCGACCAATCCTGCTTCGAATTCCTCACGCCCGAGTCGCTGCCCTACACCGACGAATTCCTGCGGCGTTTCGGCGAGCCGCGCGAACCGGAAGCCGACTTCGCGGTGGCGCGCTCCGACCTGCCGGACGACCTCACCGATGCGCAGGCCGATCGGATCCTGGAGAGCAGCAGGCACTATGCCGACCTGGCGGCCAGCGTGCAGCTCTGCACCGAGGAGCTGATCCTTCACGTGGTGACCAAGGCGTCGGCGATCGCGGGAACGCGCAACGTCTGCCTCGCCGGCGGCGTCGCCCTGAACTCGCTGGCCAACGGCCGCCTGATCCGCGAAGGTGGCTACAGTCTCTTCGTCCATCCGGCGGCGGGAGATGCCGGCAACGCCATCGGCGCCGCCGCCGCCTACTACCACCGGGCCGTCGGGCAGCCGCGGATGCAGGGTTTTGCGTCGCCCTATCTCGGCTCGCCGCTCGACCAGGCGGACGTCGAGGCCGCCATCGCCACCAGCGGCTTCGACTCGATCACGACTCTCGCCAGCGACAACGAACTCGTCGACCACGTCGCCGGTCTTCTCGCCGACGGCGCCGTCATCGGCTGGGTGCAGGGCCAATCCGAATGGGGGCCGCGCGCCCTCGGCGCCCGCAGCATCCTGGCGGATGCAACGAACCCGGCCATGAAGCGCATCGTCAACGAGCGGGTGAAGTTCCGCGAGCTCTTCCGCCCATTCGCGCCAGCCGTCACCGCCGAAGCCGCCAGCCAGTATTTCGAGTTCGAACCGAACCTGCGGGCCGGCGCTCCGGAGTACTACATGCTGGCGGTGCATCCGGTTCGCGCCGAAAAGAAGACGGTCATCCCGGCGATCACCCATGCCGACGGATCGGCGCGCGTCCAGATCGTCACGGCCGCTTCGAACCCGACTTTCCACGCCTTGCTGAAGGCCTTCGAACGGCGCAAAGGCGTGCCGATCCTGATGAACACGTCGTTCAACCTGCGCGGCGAACCGATGGTGGATTCGCCGCGCGATGCGATCAGGACCTTCAGCATCAGCGGCATCGATTACCTCGTCCTCGGCCGGACCGTGGTGTCGAGCCATGTCGAACTCTAGCAACCGGAAGGCCGGCCATGGCTGACGACGCCGACTTGCGACGCGACGTGCAACGGGAGGTCGACCGCCTGATCGCCGAATGCCGGGCGGGCGGCTTCGACAACGCCGCCCGCTATCTGGCCGGCAACCGGGCCGCGGTCGTCGAGATCGCCATGAAGGCGCGGCAGGAGCCCAAGACGCGCGAGATGCCCTCGCCCTTCGTCTACTCCATGCAGTAGCGCTGCGACGCCCGCGGCAGCCCCGGCGTCGCCGGAATACGGTTGCGCTGCAGCGGCGTCTGAAACCAGGACGCGCTATTGGCAATGCAATCGGGCGGCCGGGGCGCTAGGCTACGCCTCCCTACCCGGCGGGAGGACCCGCATGCCCATCGCTCTTCAAGGCGTCATCTTTGATTTCGACGGGCCGATCTTCGACGGGCGCGGCGCCAGCCACAAGGCCCTGGCCGCGACCTTCGATCATTTCGCGGCATCGGTCGGGCGGCCCGAGGTCGCCATCGACATGCTGCCGCTCTACGGCCCCGTCAAGCTGATCGCGCTCGCCTATGCCGAGCTAGCGGCCGCAAGCCCGCACCTGTCGGACATCTGCAGCTTCTATCGCGAGGTGCTGCAGCGCTGCGAGCGCGAAACCAAGGTCGACAATGCGGTTCGCACGATGCTCCGGGACCTCAAGGATCGCGGCATCAAGTGCGCGATCCTGTCGTCGCGATCGACAGGCGAGCTGGTCGATCTGGTCACGTATCTGGGCCTTCGCGAAGCCTTCGACGCGATCTGGGGCAGGGACATGGAGTCGGGGGGCAAGCCCAGCCCGGCGGCGATGACCGCGTTGGTGGAAAAGCTCGGCCTGCCGCCGGCTGCCCTGGTCCATATCGGCGATTCCGATCGCGACTACGACGCCACTCAAGGCACCGGCGTCGCCTATTACCATGCCGCCTGGACGGGCGAGCCTACCGGGCGCGCCTACCTTGGCTGCCAGGCCCTGCTGCGCAACGTCGACGACATGAAGGAAGCGTTGCGCGACAACCCGGCCCAACGCTTCGCCTCGCACAAGAGCCTGCCGCCCAACCTGATCGAGGCAATCCGCGCCGACCGGCTGATATTCTATGCCGGCGCCGGCGTCTCGGTCCGCTCCGGCATCGGCGGCTGGACCGACCACTACCTCCCGGTGCTGCGGCAGCTGCAAGTCGGCCTGTGGGCCGGTCATTTCAGCAACAACCTGCCGCAGCTCCTGCAACTGGTCGCCGCCGCCCCCGCCCGATCCGAGGCGATGCACAAGTTGTTCAAGCACAGCTTTGCCACCCGGACGCAGCGCCGTCCCAACTCCTATCACTATGCCATGATTCGATCCGGCGCGTCGCACGTCTGGACCACCAACTACGACCAGCTGTTCGAGGCGGCGGTGGCGACGGGCAGCTTCCGACATCGCGTCGTCAACAACGACCGCGGCCTGCTGGACAACTTCGAGGACAATCACCTGATCATCAAGATGAACGGTGATTTCGAGCGCTCCACATACGACGCCAACCTGGAGTGGGACATCGTGTTCCTGGAGGAGCAGTTCGATCTGGCGGAGCGCCAGCGTCGGGAAATCTGGCGCCTTTTCGAGGACGACTACCGCAGCACCTCGATCGTGTTCGTCGGCACCTCGTTCACCGATCCGGCCCTGCGGCGGCTGCTGTCGAATGCCTCGAAGGCGGCCCCGCACACCAGGTTCTGGCATCATCTGCTGGTCAAGGCGGCCGACCATCCCGCCGACCGCGTGGTCGAGGCGATGTACTGCGAGAATCTCAGGCGGGTGCGGATCGAGACCCACCTCTTCGAGAGCTTCGCCGCCATCGAGCGGTGGGTGCTGCAGGTCGCCATGACCGCCAACCGGCCGATCGTCGGGGTGAGCGGCACCGGCAAGCAGGACGAAGGTGTCTTGTCGCCCGACGCCGTGCTGGAAAACGGAACGATGACGACAGCGCAGATCGCCGTGGTTTGCGACAAGCTGGGCCGCGCACTGGCGGGCCGCGGCTTTCGCGTCAGCTCCGGCCATGGCCCCGCCGTCGGCGTTCCCGCGGTGGAGGCCGCCTTCGAGGAGAATCCCAACGCCGCGCGCTTCTATCTGCGCAAGCGCGGCACCAGCAAATTCAGCCGCACGGCGCCGGCGATCGTCGTGCCAGGCGACGACTACGCCGCCATGCGCGAGCGATTCATCGACGAGCTCAACCTCCTCGTCGCCATCGGCGGAGACGCCCACGGCGCGACATCGGGCACGGAGACCGAGATCGACATGGCCCTGAACTCGTCCATTCCCGTAATCATCATCAAGCAGGCTGGCGGCAGCGCCGCGCGGCGCAAGCCGGAGATGATGCGCAGCCTGGCCGAGGCATATGCCGACCGGACGCTCGCCGCGATGATCCGCAAGGTCAACGAGGACCTCGACACCGTCGCGCCCGACGCCCTGCCGAGCTACGTCGGCACGACGTTGATCGACCAGATCGAGGATCTGGTGGCACTGTCGATGGGCAGTTCCGGGCCGCTCCCTGCGGACGACGAGAACGTGGCCGCCCGTCGGAGGTGGTGATGTCCGAGCAGGTCCGCGCCGAACTGGCCGGCATCAGCGAGGCCCTCAAGGCAGCGCTGCGCGCCTGCGCCGCCCGCCCCCCGCTCGTCGATGCGGCCTTCATCGGCAACACCAGCGGCCACTATTCGTCGAGCCTCGGGCTGATGGTGGACTTCGACGCCTTCGTCTTCGTCGACCGGATGGATGAGCAAGCGGGCAAACCGCTGGCCGACCTGCGCGACCGCTTCGCCGACGAATGCGGCAGGCGCGATATCGATTTCGAGCTGCGCATCATCGAGGGGCCTTACAAGCCCGCGATCCCCCGGTTGCAGCGGCCGGTCTTCGTGGTGCATCTCGGCGTGTTCACCGAGGCGCTCTATCTCGCGAGCACGCCTCTGAAGCGATGGGCATGGCGCAAGTACCGATGCGAGCAGGAACCGGGGCGCCTCGCCCGACTGGCTCCGTCCAAGCCGACGCTCGCCGAGTTCGTCGCCGGGCCGAAGGGCCTGCGCCAGCGGCGCGAGGCCATCGAGAACGGCGCGGTGGAGATGACCGAGTGGATGCTGCCGAGTCTGGTTGCGGTGCCGTTCACGGTGACCGCAGACCAGGTCAACTTCATCGAGTGCTGCTTTACCTACGCGGCCACCTCCGCCCGCAACCACGCACGGACGCTCGGCGCCCCCGAAGCCGACCGGCTCAACAACGACGATTTCTTTCCCTGGTACGACGCCGCCGTGCTGCAATCGCCCGAGCTCCTCGAGCTGATGGCGCTCAAGGCCCGTTGCCGCGACTCGGGGTTCGACCTGCCGATCGGTCGGGCGCGCGCGCTGGCTCTTGGTTACATGCGACTGCTGGAGGATCGGCTGCGGCTGGCCGACGGCGGTACATGAAGGGCCAGCCGGGGCGCTCCGACCCGTGAAGCGCAAGGTATGGCTGGGGCGCCAGGATTCGAACCTGGGAATGGAGGAATCAAAATCCTCTGCCTTACCGCTTGGCTACGCCCCAATCGGCGCCGGAACATAGAGAGTTGCGCCGGTGGCGCAACCCCGTTCCTCGCCGGCGGCGGTGCGGTCAGGCGGCCTGCAAGGCCTTCTTCAGCAGCTCGCCGTGCACGAAGGCGCCGTCGCAATAGAGCAGCGCATGGGCCTGGGCATCGAGGCTGATGTCGACGATCTCGCCGATATAAATAGTGTGCGTGCCGGCGGCGAGCTTGGTCACCAGCCGGCAGTCGAACGACACCGGGCAGCCTTTCAGCACCGGCGCCCCGGTCGAAAGGGTCGACCACTCCCCCATGTCGGTGAAGCGCTCGTCGCCTTCGACCCCGTCCATGCCGGCGAAACGCTCGGCGATCTTGCGATGCTCGGGCGCCAGGATATTGACGCAGAAGAAGCCCGCCTCGCCGATCGTGTCGTGGGCGCTCGCCGTCTTGTTGACGCAGATCAGCAGCTGCGGCGGCTCGGCCGAGACCGAGCAGACGGCAGTCGCCGTCAGCCCGCCGCGCAGGTCGCGGTGGCGGGTTGTGATCAGGGTGACGCTCGCCGCGAGGTGGCGCATGCCCCGCTTGAAGGCAGTCGCATCGACGCTCATCGATTCATCCTAGGCAGGCCGGGCTGCCGCGGCTACCGGAAACGCCCGTGAAACTTCACCCGCTAAGCATCGGGCCGGCCAGCGAAATCACCTAAACTGCAGGCCGCATGCCGTTTGTCGGCGTCACAAAACCTTCATCAGACTGTCGTTCTTTGCGGTTGCCCGGTCGTTTCGGCCCGTTACGGTCGGGCTGCATGGCGCCTTTCGATACCGGCCTCGCCCCGACGACCGCGCCCGATGTGGCGCTGCGCCATATCGTGGGCGACTGCCATGCCGACCTTCGGAAATACCGGACCGTCGTCCTGCAAGGCCGCCGACCGATCGGCATCCACCAGAGCCGGGTGGCGTTGCGCCGCCTGCGCGCGGCCTTCGGCCTGTTCCGCCATGCCGCCGACGGTCCGGTCATTCGGGCGCTGTCGGCCGAGGCCAAGTGGCTGGCCGGCGAATGTGCGCCGGCGCGCGACCTGCACGTCTTCCTGACCGAGACGGTCGAGGAGGTGCCGCCGGTCGTGGCGCGCATCGCCCGGCGGCTCGCCGACACCCATCTGCAACGTGCCCGCTCGGCCCTCTCCGGCGCCCGGTTCGACGCGTTCGACCGCCAGCTCCACAGCTTCCTCGACCTGTCGCCGGCCCACCCCACGGACCGGCTCGACGAGTTCGCCCGCGCCGAGCTCGACGCCAACCACGACAAGGTCATGAAGCGCGGCCGCAAGATCGAATCCCTCGACCCCCACCGCCTGCACCGCCTGCGCATCGCCCTCAAGAAGCTCCGTTATGCCGCCGAGTTCCTGCGGCCGGCCTTTGCCTCGGCCGCTGCCAAGCCCTATATCGAGGCGACGGTGCGCCTCCAGGGCGCGCTCGGCGCCATGAACGACCGCGCGGTCGCCCGCCACGTGCTGGCCGCCCTCGCCACGGCGGCGCGTCCCAGCGAGGACGTGAAGAAGCCGCTGAAGCGCCTCGCCGAGCAGGCGGAAGACGGCGACAAGGCTCGCCGCCGCAAGCTCGAGCGGGCGTGGAAGGCGTTCAGGAAGGCGGACAAATTCTGGTGACGGCCCTCCGTCACCCGACGGATGGGGATCGAGATCAATGAGCGACACGCAGACCGCAGCCGAGCAGCGCATTCCCGTCACCGTGCTGACGGGCTTCCTGGGCAGCGGCAAGACCACGCTGCTGAACAAGCTGCTGCGCCGGCCGGAGCTGGCCGACACCGCGGTGATCATCAACGAGTTCGGCGAGATCGGGCTCGACCATCTGCTGGTCGAGAAGTCCGACGACGAGGGCATGGTGACGCTGAATTCGGGCTGCCTGTGCTGCACGGTGCGCGGCGACCTCGTGCGCACCATGAGCGAGCTGTTCCTGAAGCGCTCCAAGGGCGAGGTGACGCCGTTCAAGCGCATGGTGGTCGAGACCACCGGCCTCGCCGATCCCGCGCCGATCCTGCATACGCTGATGACCGATCCCCTGCTCGCCTCGCGCTACCGGCTCGACGGCGTGGTGACCACGGTCGACGGCGTCAACGGCACCAGCACGCTCGACAACCACGAGGAGGCGGTGAAGCAGGCCGCGGTCGCCGACCGCCTGCTGCTGACCAAGACCGACATCGCCGACGCGCCCAAGCTCTCCGAGCTCAAAGGCCGCCTGCACCAGCTCAATCCGGGCGCGCCGTTCCACGCCATCTCGGGCGGCGACATCGATCCCAACGAGATCCTGAACGCCGGCCTCTACAATCCCGAGACCAAGAGTGCCGACGTCAAGCGCTGGCTGCACGAGGAGGCCTATGGCCACGAGCATGGCGGCGGCCATCACCATCATCATCACGGCCACGGCCACGACGATCATCACCACGATCACGACCATGGCCACGAGCACGGCCAGGGCGAGCAGGACCCGCACAACGTCAACCGCCACGACGACCGCATCAAGGCGTTCTGCATGACCTTCGACGAGCCGATGAGCTGGTCGACGGTGGCGGCGGCGTTCGATGCGCTCGTGACCTATCGCGGGCCCGACCTGCTGCGCATGAAGGGCATCCTGAACGTCAAGGACACCGACAAGCCGGTGGTGATCCACGGCGTGCAGCACGTCTTCCATCCGCCGGCCACGCTCGACGCCTGGCCCGAGGGCGACGACAAGAAGAGCCGCGTGGTGTTCATCACCCGCGACATCGCCGAGAGCACCATCCGCAAGGTCTTCGCCTCGTTCTTCGAGGCCGAGAAGAAGGGCTGGAGCGGCCAGCTCGACCAGCAGCAACAGCAGCAGTAGCGTCGCGACAGTCGTCGTGGCATGACTTCCCCGCACCACGCGGTCAACGACGTGGATCAGGGAGGATGATCATGCCCGGCATCGCGCGCCGCAGCCTGTTGATCGGATCGCTCGCCGCCGTCACCGTGCCCGCGGCGGCCCAGACGTGGCCCGGCAGGCCCGTCAGGATCGTCGTGCCGTTCGGCCCCGGCGGGCCGGCGGACGTCTATGCCCGCCAGATCGGCAACGAGCTCGGCGAGGTCCTGAAGCAGCAGTTCGTCATCGAGAACAAGCCGGGGGCGGGCGCGGTGGTCGGCACCGACATCGTCGCCAAGGCCGCGCCCGACGGCTACACGCTGCTGATGATGTCCAACACCCACACCACGAACGAGACCCTGCTGGCGACGCGCCCCTACTCGCTGATGAAGGACCTGGCGGCGGTGGCGCCGGTCAATTCGTCGGATCTCGTGATCGTGGTGAACCCGGCCGTGAAGGCAAGGACGCTGCAGGAGTTCATTGCGCTCGCCAAGGCCGACCCCGGCAAGCTCAACTACGCCTCGTCGGGCCCCGGCACGCCCTATCACATGGCGGGCGAGCTGTTCAAAGCCATGAGCGGCACCGACATCCTGCATGTCCCGCACAAGAACTCGGGTGACGCGCGCAACGCCGTGATCGGCGGCCATGTCCAGATGATGATCGATGCCGTCACGGCGATGAAGGGCCACATCGAGGCCGGGCAGGTCCGGGCGCTCGCCACGACCGGTGCCCGGCGTTCGGCCGTGCTGCCCGACGTGCCGACGGCCAACGAGTCCGGCGTGCCGGGCTACGAGGCGACCATCTGGCTCGGCATCATGGCGCCCGCGGGCACGCCCAAGGACGTCGTCGAGCGGTTGAACGCCGAGGTCGCAAAGGTCATCGCCAAGCCCGCGATCCGCGAGGCCTGGGCGAAACAGGGGGCGGTGCCCATGACCATGACACCGGCCCAGTTCGAGACCTACCTGAAAGGCGACATCGACAAGTGGGCCAAGGTCATCCAGCAGGCCGGCATCAAGGCGCAATGACGACGACGGTGCGGTTGCTGAGCGGCGGCGCCGCGCAAGGCCTGGTCGAAAGCGTGCGGCCGGCCTTCGAGGCGCAAAGCGGCTGCACCATCGACGGCGTGTTCGGCGCCGTCGGCGCCATGAAGGCGCGTCTGCTGTCGGGCGAGCCGGCCGATCTCCTGATCCTGAGCCGCGCCTTGATCGAGGAGTTGGCGCGGATCGGCCATGTCGTGCGGACCTCCGTCAGGGACATCGGCGAGGTCCCGACAGCGGTCGCGGTGCGCGCCGGCGATGCACCGCCGCGCCTGGACACCGCCGGCGGGCTGCGCGACGCGCTGCGTGCCGCCGACGAAATCCATTTTCCCGATCCCGAGCTCGCCACCGCGGGCATCCACTTCGCCAAGGCGATGCGCGAGCTCGGTCTCTGGGAACCGCTGGCCGACCGGCTTCGGCCCGCGCCCAACGGCGCCGCCGCCATGAAAGCGCTCGCCGCTTCGACGAGCGCGCGACCCATCGGCTGCACGCAGGCGACCGAGATCCTGTCGACGCCGGGCATCGTCGTCGCAGCGCCGCTGCCGCCGGGCAGCGCGCTGGCGACGTCCTACACCTGCGCCCTCACCGGCCACGCTGCGGCGCGCGAGGCGGCGGCTTCCCTGATCGATCTCCTGACCAGCGACTCCGACCGCGAGGCGCGTCGACGGCTGGGGTTTGTCTGACTATTTGTTCAGGTCGCAACCCGCATCGGATTGAAGGTCGCTACGCCCGCAACGTCTTGAGACCAGCCCCGACCATGGGCGAACGGCGCAAAGCCGCGTAGATGCCGCCGCGCCGCGGTGCCTCTTCATTCAGAGTTCGGCGGACAGTCGCTCTCAACCGTTCGGATTGCGGCCCGTCTTCTGCGAGGCGCTTTGCCAAGGAGCGAATGAGCTTGCGATCGGCGGCAAGACCCAACACCTCGAAACGGGCCAAGCTTCGCGGCCGCAGGCGCTTGCGATAGTTCTTCACTGCGCGCCTGATAGAGCCCGACCGCAAGGCGGCTGGCAAGCCTTGATTGCCGTGCCGGGACGGCGGCAAACTCGGACCCTACCTCCAGCATGAAGAGAACAGACATGGCCGTCGTGGAAACCGAACGTCACGGGCAGGTGCTCGTAGTCCGCATGAACCGGCCCGACCGGCTGAACGCGCTCAACACCGAGATGCGCACCGAGCTCGCCCGCATCTGGAGCGATTTCCGTCACGACAAGCAGCTCGAGGTCGCGATCTTCACCGGCGCGGGGCGCGGTTTCTGCGCCGGCGAGGATATGAAGGAGTCGCTGCAGAAGGGCGTCGCCGGCGGCGAGCGGCCCAAGCAGGAGGATCCGTTCATGACCGGCGCGCTGGAGAAGCCGGTGATCGCCGCGGTCAACGGCTTCGCGATGGGGGGCGGCTTCATGCTGGTCGAGCGCACCGATCTCAGGCTGGCCGTGCGCGAGGCGGTCTTCGAGGTCTCGGAGGCCAAGCGCTGGCTCCTCGGCGGCTACAATCACGGCCACATCGCCAACCTGCCCTATCCGATCGCCATGGAGATGGCTCTGGGCTTCCGCTTCACGGCGCAGCGCTTCTACGAGATCGGCTTCCTGAACCGGATCGTCGACGCCGCCGACCTGATGCCCGAGGCGCTCAAGATGGCCGAGCACCTGCTCACCCTGCCTGCTAAACACAAAAAAAAAAATGTATATTTTTTCATCTCCCCCTTCACTTTGCTGTGA
>JAEWIV010000365.1 GCA_023386865.1 Pseudomonadota bacterium
GTGCGCGACACGCTCGCCCGCCTCGGCGTCGTGGCGCGCCCCGGCAACGTCCGCCTGCCGCCGTTGCCGCCCCTGTGGCGCTGATCTCCTTTGACGGACAGGCACAAGAGCTACGAGCGCTCGCCCAGCAGGGCCATGATCGCCTGCCACATGATCGAGGCATTGCGCAGGTTGACCGCGGTGAACTCGACATGGCCGATGTCGTCGATCAGGAACAGCGATACCCGGGCGCGTGACGCGGCGGCGGCAAGGTCCTGGCTTTCGCTGTAGGGCACCATCGGATCGGTGCGGCCATGCACCAGGATGAGATGTCCATTGAGTTTGGACAAGTCGTAGAGCGCGAGATTGAGATCGTCGATCGCGCGGCGAATGGCCTCCGGAAGCGCCTGGATCAGCCCGGTCACGGCGTCCGGATCGCGATTCTCGACCAGCGCCAGCACGGCGCGGCCCGACGGCCCCAGCGCGCCGACCTGCCAGGAGATCTCGGCGTTGCGATCGCCAAGGCGTCGCCGCGCGATGTCGTCGAGCAGCGCTGCGTCCGACGGGCTGTCGAGCCGACCGGCATTGGCCATCACGAAGGCCCAGCGCCCGTAGTGATTGGGCGCGACACGGAACTCGCGCGCATCGCCGCGCGGCCGGAAGCTGCCCGTCGTGACGAAACGGATGACGGCCTCGGCATCGCGATAGCCGCCGATGCCGACGAAGAAGGCCACGCGCGGCGCGAGATCGTCCTCGATGGCGGCAATCATGGCCGGCGCCACGGCATAGGAGATGGCGGCGACGCCGAGCGGCGCTGCCGGCCATTCGCCGCCCAGATAGCGCAGCGCCGCGGCCACCCGGTCGGCGTCGACACGCGACAGTGCCAGCCGCCGCAGCTCCGGCAACTCGGGCACCAGGACGACAAAACCCGCGCGGGCGAAGGTCCGCGCCAGCGCTTTCAGTCGCGGCTCGTCACGCCCCAGGACGTCGGCGCCCGGCACCAGCACCATGGCCGCACGCGCGCCGCCTGCCGGCAGGTAGAGGTCGCCCTCCCCGTCCGGCCAGCGCACCGGACGCTCCTGCGGCGCCGACGTCACGTCCTGCCACAGCGTGCGCTCGCCGCCGGCCGCGATGTCCCACATGATCAGCGTCGCCTGCGTCCAGGCGACCGGCCTGCCGAAGACCAAGGCTGCCGCGGCCGGCAACGCGATGCAGGCGAGCAGGATCGCGAACCGCCTCATCGCATGAGGCGCACGCTCGCCAGCGTTTCGAGCCCGTCGTCATGCCGGTGCAACAGCGCCAGTTCCTCGACCCGGCCATGCATCGGCAAATGCTGGCGCTCGACGATGCGCGCCAGATGTTCGGCCTCCGACGCGTGAGCGAACAGGCCGAGCGTGACGTGCGGCTCGAAGGCCTCGCCGCCCGCCACCGGGTTGAGCGTCTCATGGAGGTCCGTCAGCTCGGCGGCACCGTCGGCGGGCACGGCGTAGAGATAGGCGGCACGCGACGGCGGCGGCAGGTCGTGGCGCACCAGCCGCTCCAGCACGAACCAGAAGGGCCTGCGGCCGGCGAGCCCGTCGAGCGCCGTTCGCAACCGGGCCTCCTCCGCCTCTGGCGCGCCGAACACCAGGGTGAAATGCGGACCGATGAGATCGGCTTCGCGCCGATGGTACTGCGCCCGCAGCCGCCTGAGCGCGGTGTCGTCGGCCTCTGCCAGAACCGGCCAGGCCACGACATAGAGCATCAGCCGTAGCTCTTGGCCATCCCGAATGCCGGGTCCATCGCCGCGCCATAGGGCGGGAACGGATAGCGCAGGCCGTTCTTGCCGAGATGACCCATGCCCTCGATGGCACGCAAGAATTCGTCGGGCGGGCAGGCCATCAGGAGCTCGTCGTCGGCGACGCCGCCGTAACGCCGCTCGGCATAGCAGGGCAGCGACAGCGAGGTCTGGCGCGTGGCCAGCGCCCTGCCCCAGGAATCGGCACAGGCGCTCTCGCCCGTCACCGTGAAGTCGTAGCGCCGGTAGCGATGGAACTGCAGGCCGTTGATGAAATAGATCATCTGCCCGGGCGTGCCGTAGAACAGGCAGATGTCGGGCGGGTCGAGCCGGGCGGAGCGCAGAGGCGACACCACGAGGCCGTTGTACTTGCCGTCGGGCACGCGCGGCATCTGTGCCTGATGCGCGGCCGAGGCCTCCTTGTTGCCGAACCATACGCCGTTCATGTGGTCGCCCGACAGGAAGCCCTCGCCGGGATGATTGAGCCCGACCACGCCGCCGCAATTGCCGCCGCGGGTGTTGTCGACCGTGATGCCGAGCGTGAAGCCGTACCAGCGCGACTGCGTCACCATCTGGCACATGGTGAACTTGAAGCCTTCGGTCGGCTTGCGCACGCCCTGGATCTTGTCCATGTCGGCCGGATTCTCGAACAGGCGCATGCCGATCGGCTGGGTGCGGATGCGCAGGAGGTCGATCAACTTGGCGCTGGCGTCCGCCAGCATCTTGCCGTCGATCTTCTCCGGCGGCGTCCATGGGGCGACCTTGTAGCCCGGCGGCAGCGTCTGGACGTTCATGGTTTCCTCCGTGTGGCTAGGTGAGGTTGAGCCCACCATCGGCGATGACGATTTCTCCGGTAACGTAGTCGTTGGCGACCAGCGCGGCCACCAGATCGGCGATGTCCTCGGGTTTCGCGGGCCGACGCATCGGCGAGCGTGTGTTCCAGAGCTCGGTCGCCTCGGGCCAGCCGGCGGTCATCGGCGTCTCGACCAGTCCCGGAGCCACGCAGTTCACGCGAATGGCCGGGCCCAGCGACAGGGCGAGCAAACGCGTGACGTGGTGAAGGCCAGCCTTGGCCGCGGCGTAGGGGATCGAGGCCCCCTTGGGCCGCACGCCGGCATGGGTGCCGATATTGACGATGCAGCTTGGCCGGCCCGCGTCGCCCGCCTTGCGCAAGGCCGCTTCGGCCTCGGCGATCAGCAGGAACGGGGCAATCAGGTTGATGTCGAGCAGGCGCCGCCAGACCGCGGGCGTGGCGGCCTTCAGGTCGGCGTGCGGAATGCGGGGCGATTCGCCGGCATTGTTGACCAGCACGTCGAGCCGGCCATGGTGCCCGACGACGGCGGCCACGAGCTCGCGGATCGCCCGCTCGTCGGCGAGATCGGCCTGGTGGTAGCTGGCGCCTGGAAGCTCGTCGGCCATGCGGCGGCCGACATCCGCCGAGCGGCGCGAATGCAGCGCGATCTTGTAGCCGTCGCGCGCCAGGCGGCGCGCCGTCGCGGCACCGATCCCCGAGGTCGAGCCGGTGATGAGGGCGACGCGCTCAGACACTGTCCTTCAGCGCCTCGAGAGTCTCGTCCGGCCGCTCCACCATCATGAAGTGGCCGCTGCCGGGGACGACGACGGTGCGGGATCCGGCGATGGCGGCCGCCAGCGGCTTGGCCTTGGCCGCCGGAGTCATGAGGTCGCCGTCGCCCAGCACCAGGACGGTCGGGCACTTGATCGACGGCGCGCGCGCCATGGCGTCCTTGTAGGCATTGCACGCCGCCAGATCGCTGTGGATTACGCCGGGCCGGTTGCCCGCCAGCACGGCAAGCGATTCGCGGCGCAGCCAAAGGCCGGGCGAGACCATGCCGCCCTTGTGCAGGGCGTTGCCGATGCCCCAGAAGGTCATCAGCTCCTGGACCTTGAGCGTGTTGGCCTTGGCCGATTCCAGCATCTCCGGATGGACCGGCATCTCGGCGGCGACGCCGCACAGCCCGAGCGCCCTCACCTTGTCGGGGAAGCGCGCCGCGGTCTCGACCGCCACCAGCGCCCCCATCGAGTGACCGACCAGCGCCGCCCGCGCGAGGCCCGCCGCGTCGATCAGCGCCGCCGTCCAGTCGGCCATGGCGGTGATGTTCTCGAGCGCCGGCCCTTCCGACCAGCCGTGGCCGGGAAAATCGACCGCAAGGACGCTGCGGCCATGATGGGCGAACCAGCGCGTCTGCAGACGCCAGGTCGTGCGGTCGAAACCCGCGCCGTGCAGGAAGATGACGGCAGGCTTGGCCGCGTCGAAGTCGGTGCCGCCCGTCGTCGCCGAGACGGCGTGGCCGTTGACCGTGAGCTTCATGGTCAGGCCTTCACCGCCGCGCGCAGGGACTGGCCGAGATCGTCCAGAAGATCGTCGGGATCCTCCAGGCCGACCGACAGCCGGATCATGCCCTCGCCGATGCCCGCCTCCTTGAGCGCGGCCGCATCGAGCTGGGCGTGCGTGGTCGAGGCGGGATGGATCACCAGCGACTTGGCGTCGCCGACATTGGCGAGATGCGAGAAGAGTCGCAGGCGCTCGATGAAGCGCCGGCCCGCCTCGCGCCCGCCCTTGATGTCGAAGCTGAAGATCGAGCCTGTCCCCTTGGGCAGCAGCTTCTGCGCCAGCGCATGGTCGGGATGGTCGGGCAGCTCGGGCGAGGCGATACGCTCGACGGCGGGGTTGCCCTTGAGGAAACCGATCACCTTGCGCGCATTCTCGACATGCCGCGCCATGCGCAGCGGCAGGGTCTCCAGCCCCTGCAGCAGGTAGAACGCCGTCTGCGGCGCCATGCATGAGCCGAAGTCGCGTACGCCCTCGGTGCGGGCGCGCATGATGAAGGCCTGCACGCCGAATTCCTCGGCGAAGTCGATGCCGTGATAGCCGGCATAGGGCTCGGTGAGCGTCGGGAACTTGCCCGAGCCTTCCCAGTCGAAGCGGCCGCCGTCGACGATGACGCCGCCGATCGCCACGCCATGACCGCCGATGAACTTGGTCGCCGAGTGGAAGACGATGTCGGCGCCCAGCGTCAGCGGCCGGCTGAGCATCGGCGAGGCGAAGGTGTTGTCGATCATCAGCGGGATCTTCGCCGCATGGGCGATCTCCGCGATCGCCGGGATGTCGAGAACCTCGCCGCCGGGATTGCCGATGGTCTCGCCCAGCACCAGCCGCGTCTCCGGCCGGATGGCCTTGGCGAACCCGTCATGGTCGCGCGGATTGACGAATGTCGTGGTGATGCCGAAGCGCGGCAGGGTCAGGCCCAGCATATTGCGCGTGCCGCCGTAGAGCGAGGTCGAGGCGACGATGTGGCCCCCCGCCCCCATCAGCGTGGCGATGGCGATGTGCAGCGCCGCCTGGCCGCTCGACACGCCGAGCGCGCCCGCCCCTTCCTCCAGGGCCGCAACGCGTTCCTCGAACACCGCCACCGTCGGATTGGAGATGCGGCTGTAGATGTGGCCGCCGACCTCGAGGTTGAACAGGCTCGCGGCATGGTCGACGTCGCGGAACACGAAGGACGTCGACTGGTAGATCGGCACGGCGCGCGCGCCGGTGACGGGATCGGGATGCTGCCCGGCGTGCAGGGCGAGCGTATCGGGCTTCAGGAACTTGGCTTCGACCACGATGCTTTCCTCAAGGGGCTTTCCCTATTGTGCGGTCCAGCCGCCGTCCGACACCAGGGCGGCGCCCTGCATGTTGGCGGCGGTATCGGAGGCCAGGAACACGGCGAGGCCGGCGATCTGCTCGACCGTGGTGAAGCGGACCTGCGGCTGCTTCTCGCCGATCAGCAGATGGCTCGCCTGCTCCAGGCTGATGTTGTCGGCCTTTGCCCTGGTGTCGATCTGGGCGAGCGCCAGCGGCGTCGACACGAAGCCGGGGCAGATCGCATTGCAGGTGACGCCGGTGTCGGCGCACTCGATGCCGATGACCTTGGTCAGGCCGATGAGACCGTGCTTTGCCGCCACATAGGCGACCTTGTGGGTGGAGGCCACGAGGCCGTGCGTGCTGGCGATGTTGATGATGCGCCCCCAGCCCTTCTGCTTCATCGCCGGCAGGGCGGCGCGAATCGCATGGAACGAGGAACTGAGGTTGACGACGATGATGGCGTCCCACTTTTCCGGCGGAAAGTGCTCGATCCGCGCCACGTGCTGGATGCCCGCGTTGTTCACCAGGATGTCGATGCCACCCAGCGTCTCCTGGGCAGCCGCCACGAGCCCGGCGATCTCCGCGGGCTGGCTGAGGTCGGCGCCATGATAGGCAACCTTGACCCCGGACGTGCGACGGATGCCGTCACGCAGCTTGTCGATCGCCGCCGGATCTCCGAGGCCGTTCATCATTACGTTGCAGCCTTCGGCCGCGAAGGCTCGGGCGATGGCGAGGCCGATCCCGCTGGTCGACCCTGTGACCAGGGCGACCTTGCCTTCGAGCGGGGAGCTCACTTCTTGAAGAACGCGGCGGCCGCGGCGGCGTGGCCCTGCTTGGACTTGATCTTGTCCTCGACGCGGGCGAGCTCCGCCTTGAGCGCGGCGACGTACTCCTTGAGGTCGTCGATGTTCATGGCATCGAGATTCTTCGGCTGCGGTTTCTTCTGGCGCGGGTCGAGATCGTCGAGTTCGAAGGCCATGGCATAGCTCCACGGAAGCGGCTAAGGGAGACCTACCATTGCTCCCACCGCACCGGAAGGCCGACCATGAGCGCACTGCCCGCAACGATGACTTGCGTCGAGATCAAGAAGCCGGGCGGACCCGAAGCGCTGGTGCCGACGACGCGGCCGGTGCCGCAGCCCAAGGACGGCGAGTTGCTGATCAAGGTCGCGGCGACCGGCGTCAACCGTCCCGACATCGCCCAGCGCGCCGGCCTCTATCCGCCGCCGCCGGGCGCGTCGGACCTGCCCGGCCTCGAGGCGGCGGGAACCGTGGCGGCCCTGGGCAGCGGCGTCAGCGGCTGGAAGGTCGGCGACGCGGTGTGCGCGCTGACGCCGGGCGGATCCTATGCCGAGTACTGCACGGTGCCGGCGCCGCAATGCCTGCCGCCGCCCAAGCGCTTCGACATGCTGCGCGCCGCCGCCCTGCCGGAGAACTACTTCACCGTGTGGCACAACCTCTTCGAGCGCGGCCAGCTCAAGAGCGGCGAGAGCGTGCTGATCCACGGCGGGGCGAGCGGCATCGGCACGACCGCGATCCAGCTCGCCAAGGCGTTCGGCGCCACCGTGCTGACGACCGTGCGCAACGAGGAGAAGGCCAAGGCGGTGCGCGGGCTCGGCGCCGATCATGCCATCCTCTACAAGGACAACGACTGGGCGGCCGAGGCGAAGAAGCTCGCGGGCGGGGTCGACGTGGTGCTCGACATGGTGGCGGGCGACTACCTGCCGAAGAACCTCGGTCTGCTGAAGGAAGACGGCCGTTGCGTCGTCATCGCCATCCAGGGCGGCGCGACCGCCACGATCAGCGCCGGCATCGTCATGGTGAAACGACTCACGCTGACGGGCTCGACACTTCGCCCGCAGAGCGTCGCCAACAAGGGACGCATGGCCCAGGGGTTGAAGGACAAGGTCTGGCCGTTGCTGGAAGCCGGCACGATCAAGCCGATCATCTACAAGACCTTCGCGCTCACCGAGGCGGCGGCCGCTCACGCCGAGCTCGAGCGCGCCGACCATGTCGGCAAGGTCATGCTCGCGGTCTAGGCGTCGAGCGCGGACCAGGAGGTCCGCGCTCAAAGAGTTCAGTGGCGTTGGGGATCGTCGAGGTCGGGCTGCTCGGCCTCGGCCGGATCGACCGGCCCTTCGACGTCCGGCGGCGTCTGAACCAGCTCCTCCGCCGCCGTGTCCGGCATCGGCTCGCCGTCGGCGGCCGCCCGGGCTGCCGCCTTCTTCTTGGCGGCATCCTCGCGAGCAGCCTTCCGGCGCGCCTTGTCGACGGCGTCGTTGAGGTCCTTCAGGGTGCACAGGCCGAGGGTCACGGGATCGCGCGGCCGCACGTTCTGCATGTTCCAGTGCGTACGGTCGCGCACCGACTGGACGGTGCTCTTGGTCGAGCCGACCAGCTTGGCGACCTGCGAATCCTGCAGCTCCGGGTGCACCTTCAGCAGCCAGGCAATGGCGTCCGGCCGGTCCTGGCGCTTGGCGACCGGCGTGTAGCGCGGGCCCTTGGAACGGGCCACGGGCTCGGGCACGTCGCGCGGGCTGAGCTTCAGGCGCGCCGTCGGATCGGCCTCGGCGCGCTTGATCTCTTCCTTGGTGAGCTGGCCGTTGGTCGTGGGGTCGAGACCTGTCATGCCCCCTGCAACTTCACCGTCGGCAATCGCCTGGACCTCGAGCGGATGCAGGCCGGTGAAGGCCGAGATCTGGTCGAACGTCAGGGTGCTGTTTTCGACCAGCCAGACCGCGGTGGCCTTGGGCATCAACACTTGTGACATGGGTTCTTCTCCTGAGGCCCGGATATAGAGGCGGCCCACGCCCCCGCCAACCTGAAAAGCAGCTCGATCAGCCAGGTCGGCGCACGGCAGGGAACCGGCAACGCCGGAAACATCCAGAAAAGGAAACGGCCGGGCTGAGGCCCGGCCGTCCCTGAAGACTGACGCTTCGGATCGCTTACTGGATGACGATCTCGACGCGGCGGTTCTGCGGCTCGCGCACACCGTCGGCGGTCTGGACCAGCAGGCCCTGCTCGCCGCGGCCGATCACGGTGATCGCCTGCGCCGGCACGCCTTCACGCACCAGGGCATCCTTGACCGCGTTGGCGCGACGCAGCGACAGCGCCATGTTGTAAGCTTCCGGGCCCGACGTGTCGGTGTGGCCGGTCGCCGTGATGCGGGCATTGCCCTTGCTCTTGAACGCGGCCGCAGCCTGCTTGATCGTGTTCAGCGCCTGCTGGCTCAGGTTCGAGCGGTCCCAGTCGAAGAACACCATGAACGACGGCGGCGCAACGGCCGGCGGCGGCGGCGGCGGAGGCGGCGGCGCCGAACCGAACTTCAGCTGCAGACCCAGCATCACGCTGAAGTTGTTGTTGGTCCACTGCGAGCCGTTGATCGACGGGTTCGACGTCCCGTAGTAGCGGCCGTCCAGGTTCACGCGGAAGTTCGTGTCGACCATCCAGCCCAGGCCGATGATGCCCTGGTAGGCAAACACCGTGCTGCCCAGCGAGCTGTTGCTGTCAACCAGGCCAAGACCCGCGCCCGCACCGATGTACGGCGTGATCACAGAGGCCGGCATGAAGTCGTACAGAAGGTTCGCCATGATCCCAAGCTGGCCGACCTGGTTGTTCAGCGCCGTCCCGGGAATCCCGACATTCGTCTGGTTCTGACGATAGATGCCTTCCAACTCAACGCGCGGACCGACAAAGTCGTAGCCGATCACGCCACCAGCCGCCCAGCCCGTCTGCGGCGAAACGCTGATAACCGGCGGAAGCGCCGGATTGTTCGGGCTCGCATTGAAGTTCAGAAGCCAGTTCACACCGCCTTCCGCGCCGATATACACACCCGG
>JAEWIV010000384.1 GCA_023386865.1 Pseudomonadota bacterium
TGGTAACGGTTTTGGGCGTTGGCGGGCTTGTGTTTGGCAAGGGCCTCGGCCATGGAGATCGCACAGGCGACACCGTCGAGCAGCGGCACATCGACGGCGCTCTTCAGCTTGGCTGCAAGGCCTGCCAACCCCGCACCGCCCAGGATCACGACGTCGGCGCCGTCCTCGCGCACGCAGGCCGTGCAGCCCTTGGCCAGCAGCGCCATGGCGGCCTTCGGATTGCGCGCGATGTCGGCGCCGGTCGGTGCCACGGTGCGGATGGAGGCGAGGCGCGAGGAAAGGCCGTGGCTCGCGACGAACTCCTCCAGCATCGGCTTCCAGCGCTCGCCGCCGGTGACGATGGAGAAGCGGTTGCCCATGGCGCAGGCCTGCAGAATCGAGGCGTCGGCCATGCCGACCACCGGCACCGTGGCGATCTCCTTGAGCGCCGCGAGGCCGGGATCGCCGAAACAGGCGAGCACGACGGCGTCCTTGGCGAGCCGGTCGTTGGCGAAGGCATCGACCGCGGCGTGGCCTGCGATGGCGTAGCCCACGCGGCTGGCGATGTAGCGCGGCCCGAAGGCGCCGGTGACGGCGCGCAGCTCGGTGCCCTTCGACGCGAAACGCCTGGCGGTCTCGAGGACGAGATCGGTGATCGACGACGTGGTGTTGGGATTGATCAGCAGGATGGCGGTCATAGCTGCATGATCTCTTTCAGCCGCGCCACGTCGTAGTTCTCGCCGATGCTGAGCGCGCAGGTGCGCGACACCCAGGCCATCGGCAGCCCGCTCTCGTCGCGCCAGGCGTTGAGCTGCGCCTGCGCCGCGCGCAGGTCCTTCTTCGACGTACCGGTGGCGCTCAGCGGCACGCCGGCATCGCGCAGGCACATCAGCACGTGGCCCGACAGCACCCAGGCGTCCCAGCCGAGGAAGCGCAGCAGGTACTGGCCGCTGAAGCCGCCGAGGCGCGAGCCGCGCTTGCCCAGCACTTCCAGCAGGCCGGCCTGGTCGTCGGCCGGCCAATTGGCCAGGAACTTGCCGAAGCTGCCGTGCTCGGCGGCGATCTCGGACACGAACCTGGCGTTCTCGCGCACCGACCTGATCTTCTGCGGGTTGCGCACGATGCGCTTGTCCGAGGCGAGCTTCTCCCAGAATTCGGCCGGCTGGAATAGCAGCCGCTTGGGATTGAACTCGAGGAACGCTTCTTCGAACCCAGGCCACTTGTTGTCGATGACGCTCCACACGAAGCCTGCGGAAAACACGCGCGCCGCCATTTCCGACAGCACGCGGTCGTCGCCCAGTTTTTCCAGCGACTTGTTGTTCGGCTTCTTGGGCATCAGGCTGGCCAAGATCTTCTCGCCGCCCTTGCGCTTGGCGGCGCGTTCGCGGATGCGCTTGAACGTGACCCTGGGTCCCTTGGGCGCCATCGCTGCTACTCCAGCCACCCGTCGAAGAAGTCGAACACCGATGCCTTGAACAGGCCGTGTGCGATCATCGAGAAGTGGTCGCAGCCCGGGATGGTCACCGCCTTGGCGCCCGTGATGGCGTCGGCCAGGCCCTGTGGCGGCCCGGCGAGTTGGTCGCGCGCTCCCGCGATCACCAGCGTCGGCCGCCGGATCGCCATGAGCGCGTCGCGCGTGATCGGCTCGCGCGGCCCGCGCGAGCAGGCGGCCAGCGCCAGCCTGTCCTCCTTCTGCTCGTCGGCAAAGTGCCGGAAACTCTTCAGCATCGGATCGGAAATCTCGTCCGGTGAGGCGGCTTCCATCGCCTTGGCCATGCCGGCGGCATCGCGCGGCGGCTCGAAAATGCGGCCGCCGACGCCGGCCACGACCAGATGATCGATGCGCGCGCCGTCGCTGATTGCAGCGGTCAGGGCAATATGTGCGCCCATGGAGAAGCCGAGCAGGTGGGCGCGCTCGACGCCGGCATGGTCCAGAAGTGCAAACACATCGCGCGCCATCGCCTGGCGGCCGTACTTCTCGGGCTCGTGCGGCTTGGCGCTCTCGCCATGGCCGCGGCAGTCCAGCGCGAAGCCGCGGATGCCCTTGCCGGCGATCGCATCGTACCAGCCCATGCGCTTCCAGTTTTCATAGCGGTTGGACGAGAAGCCGTGGACCAGCACCATCGCCTTGGCGGCATTGCTGGGTCCGAATTCGTCGTAGGCGAGCGTAAGCCCGTCCGAGGTGAACTGAGCCATAACTTTCCCTAGCCCGAGCCATGACGCCTCACAAGTTGATTGCGCGGTCCGGGTATCGGACAACTGACCAAACGACGGGGAAGCGCATGGCGGCGACAATCGGCAAGACGGTCGGGGAATCCACTCCCCATTGGCCGCAAACACCCGCCCGCCCCCTTGGCATCAACAAGCAGGGTGCGCCCAACATCCTGGTCGTCCTGTTCGACGACGTCGGGTTCTCCGACTTCGGCTGCTACGGCTCTCCGATCGCCACGCCGACCATCGACGCCATTGCGGGTCGCGGCCTGCGCTACACCGGCTTTCATACAACGGCCATGTGCTCGACCACGCGCGCCGCCCTTCTGACTGGCCGGAATCATCATTCGGTGGGGGTCGGCTGTCTCGCCAACTTCGATTCGGGTTATCCCGGCTATCGCGGCAAGATCGCACGCGAGGCCGGCACCCTGGCCGAGATGCTGCGTCCGCACGGCTATCGCAACTACATGCTGGGCAAATGGCACGTGACGCCGCTCACCGAGACCGGCGCCACCGGGCCGTTCGACGGCTGGCCACTCGGCCGCGGCTTCGACCGCTACTACGGCTTCATGGACGCCGAGACCGACCAGTACGCCCCCGAGCTGGTGCGCGACAACACGCCGGTCGATCCGCCCGGCACTTTCAAGACGGGCTATCATCTGACGGCCGACCTGGTCGACCAGGGCATCCGCTACATCGCCGACCATGTCGCCGACAACGCGCAGACGCCTTGGCTGACGTGGCTGGCGCTGGGCGCCTGCCACGCCCCGCACCAGGCACCGTTCGACCTGATCAAGCGGTACGACGCGACCTTCGCCCACGGCTGGGACGTCGAGCGCGAGCGGCGACTGGCTCGCCAGATCGAGCTCGGCATCGTGCCCAAAGGCACGCGGCTGCCGCCGCGCAACGACACGGTGCGCGCCTGGGCCGACGTGCCGGAGAACGAACGCCGGCTGTTCACGCGCCTGCAGGCGGCCTATGCCGCCATGCTCGATCACGCCGACCAGCACCTGGCGCGCCTCATGGCATTCCTCGAGACGGCGGGCCAGCTCGACGACACGCTGGTGATCGTCATGTCCGACAACGGCGCCAGCCAGGAGGGCGGGCCGTTCGGCATGGTCAATGCCATGGGGCCCTACAACCTGAAGCGCGAGCCGCTCGAGGAGAAGATCGCCCGCATCGACGACATCGGCGGGCCCGACACCCATTCCAATTTCCCGCTGGGTTGGGCGATGGCCGCCAACACGCCGCTGCGCCGCTACAAGCAGAACACCCACGGCGGCGGCATCCGCGATCCGCTCGTCATGGCCTGGAGCAAAGGCATCGCCGCCAGGGACGAGTTGCGCCACCAGTTCTGTCACGCCAGCGATTTCGCGCCGACCCTGCTCGACATCGTCGGCGTGAAACCGCCCAGGGTGATCAACGGCGTCAAGCAGATGCCGATCGAAGGCACCAGCTTCGCCGGGAGCCTGGCGCGCCCCAAGGCGCCGTCCAAGAAGAAGCCCCAGTATTTCGAGATGTTCGGCCATCGCGGCCTGGTGCAGCACGGTTACAAGGCCGTGTGCTTCCATCCGCCGGGCAACGCCTTCGACCATGACAAGTGGGAGCTCTATCATCTCGACCGCGATTTCAACGAGGTCGACGATCTGGCCGAGCGCGAGCCCGAGCGGCTGAGGGCCATGATCGACGAATGGTGGCGCCAGGCCGAGGCCTGCAAGGTGCTGCCGCTCGACGACCGCTTTGCGCCGCGCTTCGCCGACAATGCCAAGCGCTTCCATGGGCCGCGCAAGCGCTTCGTGTTCCATGCCGGCATGGGCCACCTGCCGACCGACGTGGCGCCCGACGTGCGCAACCGCAGCTACACGATCGAAGCCGATGCCCGCATCGAGGGGCCCGCGACCGAGGGCGTGCTGATCGCCCATGGCGACATGACCTGCGGCTACGCGCTCTACGTCAAGGACAACAAGCTCTGCTACGACATGAACGTCGGCGGCCTGCATCACCTGATCGTCTCGGACCGGCCGGTGCCGGCCGGCAATCGCCGACTTGGCCTGCAGATGCGCTTCCGTGACAACACCAACACCGCCACCCTGCTGATCGACGGCGAACCCTGCGGCCACTTCGAGACCAAGGTCGGCTTCGTCGCCTTCATCTCGTGGTCGGGACTCGACATCGGCCGCGACCGCAACAGCCCGGTGTCGCACTACGACGCGCCGTTTGCCTTTACCGGCAAGCTGCGCAAGGTCACCATGACCATGGACGACGACCAGGCGCTCGACGCCGAGGCCGCGGCAACGGCAGCGTTGGCGCGCGAGTGATGACGACCACCGTCGCGTCGCGTCCGGGAGTCGACAGCGCCTACGCCTGGCGGCTGGCTTTGGTATCCGCCTTTTGCATCTGCCTGGGCGGCGGCTCGATCTATCTGCCGGTGGTGGCGCTGAAGGAGATCGCCGCCGAATTCGGCGACCGGCGCAGCGTGCCGTCGCTCGCCTACCTGCTGGGCTTCTTCTCCATGGGCGTGGGCGGCGTGGTGATGGGTTGGCTGGCCGACCGGACGTCGCCGCGCGTGCCATTGCTGATCGCCGGCGTCTCGATCGTTGCCGGCGGCTTTCTTGCCGGCAGCGGCGGCGAGTGGGCGCTCTATGCCGGGTACATGCTGCCGCTCGGCTTCTTGGGCAATGCGGCCACCTTCACGCCGGCGATGAACAACGTCCAGGGGTGGTTCGAGCGCCGCCGCAGCACCGCCGTCTCCATCATCTCGGCCGGGCCCGCCATCTCGGGCTTCGTCTGGCCGCAGGTCTATCGCTGGCTGCTGCCCGATGTCGGCTGGCGCCAGATGCTGGTGATCTACGGGCTGATTGCCGGCACTCTCTTGTTCGCCTGCGCCTTCTACGTCCGGCCCGCCCCGGTGGTCCGTCATCAGGGCAGGCGGCCGCCCGAGGACCTTTCGGCCCTGCCCATGGCGTCGCTCACCCTGATGGGCCTGTTGTCGGCGGCGGGCTTCTGCTGCTGCGTCGCCATGGCGATGCCCTTCGTGCACATGGTGGCGTTCTGCGGCGATCTCGGATTCAGCGCCGCCCGCGGCGCGGAGGCGGTGTCGCTCATCCTGGCCACCGCCATCGCCTCGGTCTTCGCCATGGGCCGGCTCAGCGACTACATCGGCCCGCTGCGCGTCAGCATCCTCTGCTCGCTGATACAGATCGTCTCCCTGGTGGGCTTCGTCGTCGTCGAGAACCTGCTGGGCATCTACACCCTGTCGGTGGTCCTCGGCATTCCCTACATCGCCATCGTCCAGGGCTATGCCCTGATCCTGCGCCAGCTCTACGGCCCGACCATCGCCGGCTGGCGGCTGGGCGTGGTCATGCTGTTCGCCATGGGCGGCATGGCGGTCGGCGGCTGGATGGGCGGCGCCATCTTCGACGCGACGCTCTCCTACCGCCTGGCGTTCCAGGCGGCATTGGCCTTCAACATCCTGAACCTGATGCTGCTCGGCGCGCTCTATTTCATCCGGCGCCAGCGGGTGATCAGCCTGCCGTGAACAGCGCCAGGACCTGACCCTCGGTCACCGGCTCGCCTTCGCTGACGCGAAACTCGGCGACCGAGCCCTTGCGCGGCGCCAGGACGGGAATCTCCATCTTCATCGATTCCAGGACGAGCAAGGTGTCGTCGGTCTGCACCGCATCGCCTGGCCTTGATTCGATCTTCCAGACGGTGCCTGCGATCTCCGACTTGATCGTTATCGTGCTCATGACGCTCACTGCGGCTCGATGTTGAGGTCCTTGACGGCCTGCGTCAGCAGCGGGCCCATATCGCGGATGAAGGCGGCGAAGTCGGCGCGGCCTTGCGCCCCGTTGTCGAGGCCGAACTTGTCGACGAATTCGCTCATGCGCGGCTGGCTGTTCATCTCGACCATGCCGGCCGACAGCGCCTCGACGATCGGCGCGGGCGTGCCGGTCGGCGCCACGCAGCACACCATGCTCTCGAGCAGGAAGTAGGGATGGGTGGCGCCCTGCTCGAAGAATGTCGCGACCTCGGGCAGGCGGCGCGAGCGCGTCTTGGTCGGCACGGCGACTGGCCGGGCATTGCCCGCCTGGATCGCCGCCGAAGCGCCCTGCAGGGTCGAGCAGGCCGCCTGCGTCACGCCGGCCGACAGGTCGGCCCACATCGGCGCTTCGCCGCGATAGTGCACCGGCTCCATGTCGATGCCGAACGTGTCGTTCAGCTTCATGCAGAAGACATGGGCCAGCGAGCCGATGCCGGTCGTGCCGAAGCTGGTCTTGTTCTTCTTGGCATAGGCCACCAGGGCCGCGAGGTCGGCGGCCCCCGGCACCGACTTGTGGATGCAGAGCGGCACCTTGCCGGCCGACAGCATCGACACCGGGATGAAATCCTTGGCGGTGTCGTACGGCACGTTCTTGAAGATCACCTGGTTCTGGAACATCGCGGTCGAGTTGGTGAACAGGATCGTGTGGCCGTCGGGAGCCGACTTCGCGACCATGTCGGCGGCGATGATCGAGCCCGCCCCGGTCTTGTTCTCGACCACGAAGGGCTTGCCGTACTTGGTGGTCAGGTGCTCGGCCGCGAGCCGCGCGAACAGGTCGGTGAGGCCGCCTGCCGCATAGCCGCAAATGAAGCGTACCGGCTTGTTCGGCCAATCACCCGCCGAGGGGGCGCCGACCGCCGGCGCGGTCTGCGCGCGCACCAGCGCCGGCGCCAGCG
>JAEWIV010000403.1 GCA_023386865.1 Pseudomonadota bacterium
TCTGGTTGGTGCGGTCGATCTTCTCCTCGAGGTCCTGCACCTTGTACTTGACGGTGAAGAGACCGATCGCGGTGGCGACCGCGGCCATCGACCAGAACACGAGTCCGCGATGGATCATGCGCGGCCCCCATGCAGAGGAGCGACCTTCTCGGCGACGCGGAGACGCGCCGAGCGGGCGCGCGGATTGGCGGGGACTTCGGCGGCCGACGGCAGCACCGGCTTGCGGCTGAGATCGCGCAGGCTCGCGATCTCTGCGGCGGCGCGCGGCGGGGCATGGCGCGACGGGCCGGGCGTGCGGCCGGCGCGGCTGCGCACGAACTCCTTGACGGTGAGGTCCTCGAGCGAATGGAACGAGACGACCGCGAGGCGGCCGCCCGGCGCCAGCACCTGCTCGGCGGCGATGAGGCCGCGTTCGAGCTCGCCCAGCTCGTCGTTCACCGCGATGCGCAGCGCCTGGAAGGTGCGCGTGGCGGGATCGCTCTCGTCCCTGCCCTGCGGGCCGACCGCGCGGCGCACGATCTCGGCCAGCTCGCCGGTGGTCTCGATGCGCTTGTGCTTGCGCGCCTCGACGATGGCACGGGCGACGCGGCGGCTGCGGCGCTCCTCGCCGTAGCGGAAGATGATGTCGGCGAGCTGAGATTCCTCGGCATCGTTGACCAGGTCGGACGCCGACAGTCCGTTCTTCTCCATGCGCATGTCGAGCGGGCCCGAGGCGCGGAAGGAGAAGCCACGGTCGGCCTGGTCGAACTGCATGGAGGAGACGCCGAGGTCGAGAGCCACGCCATCGACGTCGTCGACGCCTTCGGCGGACAACAGCTCGGCCATGTCGCCGAAGCGGCCTTCGATGAGGCGCAGCCGCGGCGAATAACGATCGGCCCGGACGCGGCCGGCGTCGATGGCGTCGGGATCGCGGTCGATGGCGATCACGCGACAGTCGGCGCGGGCGAGCATGGCCGCGGTGTAGCCGCCGGCGCCGAACGTGCCGTCGACATAGCGGCCGCCGTCGCGCGGCTGCAGCGCCTCGACGACTTCCTTCAGGAGGACGGGAATGTGACGCTCGCTCATGCGTCGCCTGCCCCGAGGCCGCGCACGAAGGCGGCCATCTTGTCGCGATCGGAATCGCGGCGGGCCTGCCAGCGGCTGGGATTCCACAGCTGGAACTTGTCGCCCTTGCCGACCAGCATCACGCCGTCGGAGACCTCGAGCGCGCTGGCGAACTCGGCCGGCAGGGAAAAACGGCCGTCGGGCTCCATCGCGATGGTGCGGGCGGAGGCGGACAGGTAGCCGGCGGGATCGAACGCCTCGTCGTCGAGCGCGACCTTGAGCGCGCCCTTGGGCCCAAGCGCCTCGGCGCGCAGCCGATCGAGCATGGCATCGAAGCCGGCGCGGGAGTTGCCGTTCACGACACCGGCGAGGTTGGGAGAGTGATAGAGCACGAAGGCACCACGGTCGTCGGCAGGCAACTCATCGCGAAAGGCCGCGGGCAACAAAACCCTGCCTTTCTTGTCGAGCTTGATCAGGATTTCGGACCGAAACGCCACCGGCCCAGTCCCCCTGCACTCCCCCGCGACCGGTGCCCCACGCCTCGGCCTGTTGACGGGATGACATGGGATAGCATGGGAATTTCAGGGAAGCAATGCCGAAGAGCAAGATTCCACAAGGAATCTGAAGCGCTTAGATACCAAATCTATTGTCTGCCTCCTGTCGTAGACCGCAAGGGGTTGATTGGGACATCAACCGTTGATCGCTGCCGGCTTCCCGGGCGTTGGGATAAAGCGGCCCGGTGGAGCTGATTGCAGGATCAGACCGTGCCGTGCCCGGCCAAGCTGCCAGCGCCTTCATCGGGCACGTTCGCTGGGCGCCCGCGAAATTCCTTGTGCATCGGCGGCTCGACGGTGCGTGCTACGACACATCTGCCGGCAGGCGGAGAAGGAGGTGGACCGAGAACGGGTCAGACGGCCTGTAAGCCGGGTTCTGTCCTCACCCCCTCGGCGAACCGAGGGCGGCGATGGATGGCCATTCCTCTGGGACGCCCGTTGCCGAGCGCCTCGCGCGACCGACCCGGGCGGCGACGCGGAAACACCGCTGCCGGTTGCCCGGCGTGCCGCCCCTATTTGGTCTTGCTCCCGGTGGGGTTTGCCGTGCCGCTTCCGTTGCCGGTCGCGCGGTGGGCTCTTACCCCACCGTTTCACCCTTGCCTGGCAGGCGAACCCGCCCGGCGGTCTGTTCTCTGTGGCACTTTCCCTGGGGTCGCCCCCGCCGGCCGTTAGCCAGCACCGTGTCTCCGTGGAGCCCGGACTTTCCTCGCCCCTCGCGGAGCGCAGCCATCCAGCCGTCTGACCCGAAGGCCGTAGCTAGGCTCGTGACGGCAACCGGTCAAGAGGCGTCCTGCCGTTCGGCCTGTTCCAGCAGGTCGGCGAGCAGCGCGCGGGTCTCCCGATCGGCGATGCCGTCGGCGCAGGCCGGTCGGAAACGACGCTGGAAGGCGGCAATGATGTCGGCGGTCGTCACGTCGCGCGCCGGCGGATACCCGAAGCGTTGCAACGCCGCCTGAATGTCGCCCTCGATGGGCGCCGCGCCGACGCGCGGCCACAAGCCGATGCCGCTTGCCGCGAGCTTTGCCCACGGGAAACGCAGGCCCGGGTCGATCTTGCGCCGCGGCGCGACGTCGGAATGGCCGACGACGTTGCGCGGCACGATGGCAGGATGGCGACCGATGATGTCGCGGCAGAGGCACGCGAGGGCGGCGATCTGCGGCTCGGGATAATCGTGGCGATCGCCATGCAGGTTCACGATCTCGATGCCGATCGAGCTGCCGTTCACGGCATCGCGACCGCGCCAATGCGAACGTCCGGCATGCCAGGCGACGCGATGCTCCTGCACCAGCCGGTAGGCGGTACCGTCCTCGTCCAGCACGTAGTGAGCACTGACGCGGTTGGGGCGCGTGTCGTCGCGCAGGATTTCCAGCGACTCGTCGAGCGGCAACTCTGTGTAGTGAAGCACCAGCAGGTCGACCGCCGACTGGCGCGCCGCGTGATTGGGAGACCACAGCTCGATCACGCGGAGCCCGATCACGCAGGGACGAGGCCGCGTTCGCGACGCAGCCGGTCGTAGGCATCGTTGATCAGGGCGAGCTTGCGGTTGGCCATGGCGACGGCCTCCTCGGGAAGGCCCTGGGCGATCAGCCGGTCGGGATGGTTGGCCTTGACCTGGCGCAGCCAGGCCTCCCTGACCTGCTCGTCGGTCGCCAGCGGATCGATGCCGAGGATGATACAGGGTTCGCACTCGACGACGCCCAGCGCCGCGGCCTTGGCGCGCTCGAAGCGCGCGCTGCTCAGGCCGAAGATGCGCGAGACCTCGGCGAGATAGGCGGCCTCGGCGACGTCGATCGGCCCATCGGCCTTGGCGATGCCGAACAGGCCCTCGAGCAGCTTCTCCAGAATCTCCGGGGCGTCGGGGAACAGCGCCGCGAGCTGGCGTGCGTAGGTCTCGAAGCCCGCGACGTCGCGCTTGGCCAGATTGAAGAAGCGCTCGACGTTGCGCTCCTCGCCCGGCGGCACCTGGAAGAAATCGCGGAACGCCGCGACCTCGGCCTGCGATACCTCGCCGTCGACGCGCGCCATCTTGGCACCGAGCGCGATCACCCCGATGGTGAAGGCGATCTGGCGCAGGCCGGGATGTGCGCCGTCGTCGGCCGGCGGCGAGGTGAGGCCGAGCAGCGAGCCGAACGACTGGCCGCTCGCCAATCGCGTCGCCCCCTCCACGATCCTGTCCCAGATCTTCATCCCTGCCCCGCTACGCGCTCCCGCTCACAGGATCAAGACGCCGATCGCCACGCCGACCAGCAGGGCGAGTGCAAGGCGCCGATAGAAACTCTCGCTGGCCAGCGGGAAGAGCTTGGCCCCCAGCACGCCGCCCAGCATGACGGCCGGCGCCAGGAACAGCGCCAACACGACCGTGTTCCAGTCGACCAGGCTGCGCGAGGCGAAGGTCGCGATCGCCACCAGGTCGACGAACACAAAATAGGTCGTGAGGTTGGCCCGCACGTGCGCCGCGCTTTCCTGGCCCGCCAGGTAATAGAAGGCGATCGGCGGGCCGGCCATCCCGGCCAGGCCGTTGAGGAAGCCGCTGCTGACGCCGGCCGCCGCGGTCGTCGCGCGGCGCGGCTGGCCCTTGTAACGCCAGCCGCTGGCCAGCAGCGCGACGGCGCCCAGCACGATCGCCGAGATCGCCCAACGCATCGGCTCGGGATCCGCCCAGGTCAGGACGAGATTGCCGAACGGCACGCCCACCGCCGCCGCGACCAGCATCAGGCCGATGCGACGCCAGTCGACCAGGCCCACGACGCCCGGAACCACCGGCAGGGCGACGGCGATTTCCAGCATCAGACACAGCGCCACACCGACCGCCGGTCCGTACAGGGCAGAGAAGATCGGCGTCATCACCATCGCCGCGCCAAAACCTGCGAATCCCCGCACCATGCCTGCAATGCAGGCGACGACGGCGCAGACAAGGAAAGGCAGAGCAAGCAGGTCCGGCATCGGGCCTAGCTCATCCCGATGTCAGGGAATGGCAGCATCCCGCAAGGTCTAGCATTGCCGGTGCACAAGCGGGCCATCATATAATGCAGGTCATGCCCTCAAAGAATCTCGCGGTCTCGACCGTCCCGCTCGCGATGCCGTACGTCCAGCGACGGCCGGAGATGGTCGGCGGCAAGCCCTTCAAGCTGGTGTCGGACTACACGCCGGCGGGCGACCAGCCGGAAGCGATCCGCCAGCTCATCGCTGGCGTGTCGGAGGGCGAGCGCGACCAGGTGCTGCTGGGCGTCACCGGCTCGGGCAAGACCTTCACCATGGCCAACGTCATCGCCTCGCAGAACCGCCCGTCGCTGGTGCTGGCGCCCAACAAGACGCTGGCCGCCCAGCTCTACGGCGAGATGAAGGGGTTCTTCCCGGACAACGCGGTCGAGTACTTCGTGTCGTACTACGACTACTACCAGCCCGAAGCCTACGTGCCGCGCACCGACACCTACATCGAGAAGGATTCGTCGATCAACGAGCAGATCGACCGCATGCGGCACTCCGCGACGCGCGCCCTGATGGAGCGCGACGACGTGATCATCGTCGCCTCGGTGTCGTGCATCTACGGCATCGGCCCACTGGAGAACTACCAGACCATGACCTTCCGGCTGCACAAGGGCCAGAAGATCGACCGCACGACCTTGCTGCGCCGCTTCGTCGAGCAGCAGTACAAGCGCAACGACAATGCCTTCCAGCGCGGCACCTTCCGCGTGCGCGGCGACACCGTCGACCTGGTCCCCGCCCACTACGAGGACAAGGCCTGGCGCATCGAGATGTTCGGCGACGAGCTCGAATCGATCGTCGAGTTCGATCCGCTGACCGGCGAGAAGACCGCGACGCTGTCGGACATCGTGGTCTACGCCAACAGCCACTACGTGACGCCGCGGCCGACGATGCAGAAGGCGATCGAACAGATAAAGACCGATCTCAAGCAGCGGCTCGACGAATTCAACCGCGCCGGGCGCCTCCTCGAGGCGCAGCGGCTGGAGCAGCGCACGCTGTTCGACATCGAGATGCTGGAGACCACCGGCGCCTGCGCCGGTATCGAGAACTATTCCCGCTATCTCACCGGCCGCAAGCCGGGCGAGCCGCCGCCGACGCTGTTCGAGTATTTCCCCGAGCGCTCGCTGCTGATCGTCGACGAGAGCCACGTCACGGTGCCGCAGATCGGCGGCATGTTCCGCGGCGACTTCAACCGCAAGAGCGTGCTCGCCGAGTTCGGCTTCCGCCTGCCCTCGGCGATCGACAACCGGCCGCTCAAGTTCGAGGAATGGGAGACGCTGCGCCCGCAGACGACCTTCGTCAGCGCCACCCCCGGGCCGTGGGAGATGGAGCGCACCCAGGGCATCTTCGTCGAGCAGGTCATCCGTCCGACCGGGCTGATCGACCCGACGGTGATCATCCGGCCGGTCGAGAAGCAGGTCGACGACCTGATCGCCGAATGCCGCGACTGCGCCAAGAAGGGCCAGCGTGTACTGGTCACGGTGCTGACCAAGCGCATGGCCGAGGACCTGGTCGAGTACATGCACGAGGCCGGCATCCGCTGCCGCTACCTGCACTCCGACATCGACACGCTGGAGCGCATCGAGATCATCCGCGACCTGCGTCTCGGCGCGTTCGACGTGCTGGTCGGCATCAACCTGTTGCGCGAGGGCCTCGACATACCGGAATGCGCGCTGGTGGCGATCCTCGACGCCGACAAGGAAGGCTTCCTGCGCTCGCCGACCTCGCTCGTCCAGACGATCGGCCGGGCGGCGCGCAACGTCGACGGCCGGGTCATCCTCTACGCCGACCAGATGACCGATTCGATCAAGTACGCCATGGCCGAGACCGACCGGCGGCGGGCCAAGCAGATGGCCTACAACAAGGAGCACGGCATCACCCCGGCCTCGGTGAGGAAGAACATCGCCGAGATCCTGCAGTCGACGGCGGAACGCGATCACTACACGGTCGACACCGGCGTGTCGGGCGACGTGCACCTGGTCGGCCACAATCTGCGAACCCATATCGCCGAGCTGGAGAAGCGCATGCGCGACGCCGCGGCCAACCTCGAGTTCGAGGAGGCCGCTCGCATCCGCGACGAGATCCGCCGCCTGGAGGCCAACGAGCTCGAGCTGCCCGGCCAGGCCGCCAGCGCCAATGTCGGCGTGCATCTCGGCAAGATGCAGCACAGCCGCGTGTTCCGCGGCGTGCGCACCGGTTCGGGCGGCCGCGGCAAGCAGGCGCGGCGCAGCGGACGGTAACATGACGCCGCGAATTGTTGCGGTGCTGCTGGCGCTGCTATTCGCCGGCGAGGCGTCTGCGCAAACGCGTGAGCAGGTCGTGCGCATGCCGGGGCCGGCGGGCGCGACGCTGGTCGCCAACGTGATGCGCCCGCCGGGCGAAGACCCAAAGCCCGTCGTCGTGATCAATCATGGCTCTCCAGCCGACGGCTCGCAGCGCGCCAAGATGCAACCGCCGCGATTCAACGGCCTGTCGTCGTGGTTCATGTCGCGCGGCTATGTCGTCGTCCTGCCGCTGCGCCGAGGCTACGGCGAGAGCAGCGGTGGCTGGGCGGAGGCCTACGGCTCCTGCTCCAATCCCGACTACTACAATGCCGGCCTGCACGGCGCTGCCGACATCAAGGCAGCGCTCGACTACATGCGCAGCCAGCCCTACGTCGCGCCCGATCGCTCATTGATCGTCGGCCAGTCAGCGGGCGGCTGGGCCACCGTCGCCTTGTCCAGCCAGAACCCACCGAACGTCGCGGGAATGATCGACTTCGCCGGCGGCCGCGGCGGCCATCAGCCGCTGCCCGGTGGCGGCACCGGCAACTGCACGCCCGACGCGCTGGTGACGGCGGCGGGCAAGTACGGCGCGACCGCCCGCGTGCCGATCCTGTGGATCTTCACTGCCAACGACAGCTTCTTCGAGCCCAGGCTCGCGAAGCGCATGTTCGACGCCTACACCGCCGCTGGTGGAAGAGGCACCTTCCGCGCCCTCGGCGCCTTCGGCAGTGACGGCCATGGCCTCGCCGGCAGCGACAGCGGCGTGGCGATGTGGCAGAGCCCGGTCTCGGAGTTTCTGGCGACGCTGCGATAGCTTTGTCAGGCTTCCGGCAAGGCGCTCTCGTGCCAGCGGCGCAGCAGCAGGTGGCTGAGCCACGACAGCAGCAGGAAGATCACGATGCCGGTCGCCGAGATCAGCACCAGCGCAGCGAACATGCGCGGGATCTTGAGCTGATAGCCCGATTCAAGGATGCGCCAAGCCAGGCCCGAGGCGCTGCCGCCGGTGCCGGCCACGAACTCCGCCACCACCGCCCCGATCAGCGCCAGGCCACCCGAGATCCTGAGGCCGCCGAGGAAGTACGGCAGCGCCGCCGGCAGGCGCAGATCGACCAGCGTCCGCCAGCGGCCGGCGCCGTAGAGCTGGAACAGGTCGAGCAGGTTGGGATCGACCGAGCGCAGCCCGAGGATGGTGTTCGACAGGATCGGGAAGAAGGCGACCAGCCAGGCGCAAATCAGGAGCGAGAGCTCGACATTGTCGGCCCACACGATGATCAATGGCGCGATGGCCACGATCGGCGTCACCTGCAGGATGATCGCATAGGGGAAGAGCGACAGCTCGACCCAGCGCGACAGCGAGATCAGGATGGCGAGCAGGCCGCCGACCGCGACGGCGGCGGCCAACGCCTCGAGCGTGATCCGCACGGTCACGAGCAACGAGGGCGCGAGCGTCCGCCAGTCGGCGACCAGGGTCTCGGCCACCAGGACCGGGCCGGGCAGGATATAGGGCGGGATGCCGGCGGCGCGCACGATTCCCTCCCACAGGGCGATCATCACGACGCCCAGCACGATCGGCGCGATCACCTTGGCGTTGGTCATGCGGCCATCGCCTCCGCCAGCCGCGACGAGGCCTGCCGGCACCAGGCGGCGTAGCCGGCCGAGGTGCGAAAGCCCTCGCTGCGCGGATATGGTTCGCTGACGGCGAGTTCGGCCGAGATGCGGCCCGGTCGCGCCGCCATCACGACGATGCGCTGCGACAGGAACACCGATTCGAACACCGAGTGGGTCACGAAGACGATCGTGACGCCGCTGCGCCGCCACAGCTCCAGCAGGTCGTCGTTCAGGCGATGCCGCGTGATCTCGTCGAGTGCGGCGAAAGGTTCGTCCATCAGCAGCAGCTGCGGCTCGACCACCAGTGCGCGGGCCAGCGACACTCGCATCTTCATGCCGCCCGAGAGTTCGCGCGGCCAGACGCGCTCGAAACCCTTCAACCCGACATTCTCCAAGGCATGGGCCGCGCGCGCCTCGCGCTCGCTTCTCGCCATGCCGCGCAGCTTGAGCGGCAGGGCGACGTTGGTGAGCGCGGTGGCCCACGGCATCAGGGTCGGCTCCTGGAAGACGAAGCCGAGGTCGCGGCCCCTTCCTTGCGACCAGTCGATCGTCCCGGTCGTGGGTTCCGCGAGACCCGCGACCAGGCGGAGCAACGTCGACTTGCCGCAGCCGGAGGGACCCAGCACGCTCACGAATTCGCCTCGCCGTACCTCGAGCGAGACGTCGGTCAGAGCTCGGACGCCGTTGGCGAAGACCTTCGAGACGCCGCGAACGCCGACCAGCCGCATCTAGGGCCGCATTCAGGCCGATGGCAGGGTGAGATCGAGCGTGGCCGTCCACACCGGCATCGGCAGGCTGTCGCGCGCCGCGAGATTGGCCGGCAGTTCCTTGCGCTCGGCGACCTTCCTGAAGGGCAGGACCAGGCCCGCGCGGACGCCGAACACGGCGTCGCCATCGAGATGCTTGTCGTCCTCGGGGAAGAACTCGGTGATCAGCGGCTTGTGCCCTGGCGCGTTGATGATCATGTGCAGGTGCGCCGGCCGCCAGGCGTTGCGGCCGAGCGCGCGCAGCATGTCGCCGGCCGGACCGTCGTCGGGCACGGTGTAGGCGATCGGCCGCACGGTCGAATAGGAGAAGGTGCCGTCGTCGGCGACCGTCAGCTGGGCGTGGTAGTTGGTCGGCGGGTTCTTGGGATCCTGCTGGGAATAAAGCCCGTTGCCGCCGTTCTGCCAGAGCTGGAGCATCGCACCCTTGGCCGGCGCGCCCTTGCCGTCGCGGATTCGGCCGTGCACGACCAGCGGCTCGCCGACCTGGCCCTTCCACAGGTCGCCGCCGTTGGGCAGCTCGGGCGCGTTCTCGATGAGGAACGGCCCCAGCACCGACGACGGCGTGCCGGTGGTCGCCGCGTTGATCATGTCGACCAGCGAGGACACGCCCAGCAGGTCGGAGAACAGGATGTATTCGTTGCGCTTGTCGTCGGTGAACTTGGTCGCGCGGGTCAGGGCGTCGATCGCGGCGCCCCATTCGGCCTGGGTGACCTTGTTGTCGCGCACGAAGCTGTGCAGGTGGCCGGCCAGGCTCACCAGCAGGGTGCGGGTGCGCTCCGACGGCGCGTTCTTGGCGTAGTCGGCGAAAGCCTGGGTGATGCTGGTCGGCGTCAGGTTGCGCATGCAAGCTCCTCCGCGGCCGGCCGTCTAGCGGGCCGCTCTCAGGAGCGCATCGTAGTCGGCGCGCAGCAGGGCGAACAACAGATGGTCGGCCCACTGGCCGTTGATCCGCAGATACTGGCGCGCCAGCCCCTCCTCGTGGAAGCCGACCTTGGTCAGCACCGCCTTGGAGGGCTCGTTGTGCGGCAGGCAGGCCGCTTCGAGCCGATGCAGCCTCAAGTCGTCGAACACGAAGGGCAAGGAGGCGCGCAACGCGTCGGTCATCAGTCCCTGCCCGGCATAGGGCTGGCCCATCCAGTAGCCGACCGAGGCGGCCTGGGCGACGCCGCGGCGGACGTTGCTGAGATTGATGCCGCCGGCCAGCCGCCGGCCCTCGTTGGTGAAGATGAACAGGCCGTAGGCCTCGCCCGACCGCCACTCTCGCGCCTGCTGGCGCAGGCGGCGGCGATAGTGGTCCCGGCCCAGGGAATCCTCGGGCCAGGTCGGTTCCCACGGTGTGAGAAATGCCCGGCTGCGGGCCCGCAATTCCGCCCATTCCGCCCAGTCGTCCATGGTCGGCGCGCGCAAAAAAACCCGCCGGCCGGCGATCCTGGTCATGCCGGACAGCGACAATGGGACATCGGCAAAGCGGAACATCTTGGTCTATACTAATCCAGCTTTGGAATTGTTACATGTTTTCCGAGGCTTGACGTAGGAAATTGAGACTGTCGGCCGCGCCGCCCAAGTGCAAGCCGAGCCTTGAAATAGCCCGACGATGGTATGAAATTCCCCCTCCTCACCGGAGGCATCCCGTTCAGGACGGCCATGGAAACAGACCCGAATACCAATGTCGGCCAGAAGGGCCGCTTCTATCTGACCAAGCGCATCTGGGTCCCGCAGGAGCCCATCGAGAACTTCAATCTCAAGATGTCGGACATGATCCTGCGCCGCATGCCCAAGCTGCCGCTGGGCGGCGACGAGGCGATCCGGGCCTTTCCGGTCTTGGCCGAGCTCAAGAAGAGCCATGACAAGATCAAGGCGGATCTCAACTATCTCTTGAGCCACCACGAGGCGATCCCGGCGCTGCACGAGGTGCATCCGCGCGACCTGTTCGTGCCCGGCCGCGCCTGGCGCACCTTCCTGCTCAAGATCTGGGGACACGAGATCAAGGAGAACACGGCGGCGGTGCCCGACACCTACGAGGCGATCTCTCGCATCCCGGGCGTCCACACCGCGCTGTTCAGCATCCTGGCCGGCGGGGCGGAGATCGAGCCCCATCGCGGCTCGGCGGCGGGCGTGATCCGCTTTCACTATCCGCTGATCGTGCCGACCGAGCCCGAGAAGTGCTGGATCGAGATCGGCGGTCATCACTTCTTCTGGCGGGAAGGCGAACCGCTGGTGTTCGACGACACGCGCGAGCACTGGGTCAAGAACCAGACCAACGAAACGCGCGTTGTGCTGATCATCGACTTCAACGCCGACATGCCGTTCCCGGTGAACATCTATACCGGGCTGCGTTACAACCTGATCCGCCGCAGCGCTGAGGTCACGGCCGTCAGGGAGCGCGCCGCCATCGGCGTGCCGCCGCGCAATCCGCCGCCGCCTCAGGTCTCTCAGGGCCTGATCAGCATGGCGAGCCACACGACGACGCCAGTGGGCGTGGACCGCAAGTAGGTTCAGCCGCACGCCGGTCAGGCCAGCGGCAGCGGTCGGATCTCGGCTTTTGCAACCGCGCCCAGCGCCAGCATCCGTCGGGCGACGACGAGCGCCTCGCCGGCGGTGCCGACGACGGCGGCGGCCAGGCGGTCCTGCGCCGCCTTCATTGCGAACTCGACGGCCGTGCTCATCAACGCCGTCGATGAGGCGAGGAACAGCGAGCGGGTCATGACGCGGAACAGGCTGCGCAGACTGTGGCGCAGGCCGTAGACGACCATGAGATCGCGGATCAGCATCACGCTCAGCACCAGGACCACGACGGCGTCGAGTGCCGGATGCGGGCAGGACGACACGCCGAAGCCGGCGCGAAGGGCCGCCTTCTGGATGCGCTGGTCGGCTTCGCGGTCCATCGCCTCGAAGATCTCGCGATTGAGCAGGTCGATGACGTCGCGGTCGGAATGGTGCGGCTGCAGCGCCAGCGCCGCGGCATTGAGCCGGCCGAGGATCAGCGGCTTGTCGGAATAGACTTCGCGCAGGGCGCCGAGCAGCCGCATGCCGCTGCCGGCGCCGTCGAGTTTGACGAGTTGCGCTGCCATCTCGCGGGCACGCTCCGCCGACTTGAGCTTGCGCAGCGCCCGCGTCTGGCGGGCGACCAGCCAGGCCAGCGACCCCGACAGCACGACCAGCGCGACGAGATAGAGACCGTCGAGCACGCTGCCATCACGGATTGCGCTTTCAGCCAAGCTCACCGCGGCGCTGACGACGATCAGCACCAGGATGAGGGCCGCCGAGCCCATCGCCAGCCAGGCTGCGAGGGTGGGCCGCCCCTCGCCTGCGCCGCCGACCTGCTCATCCAGGACGAGCGGCGTCGGCTCGGCAACGGGCAACTCGCCGGGCTGGAACTCGCGGTCGACGAGCTGTCGGTCGGTGGTCGCTACGGTCATGTCGCCTCCGTGGTCCCGGCGCCAGTCACGCGATCAGCGACTGCAGGACCTTGTCCAGATTTATGTGCGGCAGGGGCTTTTCGAAAGGCGCGCCGAGCCGCGGCGGCTCGAAATCACGGATGTTGAACACGAAGCCCGGCCAGCTGCCGCGATCGGGGATCTGGCCGGGAATCTCGCCCGGACGCACCTCGACAGCCTCGGACCGGCCGCGCGGCACGCCGCGCAGGAACTGCAGAGCCTCGCCCTGCCACAGCCGGGTCACCTGTGCGGTCGCCCGGACCGAGGCGATGGCCAGCAGGCCGGATTGGCGGGCATTGGCGCGCATGAATGGCTCGCCCAGCATGTCGCGCAGCAGGCCGACCAGATTGTTGAGCTGGCCGGACGTGATGTGGTCGGCCTTGGTCGCGACCAGAGACAGGCGATCGAGGCGGCCGATCGGCAAGACCTTGGCCAGCGGATGGCGCAGATCCTCGAAGGCCTCGACGATCGTGCGCGTCGCCAGGGCGAGGTCGGCGAACGATTCCTGTCCCTGCTGCAGGGCCGTCAGCAGATCGACGAGCAGGACCTGGCGACGAAGGCGCCCGAACACCTGGTCGTAGAAGCGCCGAACCAGCCGGCGATAGGCCTCGTAGCGCCGGGCCAGCGCCGCGCCGTTCGTGCCCGCGCGCGAGGAGCGCGCCCGGCTGAGCGGAAAGAACAGCGTCTCGAGCGGCGCGGTGCCGCTCAGGAAACGACCCGGCTGCAGGAAGGACAGCCCCTCCACCCGGCAGCGCTTCAGGTAGTCGACATAGGCGCTGCCGATGTTCGCCAGCGCGAAGCGATCCTCCTTGACCGCAGGATCGAGCGTCTCGGCCGCTGCCCGCCACTGCGCCGACAGCGCCGCGCGCTTGCCGGAGTTGGCCAGCTCCTCCGTCTCGGCCGACCACGCCTCGTAGTCGAGCGACAGCAGCGGCAGGTCGAGCAGCCACTCGCCCGGGTAGTCGATGAGATCGAGGTGCAGCGTGTGCGGCTCGAGCAGTCGGCGGTCGAGCCGCGCCGGCGGCGCGAGGCGCAAACGCACCCTCACCCCGCTCAGCCCCTCGGTGGGTGCGGGCCAGCGCGGCGGCTCGGCCAGAAGGTCGGCGAGGCGCTCGCGGTAGGGAAACGGGGGCAGGCCGGGAATGTCCCGCAATTCGACCTCGCGCACGCGCGCGCGCCAAGGAAAGAACGGAAAGGCTTCGACCGGCGCATCCTT
>JAEWIV010000507.1 GCA_023386865.1 Pseudomonadota bacterium
ATCGGCCACCGCGGCCTTCACCGCGGGTGGCACGACGCCCACCGAATTGAGCGCGGCGAGGGCGAGGAAGCCGAACAGGAACACCGGCGGCGAAGGCCGTGCCTCGCCCGCGGCCTCGCCGCCCTTCGCCACCCACCAGGCGATGCCGGCGATCGCGGGAAGCAGGAACGCCACGCGCAGAAGCTTGGTGATGATGGCCTCGGTCAGGACCTGCGGCCCCATCGTCTGGCCCGCGCCCGCGACCTGCGCCACATCGTGGATGGCGCCACCCAGGAACACGCCCATCTCGTGCAGCGAGTAGCCCAGCACCGGCTGCAGGGTGGGATAGATCACCATCACCACGGTCGAGAGGAAATTCACGCCCATGACCGTGAAGGCGAGGTCGCGGTCGGAATTGGCATGCTTGGGCAGCACCGCCGAGGCCGCCATCGCGGCCGCCGCTCCGCAGACGCCGGTGGCGCAGCCGGTCAGCAGGCCGAAATCCCGGCTGAGCCCGAACAGGCGCGCCGCCCAAGCGCCGAACACGATGGTGCAGGAGACCGCCGCGAGGGCGATCAGCACCGGCAGAGCGCCGCCATCGACGAGTTGGCCGAACGTCAGCCGCGCGCCATAGAGGGCGACGCCGACGCGCAGCAGGGTGCGTCCGGCGAACTCGATGCCGGGCTTCAGCACGGCGCGGTTCGACAGCGGCTGCAGTGCCATGCCGATCACAAGGGTGAGGATCAGCGGCGGTATCCACACCGCGCCGAAGCGCAGAAAGTCCTGCTTGTCGGCAATGAAGGCGATGGCGGCGATCACGCCGCACAACGCCACGCCCGGCGCCACCCGACGCAGGTTGTCGGGCGCCCACAGGCGGACGATCTCGACAGCGACGGCGCTGCTACGCATCAAGGATGGCGATGAGTTGGCCTTCGTCGATCGCCTCGCCTTCGCTCACGCGGATTTCCTTGACGACGCCGGCGCGGGGCGAGAGCACCGGGATCTCCATCTTCATCGATTCCAGGATCATGATCTCGCCGTCGGCCTCGACCCTGTCGCCGGGCTTGGTCTGGATTTTCCACACGTTGCCCGCGATTTCCGACTTCACGTTGACGACGGCCATGCCTGGCTGATCTCCGCTCCGCTGCTCAGGGAGTCTTTTCGGCCACGGCAAGGGCGAAGGCAAGCGCAGACCGGCCCTGTCGGCCGCCGAGCCGATATGCGGCCTCGTTCACTTCCGAAAGGAATCCGTCGAGCAGGGTCGACCGACCGTCGCCGATGCGGGCCGACATGGTCGACACGGTGGCGGCAGCAATGCCGGCCCGGTCGAGGATGGGCAGTCCGGCGACGCCGGCGTGCTCCATGCCGAAACCGGCATCATTGAACAGGGCCAAGCGAGGCCCGAACGCCAAGGCAGTTTCGCCCGCCGGCACGCCGCCGTGGCTGCCGCTCGATACGACCTTGCCGCGATCACGCAGCGTCGCGAGCGAAATCGAATCCACGCAGATGATGCGTCCGGCCATGGTGCGGGATTCCGTCAGCGGCTCCGGCTTCGGACGGGGCCAAGGCGCCGCCTTCAAACACTCGGCGGCCTCGGCCACGCTCTGGCCCCCCCGGACGCCGCAACCTTCGGCCAGCGAATTGGCACGGCCGATGATGCCGCGTTTCAGCATGTCGGCGCCGTCGCCAATACGCGCGCTGCTGGCCAGCGCCACAGCCATCGCCATGCCCCGCTGTTCGGCCCAGGCCAGCCCGCTGATGCCGGCCTCGTCGCGGCCGACGCCGGCATCGTTGTGGATGGCCGCGCGAGCGCCCGACTTGGCCGATAGATACGCGGCGTAGACCGCACCATGCGAACCACCCACCACCACCGCACCGTCGGCGGCGGCCGGCAGCTTGGTGACGCTGGAAACGACGAGGATGGAAACGGTCATGGCGACAGCCTTCCGGTGAACGGTCTATATCCTTGCGCATGACCGAAGGCACCCCGAAGGGACCTTGCCCATGCGGACGACCGCCCGCGCTCTGCGTTTGCCCGCCGGCCCCCGTCGTCGACAACAAGGTGGCGGTACTCGTCCTGCAACATCCACAGGAGCAGGACCGCATGCTGGGCACGGCCGGATTGTTGACGCGCTCGCTCACCGACGCTCGGATCTCGGTGGGGCTGTCCTGGCGCAACCTCGGCCATGCGTTTACAAACCGAAATGAACAACGTCCGGTTGATCCGCGTCAATGGGGAGTACTTTACCTCGGAGGCGCCAGGCCTGGGGGGAAGACGCGGCCCCCTTCCAAGGATCCGCTGATCGTGGTCGACCGCGCAGGCGAACCGCTGGCCGACCAGGCAGCTGCCCTGGCAGGATTGCAAGGGATCGTGGCCCTCGACGGCAACTGGGCGCAGGCCAAGGCGCTGTGGTGGCGCAATCCCTGGCTGACGCGCCTGCGACGCCTGGTTGTCGTGCCGGACCGGCCGTCGCTCTACGGCGATCTTCGGCGCGAGGCGCGGCCCGATGCGGTGTCAACGCTGGAGGCAGTGGCGCTGGCGCTTTCCGTCCTGCAGCACGACGCGACGGTGCGGGAGCGCCTGCTGGCGCCGTTCCGCGAACTGATCAAGCGGGCCAAGGCCGCCGGAATCCGCGATTCCAAGCGGGATCGTCGCTCGCGGCGTTAGCCTTTATAGTCCGCCCATGCTCGACCAGCCGGCCGCTCAGCTCCCCGTCACCCAGCGTACCAATCCGGAACGGTCGTTCACTGAGGAAGTGCGCGCGTTGCGCCTCGGCGACGGCGAGGTCTTCCGCGGCGAAGGCATCCTCGCGGTCACCAAGGCGATCCTGCAATCGGGCGTGGCCTATGTCGGAGGCTACCAGGGCGCACCCGTCTCGCACCTGGTCGACGTGCTGGTCGAATCCCAAGATCTGCTGGACGAGCTCGGCATTCACCTCGAGACATGCACCAACGAGGCCTCGGCGGCGGCGCTGCTGGGCGCCTCGATCAACTACCCGTTGCGCGGTTGCGTCACCTGGAAGTCGATCGTCGGCACCAACGTGGCGGCTGACGCGTTGAGCAACCTCGCATCGCCCGGCGTCATCGGCGGCGCGTTGATCGTCGTCGGCGAGGACTATGGCGAGGGCGCCTCGATCATCCAGGAAAGGGCGCACGCCTATGCATTGAAGTCGTCGCTGTGGCTGATGGATCCGCGCCCGAACCTGCCGTCGATCGTGCGCTGCACCGAAAAGGCGTTCGAGCTTTCCGAGGCGACCAACACGCCGGTGATGATGGAGTTGCGCATCCGTGCCTGCCATGTCACCGGCGAATTCGTCGCGACGGACAACAAGCGTCCGCCGGTGTCGCGTAACCGGCGGCTCGCCGAGCCGGCCCCCCACGACTACGCCCGCATCTCCCATCCGCCCTCGACCTACGTGCAGGAGAAGATCAAGGTCGAGGTCCGGCAACCCGCTGCCGAACGCTTCATCGTCCAGCACGGCCTGAACGAGGTCCTGCCGGGTGAGCGCTCCGATCTCGGCATCATCGTGCAGGGCGGCATCACCAACGTGCTGTTGCGCGGCCTCGACCGGCTGGAAGTCGACCGACAGGTGCCGACCCTGGTGCTGAACGTCACCCATCCCCTGGTCCCGGACCAGATCGCCGACTTCTGCAAGGGCAAGCGAGCCGTGCTCATCGTCGAGGAGGGCGCGCCCGACTACATCGAGCAGGCGGTCCACGCGATCCTGCGCAAGCGCGACGTCGATACCAAGGTCTACGGTAAGGACGTCCTGCCGATGGCGGGCGAGTACACCGCCGAGGCGGTGACCGACGGCCTACTGAAGTTTTTCGCCCAGTCGGCCAACGACATCGATCTCTCCAGGCCGCGCGAGCGCTTCGAGGCGGCTCGCGCGGGCCGCGCCGAAGCGCAGCGCCTGCTGGGGGGCGCGCTGCCGCTGCGGCCACCCGGCTTCTGCGTCGGCTGTCCCGAGCGCCCGGTATTCTCGGCCATAAAGCTGCTCGAGCGCGAGGTCGGCAAGGTCCACATCTCGAGCGACATCGGCTGCCACTCCTTCGCCACCCTGGCGCCGTTCAACCTCGGCAACTCGATCCTGGGCTTCGGCATGTCGCTCGCCGCCGCGGGCGCGGTGGCGCCGGTGATGCAGAAGCGCACCATATCGGTGATGGGCGACGGCGGGTTCTGGCACAACGGACTGCTGAGCGGCGTCGCTTCGGCGATGTTCAATCGTGGCGATCGCGTGCTGGTGATCATGCAGAACGGCTACACCTCGGCCACCGGCGCCCAGTTCATCCCCAACACCTCGGGCAACCGCCGAGATGGCGAGACTACATCCGACATCGCGGCGACCCTGAAGGCGATGGGCGTGAAGTGGCTGCGTACCATCCGCACCTACAATGTCGGATCCATGATCGAGACGCTGCGCGAGGCAATGGCCAGCGAGGAGAAGGGGCTGAAGGTGATCGTCGCCGACGGCGAATGCCAGCTCGCCCGCCAGCGCCGCATCCGTCCGCAGATCGCGGCGCAGCTCAAGCGCGGCGAGCGTGTCGTGCGCACCCGCTTCGGCGTCGACGACGAAGTGTGCACCGGTGATCATTCGTGCATCCGCCTCTCGGGATGTCCATCGCTGGTGGTCAAGCCCAGCCCCGATCCGTTGCGCACCGATCCGGTGGCGCACGTCAACAACGGCTGCGTCGGCTGCGGCTTGTGTGGCGAGGTTGCCGACGCGGCCGTGCTGTGTCCGTCCTTCTACAGGGCAGACATCGTGCAGAACGCGACCTGGTGGGACCGCGTGAAGTGGCGCTTCCGGACGGCCGTGATCGGAGCGATGAGCCGCGCTCCCGCATGACACCCATCACCATCCTGGTCGGCGCGCTGGGCGGCGACGGCGGCGGCGTGCTGTGCGACTGGATCGTCGCGGCGGCGCAGAGCCAGGGACTGGCGGTGCAGGCCACCCAGATTCCCGGCGTGGCGCAGCGCACCGGCGCCACGACCTATTACCTCGAAGTCATGCCGGCCCGCGGCAGCCACGCGGCGGTGCTGGCCCTCAATCCGGCACTCGGCGAGGTCGACGTGGCCCTGGCGACCGAGCTTCTCGAGGCCGGCCGCATGATCTTCAACGGCTTCGTCACACCCGATCGCACCACGCTGATCGCCTCGACCCATCGCGTGCTGGCGATCGGCGAACGCACGGCGATGGGCGACGGCAGCTTCGACGTCGGCCGCCTCCTGCGCGCGGTGAAGGAGCGCAGCAAGGAGCAGATCCTGTTCGACATGGACCAGGCGGCCCAGGAGGCCGGCGGCGTGATCAACGCCGTGCTGCTGGGCGCGCTGGCGGGCTCGGGCCGGCTGCCGATTCCCGATGCCGCGTTCGAGACGGCGATCCGCCATGCCGGCAAGGCCGTCGACGCCAATCTCGCGGGCTTCGCCTTCGGCCGCGGCCATGCTCGCGGCGAGCTCGTTCAGGTAGTGCGCGAGCATCGCAAGCGGCAGGCCGCCGCCCGCGGCATCGAGGACCTGCTGGCGCGCGCCCGCCGTTCCTATCCGCCGGCTGTCCTGGACGTGGTCGAGGAGGGCGTGCGCCGGCTCACCGCCTATCAGCATCGCTGGTACGCCGAATGGTACCTCAACCGCCTCGATACGGTGCACGTGCTGGGCTCGGCCGTGCTTCTGCGCGAGACGGCGCGGCATCTCGCCGTCCGCATGTCGTTCGAGGACGTCATCCGGGTCGCGCAGGCCAAGACCTCGCCGGAGCGCCTGGCACGCGTGCGCGCCGAGGTGCGCGCCAGGGATGGCGAGCCGGTGGAGATCACCGAGCACTTCAAGCCCGGCATCGAGGAGATTGCCGCCGTCCTGCCGCCCAGGTGGGCCAGGGGGCTGCTGGCCTGGGGCGAGCGCACCGGGCGGCTGGGCAGGACGTACTTCTCGATGCATCTGCGCTCGACCACGATCCTGGGCTTCGCCAGGCTGCGCCTGGTCGCCGCGCTCCGCTCCTACCGGCCGAAGACCTACCGCTTTGCCGAGGAGCAGGCCGAGATCGATCGCTGGCTGCAGCAGATCCGCACGGCCGGACGAACCAACATCGACCTCGCCTGCGAGATCGCCGAATGCGCCCGTCTGATCAAGGGCTATGGCGACACCTACCGGCGCGGACTGACCAACTATCGGCGCATCACCGTCGAGGTGATCGAACCCGCTCTCGCGTACCGGATGACGCCGCGAGCGGCAGTCGACGCGGTCGCCGCCGCCCGCGTCGCGGCGCTGGCCGACCCCGAGGGCGACACGCTATCCAAAACGCTGGCGTCGATGGCTGCCGCGATCCCGTCGTTGCGGCCTGCCGCGGAGTGACGGGCATGACCAAGGACGGCGAGCAGCGGCCTGCGGCGATCGATGTCTTCGCGTTGGCCGCGCGCGACAGCTTTGCGCGCTCGTTGGGCATCGAGATCGTCGAGGCTTCGCTTGGCCGCGCGGTCAGCCGGGTGCGCCTCGAGCAGCGCCACATCAACTTCATCGGCGTCGCGCATGGCGGGCTGGTCTTCACCCTGGCGGACGCCGCCATGGGCTATGCCAGCAACTCGCAGGGGATCGTGTCGCCCAGTATCGATACCCACATCCTTTACAGCCTGCCGGCGCGCGTCGGCGATGTCCTGACGGCGACGGCAGTGGAGATCGCGCGCAGCAGCAGGTTGTCGAACTACCGCGTCGACGTCGTGCGCGACGACGGCAAGCTGGTCGCGGCCATGACCGGCACGACCTTCATCACCGGCAAGCCGGTCGAGGCCTAGGCGATGGCGTTGCGGTCCCGGCATGAGGTGACCGTCGAGTGGGGCGACTGCGACCCCGCCGGCATCGTCTACTACCCGTCCTACTTCCGCTGGTGTGACCAGGCGACCCACCGGCTGCTCGCCGCCGCCGGCGTCACGCACAACGACGCGCGCAACGGATGGACGGAGGGCACGCCGCTGGTCGCCGCCGAATGCTCCTTCAAGCGCGCCTCGCAGCCCGGCGAAAAACTTCTGGTCGAGAGCCATGTCTCGCGCTTCGGCCGCAGTTCCTTCACCATCAGCCACGTCTTCCACGACTCCACCGGCGCGATCGCGGCGCGCGGGACCGAGACGCGCATCTGGGCGAAGAAGGAAGGCGATGCCCGCTCGCTGAAAGCGGTGCCGATTCCGGCCGACGTGAGAAAGCGGCTCGGCGGCTGAAGCCTGCCGACTCGAATCCCCTTCAGGCTGCCAAGGCGGGCGGCCGTCGGCGGCTCAACGTGGTCGTCAACCATCGTCCGCCCGGCACCTCGACGAGGTAGTGGAGCAACGTCGCCGTGACAAGACAGACCAGCCCGGCGGCGATCACGCCCTGGATGGTGCTCCAGCCTTGCATCACGCCCCAGCGGATGACGGCGAAGCCCAGCACCACGTGAACGAGATAGAGCGGATAGGAGATTCGGCCGAGGAAGACGAGCGGCCGCCAGGCCAGCCACTTGCCGTGCCGGCTGATCGCGAACCAGACGAGGGCGGTGAAGGCGATGGTGAGCGGCAGGTAGACCCGCCCTGGCGTGTCGAACGACTTCTCGCCGCCGCCGATCGCGGTGACCGCTATGGCGACCACCAGCGCCACCCAGGTCACCGGCCGTGCCATCCGGACGTGGATGCGGTAGAGGCAGATGCCGATCAGGAAGAAGTTGCTGTAATAGACCAGCAGCATGATCGAGGTGCGATGATGCAGCCGTACGTCGAAGGCGGCTATGAACACGCAGCCCACCGCGACGGCCAGCAGGCCGAACCATTCGGTCCAGCGCAGCAGGCCGAGCGCCAGGATGAGCCCCATGCCGATGTAGAACAGCAGCTCGTAGGTCAGCGTCCAATAGGGCATGTCCATGGCGTCCTGTCCGAACAGGCTCGGCGCCATGGTGAGGTTGGCGAGGAACTGCGGCAAAGTCGGCGTGTCGAGCAACGGCACGGGCCAAAGCGTGCGGATCGCGGTGGCGATGATCAAGGCGGCCAGGAACGCCGGCATCAGCCGTGCCACCCGCGAGATCGCGAACTCGCGGACGGTCTTCTTGCGCTCGATCGTCATCAGGATGACGAAGCCGCTGATGATGAAGAACAGCTCTACGCCGAAGTGACCATGCCCGAGATCGACGGAAAGCGGCGTGCGGCCCGGGTAGAGCTCGTCGTAGTACTGCCCATGGTGATGGAGCATCACCGCCGCGGCTGCGAAGCCACGCAGCACATCAAGGCCGGCGATGCGTTCTGCTCCTGACCGCACCTTGTGTCCTCGCTGAAGTTGTCAGTGATCGCTGGCGGACCGAATCCGCGCATCGGGAAAGCCATACCGTCGTTCGCCGAGAGGCGTGGTGACCAGCCAGTGACAAGCCCCGATCTTCCGTGATGCAGTGCTGAGCGACAATGGGCGTCAGGCGGCGACGGGAGTCGCAGTGGTGGGATTGCGCGTCAGCTTGTCGATGGCGCGATAGATGATGGCGCCGATGTCGTTGTGATACAGCCAAAGGCTGTTGGCCTGACCGTCGAAGTTCGGCTCGCCGCCCATGCTGGCAGGCAGCTTGTAGCCGGTGCCCAATCCGATGCCGAACAGGTTGGTCAGGCTCGTGCCGTCACCCAGCAACAGGCGACTCTGCTCGCCCACGGCGACGCCGCCGAGGTCGGCATTGAGCGTCAATCGCTCGCCGGCGCTGTCGAACACCG
>JAEWIV010000061.1 GCA_023386865.1 Pseudomonadota bacterium
GTACTGGCGGGTGCCGGAGATGCGGTCTGGCCGCACCTGTCCGATCATTGAAACGGACCGGGCGACCGCAGACAAGCAGCCGTTGGAGGCGAGCTCAGCCCGCGGCGGGCGCCGGCCGCGCGCCCGAGCGCGTTCCGGAGGGGCCGCCGAACAGGATCTGCACGACGCCCGCGACGATGCCGATCGACACGCCGAAGCGCCAGGCGAGGTCGTAGTTGCCGAACATGTCGACGATCATGCCGCCGCCCCACGCGCCGATGACCGAGCCCATCTGGTGGACGACGAAGGAGACGCCGAGCAGCGTCGCCATGTTCCGGGTGCCGAACAGGTCGGCGACGTAGCCCGACACCAGCGGGATGACGCCGAGCCACAGCATCCCCATCGCCGCGGCGAACAGGATCGTGGTCGTGGGCGTCGGCGGCAGCAGGAAATACACCATCACCACGGCCGACCGGCCGAGATAGGTCAGGCCCAGCAGGACGTTCTTGAGATAGCGCTGTCCCAGCCAGCCGGCCATCAGGCAGCCGACGATATTGATGCCGCCGATGATGGCCAGCGCCGTGGCGCCCAGCATCGGGTCCTGGCCGCACAGCGCCAGGTAGTTCGGCAGGTGCGTGTTGATGAAGACCAGCTGCAGCCCGCAGACGAAATGCGTGCCGCACAGCACGACGAAGCGCCGGTTGCGCAGCGCCTCCGCGATCGCCGCGGTCGCCGGCAGGCGCTGCAGCGACGGCTGGGGCAGGCGGTCGACCCGGCCGGTGATCGCCGCCGCCGGCACCATGGCCGCCGCCAGGATCACGAACAGCGCCGCTCCCCATCGCCAGTCCCAGACGCCGAGCAGCGCCTGCAGGCCGGGCGCGATCACCAGCGTGCCGACCGACGAGAAGGCGCCGACGATGCCCAGGACCACGCTGCGCCGCTCCGGCGAGGCGGCGCGCGCCGTCGCGGTCATCGCCAGCGACGATCCCGTGCAGGCGATGCCGACACCGATCAGCGTCTGCGCCGCCACGAACATCCAGACGCCGGTGGCGGCGGTCATGAGCGCCATCGCGGCGACATAGGCCATCGCCCCCAGCACCATGACCGGACGCAACCCCCAGCGATCGGCCACCGCCCCCAGCGGCGCCTGCGCCAGGCCCCACACGACGTTCTGGATCGCGATGGCGAAGGTGAAGTCCGACGCCGACATGGCGAGCGACTGCGTCATCGGCGGCAGGAACAGGCCCAGGCACTGCCGCATGCCCATCGCCAGGCTCATCATCACCGAGGCGGCGATCAGGATCGGCAGGGCGTTCGCCCGATGGGCGGCGGGCGCAGCGGACGTCGTCGCGGCGGTCATGGCTGGACGTTTCCTTTCATGCGGGCGCTACGCCTTGGCCAGTCCGGCCTTGACCAGCATCGGCTTCACCTCGACGTAGTACTTCTCGGCGAAGGCGCGGTAGCCCGCGGGATCGCGATACCACGGCTCCTGGATGAACTTGTCGAGCAGCGGCTGGTGGCCGGGATCGGCCATCGCCTCCTTGAAGGCGTCGTGCAGCGCCTCGACCACCGGCGGCGGCAGGTCCTTCGGCCCGACCAGGCCGTAGGGGCTGACGGCGACGGCATTGATGCCGCTTTCCACCAGGGTCGGCTTGTCGGGGTACTTGCCGAAGCGCTTGGGCGTCGCCATCGCCAGCACGCGGACCTGGCCGTTCTCGACGAACGGCGCCCACTGCGCGCCGTCGGGCACGAACTGGATGTGACCGCCCAGCAGCGCCGGCATGAACTCCGCGCCGCCCTTGTAGGGGATGTGGGTGAAGCGCGCGCCGGTCGCCTGCTCGGTCTCGAGCATCAGGAGATGGCCGGTGCCGCCGATGCCGCTCGTGCCGTAGTTCAGCTTCTCGGGCTCGCGCCGCCCCGCTTCGATCAGGTCGCCGATCGTCTGCCAGGGCGAGTCGGCGCGCACGACGACGCCGAAGGTGAACTCCGACAGGCCGATGATGTAGGAGAAGTCGCGCAGCGGATGCCAGTTCGCCGTCTGGTAGTGCGGATAGCGCAGGCTGTTGATGGTCATGCAGGCGATCGTGTAGCCGTCGGGCTTGGTGTTCACCATCTGCGCCGCCGCGAGCGTCGCGCCGGCGCCGGCCTTGATGTCGACGATCACCTGCTGGCCGACTTGCTTGCTCACCCGCTCGCCGAGGAAGCGCAGGTGGACGTCGCACACGCCGCCCGCCGCCAGCGGGTTGTAGATCGTGATCGGCTTGGTGGGCTTCCACGCGGCCTGGGCGCGCAGCAGGGCCGGTGCGGCCACCGCGCCGCCGGCGAGAGACACGAGGACACGACGACGTCCGAGATTGCGCACGATGATCCTCCCGACTTGTTCTTGCCTATGAGGCTACCGGACAAAGCGCGCTGACGACATCAACAGGGCGTGCCTGTTCCGGATGTCGATTTGTGGGGGGCTTCAGGCTGCGCCGGCGCCGGACCGACATGCATCCTGTAGCGGGCAGCAGCGTTTGAGTCTTTTATACCCATCGGGCCATTGCTCTTTGGCGACCCACCAGGGGAGTTCAGCGTGACTGACCTTGCCGGAAGCGCCGCCGCTCGCGGCAGGCACTAGGGCTGCCGTGGAGGCGCCGCGTCTTGAACGAAAGCTCGTCGCCATTCTCGCGGCCGACGTGGAAGGCTACAGCCGCCACATGGAGCGCGACGAGGAGGCGACGCTGGCCACGCTCTCCAGCCACCGCCTGGTCGTCGACGAGCTGATCGCCTCGTATGGCGGGCGCATCACCGGCACCGCTGGCGACAGCGTGGTGGCGGAATTCGCAAGCGTCGTCGATGCCCTCGACTGCGCGCTCGGGATCCAGGAGAAGCTGGCGGCGGCCAACGCAGGCCTCCCGCCCGACCAGCGGCTGCAGTTCCGCATCGGCCTCAATGTCGGCGACGTGATGGTCAAGGATGGCGACATCTTCGGCGACGGCGTCAACATCGCCGCGCGCCTCGAGAGCCTGGCGGCGCCGGGCGGCGTCTGCATCTCGCGCGGCGTGCGCGACCACGTGCGCAAGATGGGCCGCTACGCCTTCGAGGATCTGGGCGAGCAGACCGTCAAGAACATCGCCCATCCGATCCGCGCCTTCCGGGTGCGCCATTCCGACAGCCCGGGACCGGCCGAGGACGAGGCGCCCGTCGGGCTGGCGCCGCAGGACCAGCCATCCGCGCCGCTCGCCGCCCCCTCACCGAACACGCCGCAGAATACGCCCGAGTTCGAGCTGGCTTTCTGGGAGTCGATCAAGGACAGCGAGGATCCCGCGGAGTTCACGGCCTACCTCGAGAAGTATCCCGGCGGGGCCTTCGCCGTTCTCGCCGCGACGCGGCTGAAGGCCCTGCAGGAACGGGAAGCGGCGGCCCGCCGCGAGCCGCAGGCCGACGAGGTCGAGCTCGCCTATTGGGACACGGTCAAGGACAGCGACAACGCCGGGATGTTCCGGGCCTATCTCGAGCGCTATCCCGAGGGCGCCTTCGCGCCGCTGGCCAGGGTGCGTCTGGACGAGCTCGGCGCAGCGGACGGCTGATGGTCGCGCGCGGCGAGGACACGGGCAGCCGTGAAAGCGTGGCGCGGAGCACGGCCCGTCCGTCGGCAGCGTGGAGCGTCACGGGCAAGGCGGCGGCTGCGGGCGATGGGCGCCTGATGCGGGCCGTGGCGGTCACCTTCCTCGGCACGGTGGCCGTCCTCGCGCTCTGGTTCGGCAGCGCCGTCCTGATCCCGACGGCGGTCGCCGTGCTGCTGGCGTTCGTCCTCAACCCGGTCGTGACCTGGCTGCGCCGCCTGTTGCCGTTGCCGCTCGCCGTTGCCGTGGTCCTGCTGGCCGCGCTTGCCCTGATCGCCGTGCTCGCCGTGCTGGTCATGACCCAGCTCGCCGAGGTGGCGGGCAGCCTGACCGGCTACCAGGCCAACCTGCGCCAGAAGGTCCAGGACGTGCGCCACCTGGCCGAAGGCGCCGGGCCGATCGGCCAGTTCCTGGCCATGGCGGCGGGAGTCGCCAAGGACCTTTCCGCAGAGGCCGGCGCCACGGTGCCGCCGCTGCGCGTCCAGACCAGCGATTCCAGCCTGGCGTCGGTTGCGACCTTCGTGGCGCCGCTGCTCCATCCCCTGCTGTCGATCGGCATCGTCGTCGTGCTGGCGCTCTTCATCCTGCTCGACCGCGACCATCTCAGCGACAAGCTGGTGCGGCTGTTCGGCGCCGACGTCCAGGCCACCTCGACGGCGGTCGGCGACGCCGCCGTGCGCATCGCGCGCGTGCTGTCGCTGCAGCTCCTGACCAATCTCGGCTTCGGCGTCATGGTCGCCGCCGGCCTGTTCGCGCTCGGCATGCCCAATGCCCTGCTGTGGGGCCTGCTCGCCGCCGCGTTCCGCTTCGTGCCCTATGTCGGCGCCATCCTGGGCGCCCTGCTGCCGACCCTGATCGCGATCGCCGTCATGCCGGGATGGCTGCAGCCGCTCCTCGTGCTGGCGGTCATCGTCGCCCTCGACATCCTGGTCGGCCAGCTGATCGAGCCGCTGGTGTTCGGCGAATCGACCGGCGTGACGCCGCTCGCCCTCATCCTGTCGGCGATCTTCTGGGGCATGCTGTGGGGACCGGTCGGCCTGCTGCTGTCGACGCCGCTCACGATCTGCCTGCTGGTGCTCGGCACGCACGTGCCGCAGCTGCAGTTCCTGCGGATCCTGCTGGGCGACGAGCCGGCGCTGCAGCCGTGGCAGCAGATCTACCGCCGCCTGATCCGCGGCGCGATCGCCGATGCCGCGGCGGTGACCCTGAAGGAGATCGAGGACAAGGGGCGCGAGCGCGGCCTCGACGACTCGCTCGGCCGCATGGTCGTCCTGGCCGAGCGCGACCGCGCGCTGGGGCGCCTGACCGCCGCCCAAACCGACGCCATCATCGACGGCACCGACGAGATGCTGGACTACCTGGAGGCCAACCGCGACGAGGACGAGACCTCGGCTGCCGACGCCGGCCCGACCCGTCCGCCGGCGGGCGACAGCGCGAAGGCGGAGACCGTGTTCCAT
>JAEWIV010000318.1 GCA_023386865.1 Pseudomonadota bacterium
GTCGAGGCCCTTGAGGCCTCGGCGGGCGGCATAGGAATCGACCTGCATGAACAGGCCGGCATAGTAGAGCAGGGCGGGGATGATGGCCGCGACGGCCACCTCGGCGTAGGTCGAGCCGATGAACTGCGCCATCACGAACGCCGTCGCCCCCATCACCGGCGGCGCCAGGACCGCGCCGGTCGAGGCGCAGGCCTCGATGGCGCCCGCATAGGACGCTGCGAAGCCCGTGCGCTTCATGGTCGGGATGGTCATCGTGCCGGCGGTCAGCACGTTGCTGACGATGCTGCCCGACATCATGCCGAGCAGACCGGAGGCGAAGATGCCGACCTTGGCGGCGCCGCCCCGGAACGTGCCGCACAGCGCGAACGCGAGGTTGATGAAGAACTTGCCGGCGCCGGTCATCATCAGGGCGGTGCCGAACACCAGGAAGCCGATCACCACGTCGGCGAAAGCCTGGATCGGGATGCCGAGCAGGCTTTCGGTCGACAGGACGTGGTAGGCGGTGGTCTGCTCGAGCGTCGACTGGTTGCCTTTGAGCGGCCCGAGCCACGAGGCGCCGGCAAACAGGGGATACACGGTGAAAGGCAGCACGCAGAGCATCAGGCTCCAGCCGCCGGTGCGGCGCAGCGCCTCCAGGAGCACGATCCACATGACGTAGCCCGCCCAGATGATCGAGGGCGGCGGATCGCCGAACTCCCAGCCGAGCTCGGCCGCTTCGCGGATATGCATCATCAGATAGAGCGCTGCCGCGGCCGTGGCCGCAAAGAGTGCGACGTCGTACCAGGGGACGCGCGACACCGATGCCTTGGGGCTTCCCGGAAAGATCAGGAAGGTGAAAGGCAGCATGCAGAAGACGAGAAGATAGAAGTACTCGGTGTTGAGCTGCGTGAAGCCGATGAAGAAACGCAGCGCGAACTGCTGGTTGACGCACAGGAAGATGGTGACGCCGGTCGCGACGATGAGCGCCCAGCGCCACACGCCCGACAGGGTCCGCACGCGCAGGGTCTCGGCTTCGGCCGGCCCCGCCTGGTGCGGGTCGTCGAACACGACCCGCGTCGCCTGATCCGTCATGGCTTGGCCTTCCGGTGAAGGGCTAATCGAAGACGACGTCCATCCCGGCCTTCTGCAACGCCGCCGCACGGGCCTTCATCCAACCGTCGACGAAGGCCTTGTCGTCGGACGGGCCGCTCGCGCTATATGCCTTCCAGGCGTCGATCATCACCTGCTGACGCTTGATCAGGCCGTCATTGTGCTTTTGCGCGGCATCGTTCCAGGCGCCCTTCTCCTTGAACGCGCGGATGGCGCCGTCGTGATAGGGGATCACCCACTGGAAGTTCTGAAGCGACAGCGCCATCCCGTCGGCGCCCGGCGCTCCGTCCTTGTAGGCGCCGAAGGTGTCGATCATGCCCTTGGTGATGGCGTAGACAGTGTCCGCAGGGCGGTCGGCGTAGGTCATGAAGATCGGATAGGCGTAGCCGGCCATGGTCACCGGCGTCTGCGTCGACAGGCCGCCCGAGCCGCAGGTCGCCTTCACCGGCACGAAGTAGGGCGCCTTCTTGTGGACGCGCGCCCAGCCGGCCTTGTCGTCGGCCGGCATCGGCGGCCAGATGATGCCGCGCGGCGAGCTGTCGGCCTCCTTGGATTGCCCGGAGATGGTCGAGCTCAGTGCCGCGTCGGCCTCGTTGTTGATGATGCCTTTCCACATGGCGTTGTTGGAAGAGAACTGTACCAGCGTGACGTCCTTCTCGGTCAGGTTGGCGAAGGCGATCAGGGCCAGCACGCCTTGCGTCAGGGCGGGCGAGCCGACGACGATGCCGACGCGCTTGCCCTTGATGTCCTTGACCTCCTTGACGCCGGTATCGCGCGCAACGGCGAGGCCCAGGCCGTTGCAGGCCGTGGCCGACATGATGAGACGCGAGGGCTGCGGCCCCCAGCTCTTGGTGCCGAATTCGAAGGCGCCTTCCTGGGCGAAGTAGGTGCCGATACCCATTTGCGAGATGACGGCGCGGTTGGCTTTCACGGGCGCCAGCCGGCCAGTGTCGTTGCCGGACGGCAGGATGCGGACGTCAGAACCGTATGCCTGCTTGAACTGCTGACCGATGGCGACGGCGATGTTGAAGCCGGAGGAGCCGGTGTCGTAGGCGGTCCAGGCCATTTCCTTCGGAACGGTCTGGGCGACTGCAATACCATGCGTGAACAACGCCACCACGGCGCCCGCAACGACGGAGCGTCTGAACATCGATTCCTCCCTGGCGCGGCGCCTTATGGGTGGCGCTCAGCGTCGGAGGATGTTGCCAAGCCGGGACGCCGGCTTCAATCGAAGAAGGTGTTGGGCTTCAGGAAGAATGCCAGCAGCAGGCAGCCTTCGTCGGTCCAGGCGTCGTGCCGGCTGCCGGCGCGGCGCCACACATAGTTGCCGGCACGGCAGACGCCCATGTGGTCCGCGAACGAGCCTTCGAGCACGAAGGTCTGCTCGATGGCGACATGTTCGTGCTGCGGAAGGCGGGCGCCGGGCGCCCAACGCATCAGCACGGTCGACATGCCGGTGGCCGGATTCTCCATCAGGGTCTTGGCCTCGACTCCGGGGAAGCGTGTCGCCTTCCACGGAATCGCGGGAACGTCGACATAGGTCGAGTCGGGGATGAAGGTTTCGGCGTTCACGCGTTTGCCCTCTGCTTGGCCGCGGTCAAGGTGCCGCCACGCATGACATGGCCGGGCAGGGGGCGGCCGACGACTTCCTCCGCGAGCCTGGCCACATCGATCAGGCGGTCGATATCGAGACCGGTCTCCACGCCCATTTCCTCGCACATGAAGGCGAAGTCCTCGGTGCAGATGTTGCCGGCCGCCCCGTCGGTCGCCGCGAACGGGCAGCCGCCCAGCCCCGCGATCGAGGCGTCGAACTTGGTCACGCCCATGCGCAGGCCGGCGTAGGCTGCAGCCTGTCCGGTGCCACGGGTATCGTGCAGGTGCAGCGCGATCTCGAGCTCGGGCCACTTGCTGCGGATGGCGCCGGTCAGCCGCTCGACGGAGCGCGGCGTCGCCCAGCCCATGGCGTCGGTGAGCTTGATGCCTTTGAGCTTGAAGCCCGCCATCTCGGCCTCGTCGAGCGCCAGCTGGACACGCTCAAGGATCAGCCCGGTCGACAGCTCGCCCTCATAGTTGCAGCCGAAGGCACCGAGGATGATGCCCCATTCGACCGGCATGCCACGGTCCTTGAAGGTCTTCAGCGACATGCGCTGCTCGACCATGGCGTCGGCCACCGACTTGCCGATGTTCTTGCGCGAGAAGGTGTCGGATGCCGTGACGCGCACGCCGCCGTCGACATGCAGCGGCCCGCGCAGCGCGCGCTCGAGCCCCTGCTGGTTGAGCCAGAGCGCGCTGTACTCGATGCCGGGCTTCTGCCGGATCTTGGAGGCGACCTCCTCGGCGTCGGCCATGGTCGGCACGCGCCTGGGATTCACGTAGGAGACGCAGGCGATGTGCCGCAGCCCGGTGTCGGCCAGTGCCTCGATGAGGCGCACCTTGTCGGCCACCGGGATCGTCTTCTTCTCCGACTGGAAGCCCTCGCGAGGGCCTTCCTCGGAGATCGCCACGCGCTTGGGCAAGTCGGACATCGAAACGACTCCTTGAGGATCAGCCCTCTTCCTGGAAGGCCTCCTGGCGTGCCTTCTTGATGCTGGGCAGGGCCATGAGGATGAGCAGGAGGGCGGTGGTGATCAAGAGGCCGAGGCTGATCGGCCGCTCGACGAACACCATCGGATCGCCACGCGATAGCAGCATGGCGCGCCGGAAATACTCCTCCATCTGCGGACCCAGCACCAATCCCAGCAGGAACGGTGCGCCTTCGCAGCCTAGCCGCACGAACACGTAGCCGAGCACACCGAAGATCGCGACCATCATCACATGGAAGGTCGAGTTCTGCAGGCTGTAGGCGCCGATGCAGCAGAACAGCAGGATCGCCGGGGCGAGGAAGCGGTAGGGCACGGTGAGCAGCTTCACCCAGATGCCGATCATCGGCAGGTTGATGACGACCAGCATCAGGTTGCCGATCCACATCGAGGCGATCATGCCCCAGAAGAGGTCGGGCTTCTTGGTCATGACCTCGGGGCCGGGCTGGATGCCCTGGATGATCATGGCGCCGACCATCAGGGCCATCACCGCGTTGGACGGAATGCCCAAGGTCAGCATGGGGATGAACGAAGTCTGCGCTGCGGCGTTGTTTGCCGCCTCGGGTGAAGCCACGCCTTCCACCGCTCCCTTGCCGAAGCGTTCCGGGCTCTTGGAGATCTTCTTCTCCAGGGTATAGGCCGAGAAGGCGCCGAGCGTCGGTCCGCCACCGGGCAGCACGCCGAGCGCTGCGCCCAGCATCGTGCCGCGCAGCGCTGCGGGCCAGGCACGCCTAACCTCGTCTCGGGTAGGCCATAGCGAGCCGACCTTGATGGTGCCGCCGCTACGCGCCAGATGTCGCTCGAGGTTGACCACGATCTCGGCGATGCCGAACAGGCCCATGGCGATGGGCGCGAAGTCGATTCCGTCCGACAGCTCGGGGATGTCGAAGGTGAAGCGCTGCGCCCCGGTGTTGACGTCGGTGCCGACCAGGCCGAACAGCAGGCCGAGGAACACCATGGCAATCGCCTTGATGACCGAGCCGCTGGCCAGCACGACCGCCGCCACGAGACCGAGCGCCATCAGCGAGCAGTAGTCGGCCGGTCCGAACTTCTGCGCCATGCGCGTCAGAGGCTCGGCGAACAGCACGATGATCAGCGTGCCGACGGTGCCGGCGAAGAACGAGCCGACGGCCGAAATCGACAGCGCCGCGCCGGCGCGGCCGTTGCGCGCCATCTGGTAGCCGTCGAGACAGGTCACTACCGATGCCGATTCACCCGGCAGGTTGACCAGGATGGACGTGGTCGATCCGCCGTACGAGGCTCCATAGTAGATGCCGGCCAACATGATCAGCGAGGCGGTCGGCGGCAGGTGGAAGGTGATCGGCAGCAGCATGGCGATGGTCGCCACCGGTCCGATGCCGGGCAGGACGCCGATCAGCGTGCCGAGAATGCAGCCGAGCAGCGCATAGGTGAGGTTCTGGAAGGAGACGGCGACGCTCAGCCCGAGCGCGAGATTCTGCAGAAGGTCCATGTCACCAGATCCCGCGCACGATGTAGATGTTCATGCCCAATCCGATCTTGAAAACCACGGTGCAGAGTATCGCCAGCACCACCATGTTTCCGATCACCTCGGTGAGCTTGAACTCCTCGCCGCCCAGGGAGGCGACCAGCACCAGGACGACCAGCGACGGCAGCAGCCCGGCGCGCTCGAACAGCAGCGCGAACAGGACGATGCCGACGGTCACCATCGTGATCGGCTTCCACTTCGGCGCCTCGACCGGATCGTCGGCTTCCGCCCCGGGCCGTCCGAACAACGAGACCAGGATCATCAGGATGATGACGTCGATGACCAGGAGAGCCGAGACCATGAAGGGGATGGTCATGGTCTTGAAGGCCTGCTGGTTGGCCGGCCCCAGGATATTGTCGGCGATGAAGCTCGCGCCCCACGGGATCATCGAAAAGGCGAACACCGCCACGGTCAGGCCGGCCACCGGAATCCAGTAACGCTCCTTCTCGGCGCGATCGGCCGTCCTGAAGAGCGTCGCCAGCACGATGACGCTGCCGAGACTCAACAGAATGAAGGCGAGCATGCGCGGCACGTAGCCCGGTCCCATGCGGACCGGCGTCCCCAGCGCAAGCTTTTGGCCGAAGTACAGCGCCGACATTCCGAAGGCGATGAACATCAGCCCGGACAGTAAGTCCTTGCTCAGGAATCGTACCAACGATGCCTCCCCAGCACTCTTGTTCAAAAACGGACGTGTTGTTGGGCCCAACCCAAGGCCGGTTACAAGCGATAAATAAACACAATTCCGCCGTCTTGCCCAAGCGCCATTTCATGCCGTCCGCAATCGGCGCCGCTTTGCGGCTGCGCGGCAGTCAACGGCCGCCTCGGGCGCGACAAAGAGCGCAGGCGGCCGAAGCGCGTCGGGGCTGGTATCTCCTACCCGCGTGCGCCGTGCGCACCTACGACAGGACGCGGCATCCGGCCCACAGGCTTTCGCGGGCACGTCCCGGTGATCACCGGCCGGTCACGAACACCTCGATCGGCAATGGTCGAGGTTGCATGGGGTAGGTCGGGCGAGCAAACTCCCCGCCAATGTAAATGATCGTTCAGAGGCTTCGGGTGGCGCGTAAAGGGGCAGAATACCTCGGCACGATGGAGGTCCAGGAAAAGCACCGTTTCGACGAGCGGTCGCTCGCCGGCTTCATGGTGGCCCATGTCGAGGGCTTCATGCCCCCGGTGAAGGTCGAGCAGTTCAAAGGTGGCCAATCAAACCCGACGTACCGGCTGACCGACGGCGGCGGGCGGCGCTACGTGCTGCGGCGCAAGCCGCCCGGCAAGCTCCTGCCGTCGGCCCACGCCGTGGACCGCGAGTTCAGGGTGATCTCCGCCCTCAACAAGACGGATGTGCCGACCCCGAGGGCCTATGCGCTCTGCGAGGACGACAGCGTCGTCGGCACGGCCTTCTACATCATGGAGTACTGCGACGGTCGGGTGCTTTGGGATCCGCTGCTGCCGGAAGTGCCCAAAGAGGGCCGGCTTGCCGTCTACCGCGCCAAGTTCGAGACCCTCGCCCGCCTGCATGCCGTGGACTACGTGGCGCTCGGGCTGGCCGACTTCGGCCGGCCCGGCAGCTATGTGGCGCGGCAGATCTCGCGCTGGGGCAAGCAGTACAAGGCCTCGGAGACCGAAAAGATCGAGTCGATGGACCGGCTGCTCGACTGGCTGCCGGCGCACCTGCCGGCCAATGACGAGACCGTGCTGGTGCATGGCGACTATCGCCTGGACAACATGATCTTCCATCCGACCGAGCCGCGCGTACTCGGCATTATCGACTGGGAGATCTCCACGCTCGGCGATCCGCTGGCCGAGCTCTCCTATCTTTGCATGCTGTGGCGCACGCCCAGGGACTGGGGTGGGCTCGAAGGCCATGACCTCGCGGCCCTCAACCTGCCGACCGAGCGCGAGATGGTGGCCTACTATTGCGAGCTCGCGAAACGTCCGTTGCCCAATGCGGCTCTCTGGGAATTCTACATGGCCTACAATCTCTTCCGCGTATCGTGCATCCGGCAGGGTGTCTATGCGCGTGCCCTCGACGGGACGGCCTCCAACCTGCGTGCCGCCGAGTCCGGCAAGCTGGTGAAGCCGGCGGCGGACCTCGCCTGGGAGATCGTCGACCGCATGGCAGGAGGCGCGCGATGAGCAAGCGCAAGCCCGTGCGCGTCGCCGAGGCGCCCATCGCCGTCGAGCGCGACCCGCGTCCGCCGGTCGAGGCGATCCGCGCCGCGGCCTTCGCCCAGTTTGCCGAACGCGGCTATCCGGTGGTGACGGTGCGCGACATCATGAAGGCCTGCGGCCTGACGCAGGGTGCGCTGTACAACCACTTCAAGTCCAAGGACGAGCTGCTGCACGACATCATCGCCTCGACCCAGGGCGAGCTCGAGCGCATCTGCCAGCAGGCCGTGGCGGGGGCAGGCGACGATCCCCGCGACAAGCTCGCCGCCTTCGTGCGCGTCTATGTCGTGCGCCATTGCCGGCTCAGGGTCGAAGCGCTGGTCGCCAACCGAGAGATCAGCTGGCTGGGCCCCGAGCGCGTTGCCGATATCCGCCGCAGCCGCCGCGCCATCCGGGACATCGTCGTGTCGATTCTGGCGGACGGCGTGCAACGCGGAGTCTTCGATCCGCCGCAGGTCGACGGCCGACACGATCTCAAGGCTATCGCCATGGCATTGCTCGACCAGTGCACCCACGTCTCGATGTGGTACGGTCCCGGCGGGCAGCTCGGCGAGGAGCAGATGGCGAAGCTCTACGCCGACATGGCGCTGCGGTCGGTGGGCGCAGAGCGTCGGTGAATATTGCGACCAGAGCAGGTGGGGGGCTGATGTCGGCACGGTTCAAAGCGCTTCTTGCCATCTCGGTGCTGGCCGCCGCCTGCACGCCCGAGCAGGCCGCGGCGCCGCCGCCTACGGCGCGTACTTCGCAGCCGATGCCCGTCGTGGCGAGCGGCGTGATTCCGGCCGATCGCTGGAGGGTGGTCCTGATCGCCGGCGACAACAACAGCCCCGCGTTCGACAACGGTGTCGATGCGATGCGCACCAAGCTCTCGGCACGCGGCGTTCGCGACATCCGCGCCCTGACATCCGATCCCGGCGCCAATCCGTCGCTGACGGTCGCCACGGCGGCCAACGTCTCGAGCGCCTTGCGCACGGCGGGCGGGGAGGCCTGTCTCGCCTTCATCACCAGCCACGGCGACGAAAGCGGCTTCGTGCTGAAGCAGGCGCGCGGCACGGTGGGCCCGGCGACGCTGGACAATGCGCTCGACGCAGGCTGCGGCGCGCGGCCGACGGTCGTGGTGGTGTCGGCCTGCCACAGCGGCGGCTTTCTCAGCTCCGGCATGCGGCAACCCAACCGCATCGTGCTGGCCGCAGCCGCAGCCGACCGGGCGAGCTTCGGCTGCGGCGCCGGCGACCAGTACACCTATTTCGACCAATGCCTGCTGCAACAGTTCGATGGCGCGTCGACCTGGCAGCAACTCGCGGCGACGACCAGGACCTGCGTCGAAAATCTCGAACGCCGCATGGGCATCCGCCGCCCGTCGCTGCCGCAGGTCTTCATCGGCTCGGGGGTCGCGGATCTCAGGATCCCGGGCCGCTGATCGTCAGCGCCCGGTGCGCGCGCACGTCAGCCGATCACCGCCGTGAAGTCGCAGGTCACGTGATTGGCGGCGTTCTGCGGCAGCGCCAGGGTGTGGCGCGCCGGACGCGACTCCGGATCCGGGAACATCGCCGACCATTCGCCGTTCAGCGCCTTGCGGCCCGTCGTCGGGTCCTTCATCCAGAAATTGACCTTGATGATGTCGTCCACCGAGCCGCCGGCCGCTTCGACGCAGAGGCGGATCTGCTTGAAGATGTTGGTGACCTGCCCGTCGAGATCGGGCGGAACCTGGCCGGTCTGCGGATCGCGGCCGCTGATGATGCTCGACATCAGGATGTTACCGATGCGGCTGGCGTTGGGGATCGGGTTCTCGTGCTTGAACCCGGGATAGTTGATGCTCTTGCGCTTGGCCATTTGCGGTAACTCCGTTCTGCGTTGCACTACTGTCTGGCGCTCAGAAGCTCGCCGAAGACCTCGAAGCGCTCGCCGGTGAATCGCTGCAGCGCCATCTCCTCCATCGGCTGGTAGTCGGTCGGACTGGTGGTCATGGTGATGCCCTCGAGCAACATGGCCGGACGGAAGTTCCGGAGGTTTGCGGCCTGGCGCATGACGTTCTCGCGCGTGAGGTCGTCGCCGCATTGCCGCAGGACCTGCACCATGGTCTGAGCCTGGATGTAGCCCACGACGTTCTGCGGGTCCTCCAGGCTGCCGGCGGGATAGTACTTCTTCATCCAGGCCTGCCAGGCCAGGAACTCGGGGTCGGCCTTGTACTGCGGATCGGTCGGATCCTTGACGAAGGCGGCCGAGACGATGCCCTTGGCGGCCTCGATGCCGGCCGGCCGCATGACGATGCCGATCGAGGCGGCCGGATTGTCGATGAACTGCAAGGGCTTCCAGCCCAGCTCGTGGGCCTTGCGGATCGCCTGCACGGCGAATTTGGGCGTGGTGATGTTGAGGAAGACGTTGGCCTTGGTGGAGGCGAGGTCGATGATCTGCGAATCGACGGTGGCGTCGGTCACCTCGTAGCTCACCTCGCGCACGATGATCGAGCTGGCCTTGTCGCCCAGCCTGTCGCGGAAGCCCTTCAGGAAGTCCTTGCCGAAATCGTCGTTCTGGTAGAGCACGGCGACCTTGGGCTCCTTGACCTCCTTCAGCATGTAGGTGGCGTAGATCCGGGCCTCGGCCTGGTAGATCGGCGTCAGTGTCATCGTGTAGGGGAAGTTCTCCGGATCGTTCCAGCGGCTGGCGCCGGTCGCCAGGAAGAGCTGCGGCACCTTCCGGGCGTTGAGATATTTCTGGACGGCGGCGTTGGTCGAGGTGCCGAGCGAGCCGGAGATCGCCAGCACCTGGTCCTGCTCGACCAGGCGGCGCGTCTGCTCGACCGTCTTGGGCGGGCTGAAGCCGTCGTCGAGCGAGATCATGGTGATCTTGCGCCCGTTCACGCCGCCCTGGTTGTTGATCATCTGGAAGTAGGCGATCTCGGCCTTGGCCAGGGTTATGAACCCGGACAATGGCCCGCTGTAAGGCATGGTCTGGCCGAGCTTGATCTCGGTGTCGCTGGCGCCGGGATCGTACTTCCTCTGCGCCGAGCCGGGGGCGGCCAGCAGCACAAGTGAAAAGAAGACCGTTGCCGCCCTGCGGACGATCGGCATGGTTTCCTCCCAATTCTGCCGCCGAGCATGGCACCATGCCGTGACATAAGCGACTGCAAAGGGGGAAACGATGGCGCTCGTGAACTATGAGCGGGACGGCCAGGTCGTCACGCTGACTCTCAATCGCCCCGAGAAACTCAATGCCTTCTCGGACGAGCTGGTCGGCGTGCTCGGCGATGCCTTGCACCGCTTCGACACCGACGACGAGGCGCATATCGCGATCCTGTGCGGCAACGGACGCGCATTCTCGAGCGGCGCCGACGTGCACCAGCGCCAGCTGCGCAGCCGCGAGGAGTTCCTGAAGCTCGGCGGGCCGCAGGGCCGCGGCACGCACTCGGCCGATCTCCTGACCAAGGCGGTGAACTGGAAGCCGGTGATCGCCGCCGCGCACGGCTACGTGCTCGGCCTCTCGGTCGGCATCGTGCTGGAGTGCGACCTGATCGTCGCCGAGGAGGGGACGCGGTTTCAGATCACCGAGACCTCGCGCGGGCTGGGCGCCGGCAAGTACTGGGCGTTGATGCACTATCGCGGTGGCGGCGCCTTCACGATGGAGGCGGCGCTCACCGGCCGCTTCTTCACCGCCGAGGAAGCCTTCAGGGCCAACCTGATCAATCGCGTGGCGCCCCGGGGCAAGCATCTCGAGGTGGCGCGCGAGCTTGCCGCGGAGGTGATCAAGAACCCGCCGCTCAGCGTGCGGTCGACCGTGCGCATGCGGCGCTACTACATGGATCGCCTGAGCCGCGAGGTGATGTTCATGGGCGCGCCGGAGAAGCTCTATCTCAGCGAGGATTTCGGCGAGGCCGCGCGCGCCTTCGCCGAGAAGCGCAAGCCGGGCAAGTTCAAGGGGCGCTGACCATGAGGAAGAGCAGCGATCGGATCCTGACCAGCCACGCCGGCAGCCTGCCGCGGCCCGACGAGCTGATCGAGGCCAATGCAAAGCGCGAGGCGGGCACGGTCGACGAAGCGGCCTTCCAGAACAAGCTCGCCGAATCGGTGGCCGACGTGGTGCGCCGCCAGGTCGCCGCCGGCATCGCGGTCCCGGGCGACGGCGAGTACGGCAAGTCGATGGGCCACAAGATCAACTATCGCGCCTGGTGGAGCTATTCGTTCTCGCGGCTGGCCAACCTCCAGGTGAAGGGGCTCGGCCTCTACGACATGCCGGCCAGGCGCTCGACGCCGGGCAACACCGTGCTGTCGAGCTTCGCCGACCGGCGCGACCGTCAGCGCTTCGCCGCGGCTTACGGCGATCCCGACTCGGGCGTATCGACCGGGCCGCGGGCGCACGACTGGCCGTTCTGCGTCGGGCCGATCAGCTACACCGGACACAAGGCGATCGCTGCCGACATCGCCAACTTCAAGGCGGCGCTCGCGGCCAGCAACGTCAGCGAAGGCTTCATGACCTCGATCGGGCCGGCGAGCTGCGCGCGCATCGGCAACGAGCACTACGGGACGGACGACGAGTTCGTCTTCGCCTGCGCCGACGCCATGCGCGAGGAATACACGGCGATCGTCGAGGCGGGCCTGGTGCTGCAGATCGACGATCCGGCGATCGCCGAGAATTTCGACCAGATCAATCCCGAACCGACGGCCGAGGCGTACCGCAAGTTCACCATGCCCAAGATCGAGGCCTTGAATCACGCGCTGCGCGGCTTGCCGCAGGACCGCGTGCGCTTCCATCTGTGCTGGGGAAGCTGGCACGGCCCCCACACGACCGACATTCCCATGCGCGAGATCGTCGAGCCCATGCTGAGGATCAATGCCGGCGCCTATTCCTTCGAGGCGGGCAACGTGCGCCACGAGCACGAATGGGCGGTGTGGCAGGACGTCAGGCTGCCCGACGACAAGCTGATCCTGCCCGGCGTGGTGAGCCACGCGACCAACGTGGTCGAGCATCCCGAGCTGGTCGCCGAGCGCATCGGCCGCTTCGCGAAGCTGGTCGGCCGCGAGCGCGTCATCGCCTCGACCGACTGCGGCCTGGGCGGCCGCGTGCACCGCGATATCGCCTGGGCCAAGCTCGAGACCCTGGCCCACGGGGCGGCGATCGCGAGCAGGCAGCTCTTTTAAGGCACGGTCGGGGCGATCACGAGCCGAGCAGACCCTCGGCCATCTCGCGCAGCTTGGTGCGCTGGATCTTGAAGCCGTTGGGCGAGGGCGTCTTGGGAAAGTCGTCGATCGGGAAGATGCGCATCGGCACCTTGTAGTTGGCCAGCCCCTGCTTGCAGTGGGCGATGGTTGCGGCCTCGTCGAGCACCGCGCCAGGCTCGAGCATGACGAAAGCCACGGCGCGCACGCCCTCGGGCCGCGGCACGGCCACCGCCTGGCAGCCGGCGATACCGGGCATGTTCTGGATGTGCATCTCGATCTCCAGCGGATTGACCAGGAAACCGGAGAGCCGCAGCACGTCGCCCATGCGGCTTAGATAGGTGAAGCCGCCCCGGCCATCGAGCTGGCCGAGGTCGCCGGTGCGAACATAGCCATCGGACGTCATCGCCGCCGCCGTCGCCTGCTCGTTGCCGTAGTAGCCGACCATCAGCGAGGGGCCCGCCAGTTCCAGCATGCCGGGCCGGCCGGGACCCAGAAGCTCGCCGGTCTCCGGATCGCGGACGCGCACATGAGCGAGCGGCGAGACGGGCACGCCGCCGCCCAGCTTGCGCTTGGCGACGGGCCGGTTCAGCGGCTGACGCGAATAGAGCGCCTGCACCTCGCTCATGCCGTACAGGCCGACCAGGCGCAGGCCGCGCGGCTGGGCGCGCTCGGGCAGATCCTCCAGCGAGGCGTTGAACGCGGCATAGCCCGCCCACTTGATCGAGCGGAACGGCCAGCGGCCCGGCATCAGCTCCATCAGACGGGCATACATGTCGTCGCTGCCGAACATCGTTGTCGGCTTGTGCTGGGTGATCAGCCGCGCGATCTCCTCGATCTCGTAGGACTCGACCAGCACCGAAGGCTTGCCGGCGGCGAGGGTCGAGAGCGTCTGGTTGAAGCCGAACACGCCGCACAGCGGCAGGATGGCGAGCGACAGGGTTTCCGGCGCGGTGAAGCCGAAGGTGCGCGCCACCTGCTGGGCGTGCGTCGCGATCGCGCCCTGGCGATGCAGGACGAATTTGGGCGAGCTGGTGGTGCCTGAGGTCGTGAAGATGTTGCAGGGCGCACGGGCAGAGGCGTTGTTGCCGGCGAACGGCGGGCGCGACAGCAGGCGATCGAAAGACACCCGCCGTCGATGCTCGATCGCCGGCGGCACCGGTTCTGGCGTCTCGCCGACCGTGACGATCGCGGCGATCCGGTCGAGCGCTTCGGGCTCGATGCCGGCCAGGATCGACAGGAAGTCGATGCGGCGGAAGGCCGGCGCGCAGGCCAGCACCTTGGCGCCCGATCGGCCGACGATGTCGGCGACCTCGACGGCGCGATAGCGCGTGTTCACCGCGACGGCAATCGCGCCAAGGCGGGCGCAGGCGAAATAGAGGATGGGATAGGCCGGAATGTTCGGCAGCCACAGCGCCACGCGATCGCCCGGCCCGACGCCGAGATCGGACAGGCCTTGCGCCGCCCGGGCGGAGCAGTCCTGCAGCTCGGCGAAGCTCAGCCGACGATCGCCGTGGATGAAGGCCGGCGCGTCGGGTGTCGCGTCGGCGATGTCGGCGAGCAGCGTCCAGACGTCGGCGGCAGGATGGGCGAGGGGCATGCGGCGCGAGACGGGATCGTGGTTACACCAGGCACATTCCGTTCGGAGAGTTCCAGCCGAACCGATGTGCTTTAGGCGCAACGTGCCGACGGCTCAAGCCGGATGCCCTCGTCGCAGCAACCGCAGGGCGGGCGGAACGACGATGAGCGCGATCATCAAGACACCGAGCGTTCCCGCGATCGGCCGGTCGAAGAACGCGCGGAGGCGTCCCTCCGACTTGATCATCGAGGTCACGAAATGCTCCTCGAGCAGGGTGCCCAGCACCATGCCGAGGATGGCGGGGGCCACCGGAATGCCGTTCTCCTCCATGAACCAGGCGAGCACGCCGAAGCCCAGCATCATGGCGACGCCGATCACCGAGTTGTTGATGGCGAAGGCGCCCAGGATGCAGAAGACCAGGATGCAGGGCAGCAGCGCCTTCCGCGGCATGCGCAGGATCTGCTTGAAGCTCTTGATCGCCGCCCATCCGAAGGGGAGCATCAGCAGGTTGGCGAGGATGAACAGCAGGAACACCGCGTAGACGCTGGACGCGTTGTCGACGAACAGCGTCGGCCCGGGGTTGAGGTTCTTCATGTAGAGCACGCCGATCACGATGGCGGTGATCGAATCGCCCGGGATGCCGAACACCATGGCCGGGATCCAGGCGCCTGCCAGGGCGCTGTTGTTGGCAGCGCCCGATTCGACGATGCCCTCGAGGTGGCCGGTGCCGAATTTCTCCGGCTCGCGGGAGAACTTCTTGCTCATCGCATAGGACATCCAGGCGGCGATGTCGGCGCCGGCGCCGGGCAGGGCGCCGATCAGCGTGCCCAACAGGCTGCCGCGCAGGGTCTGCAGGGGATACTTCTTCAGGAGCGCCCACATGCCCCGGAAGACGTTGCCGATCGCTTTCTGTGCGGTTTCGAGCGGGGCGGCAACGGTGATCGTCGAGCGCATCACCTCGGACACGGCGAACATGCCGACCATGATGGGGATCAGCTCGGCGCCGCCCATCAGTTCGGGCAGGCCCAAGGTGAACCGGGGGAAGGCCGCGGGATTGTCGAGCCCGACGGTCGCCACCAGCAGGCCGATCAGCAGCGAGATCATGCCCTTGAGCTTGTCGCCGGCGGCGATGAACACCGCGCAGGACAGACCGAGCAACGTCAGCCAGAAGTACTCGAACGAGCTGAAGCGCAGCGCGAACTCCGCCAGCATCGGCGCGGCCAGGATCAGCACGACCGTGCCGAACAGGCCGCCGATCACCGAGAACACCAGGCCGGCGCCGAGCGACAGCTCGCCCTGGCCCTTGCGCGTCAGGGCATAGGCCTCGTCGGTGTAGGCCGCGGACGCGGGCGTGCCGGGGATGCGCAGCAGGCAGCTCGGTATATCGCCGGCGAATATGGCCATCGCGGTCGCCGTCACCATGGCGGCGATGGCGGGAATCGGCGGCATGAAAAAGGTGGCAGGCACCAGGAGCGCCGTCGCCATCGTTGCGGTAAGGCCGGGCACGGCGCCGACGAACAGGCCGAAGGCAGCCGAGGCCACGACCACCCACAGCACATAGGGGTCGAGGATCATGGCGGCCGCCTGGCCGAGGACGTCCGGCGTCATGGAAACACCACGTCGGTCAACAGCCCCCACGGCAGCGGCACGCGGAGGAGTTTGTAGAAGGCAAGGTGCATGACCGTTGGGAAGGCGATCGCCACGACGAGGGCAGGCAGCGGCTTCATGCCGAAGACCAGCAGCCATCCCAGCATTGCCAGCGCCGCCGCGATGTGGAACCCGAGGAAGTTGCTGGTCAGGATGTAGAACAGGATCCCGACCGGCACGCTCAGGAAGCGGACGACCGTCACCGGGTCGCGCGCCCAGTCGTCGAAGCTCAGCAACGCGCCGCCGGGTGAGCGGCGTCGGATGCCGCGGCCCAGGAGCAGCAGGCCGCAGACGACCAGACCCGCCGAGATCACGCCGGGAAAGAGCGCGGCGCCGAACTTCTGGCCGGGAATGACCGGAAAGCGCTGGACATGCCAGAGCACGACCGCACCCAGGAGCGCGACCAGCGCGCCCAGGATTCTGTCGTCGACCTTCATCGCCCTTATTTGGCGATGCCGACGGCCTTCATGACGGCGCCGAGGTCCTTGTCCGACTTGTCCATGAAGGCGGCGAACTCGGCCGACGGCGCCCAGGTGACGCCGAAGCCGCGCTGCTTCATGAAGTCGTTGAACTCGGCGCTCTTGTGCACCTTCTCGAGCGCCGCCAGCAGCTTGTCGGCGATGTCCTTGGGCAGTCCCTTGGGTGCCACGATCCCGCGCCACGCCGCCAGCGTCCAGTCGCTGCCGGTCGCGTCCTTGAGCGTCGGCACGTTGGGATAGAGCGCGGCGGGCTTGGCGTCCATGATGGCGAGGCTGCGTACCTTGCCCGAGTCGATCAGCGAACGCGCTTCCGGCAGCGAACAGGGCACGATCTCGATGCCGCCGGCGACCAGATCCTGCAGCCCTGGCGCGGCTCCGTTGGACGGCACCCATGGCGACGCCCCCGGATCGACCTTGAGCGACTGCAGCATGCCGGCGATGGCGAGGTGCCAGATGCCGCCCTGGCCGGTGCCGCTCGCCTTCAGCTTGCCGGGATTGGCCTTGATGGCGTCGACCAGCTCCTTGGCGGTCTTGTACGGCGAGTCGGCGCGCACCTGCAGGCCGGCAGGATCGGCATTGACCAGCGCGATCGGCGTATAGGACGAGCCCTTGAGCTCGGTCAGGCCCTGCCAGTGCATCATGCCGATCTCGACCGTGGCCATGCCGATCGTGTAGCCGTCTGGCGCCGCGCTCGCGATCGCCTGGTGGCCGACGACGCCCGAGCCGCCGGTGCGGTTGACGACATTGACCGGCTGCTTCAGCTCCTTCTCCAGCAGGCTGCCGATGATCCGGGCGGTGGCGTCGGTTCCGCCGCCGGCACCCCATGGCACGATCAAGGTGACCGGGCGCTCCGGCCAGGCGGCTTGCGCGGCGCCGACAGCGAAGGCGAGGCCTGCAGCGAGCGTGGCGAGCGAACGGCGCGCGATCGGTGTCATTGGCGTTACTCCCTGAATTCGTCTGGCAACGTGGCAAGCATGGCACGACCTCTGCAATCGATGCCAGAGCGTTCCCGTGCCGCGGCTTCGCGCTGCGGGTGCACATTCCGCGACCGACGATGCTACAGTGCGAGAGGGAGGATCGTTTCATGCTGCGTCGAAGTCTGCTCGCCGCGCCGCTGTTGCTTGCCGCCGCGCCGGCTCTCGCCCAATGGGTTCCCAAACAGCCGATCAGGATCATGGTCGGCTATGCGCCGGGCGGCACGGCGGACATCGCGGCGCGGCTGGCAGCCGACACCATCTCGCGGCAACACGGCTACACCGTCGTCGTCGACAACAAGCCCGGCGCCGGTGGCTTCATCGCCCTGAAACAGGTCGCCGAGTCGAAGCCCGACGGCTACACGGTCGGCATCGGCATCATGGGCCAGCTCGCCGTCGGCCCGGTCGTGCCGGGCTCGCAGATCCCGCTCGACCTCGACAAGGAATTGACCCCGATCTGCAATCTGGTCGGCGTGCCGATGGCGCTGATCGTGCGCATGGATGCGCCGTTCAAGACCATTGCCGAGCTCGTCGCCTACGCCAAGGCCAACCCCGGCAAGGTGACGTACGCCTCGACCGGGCTGGGCTCGACCAACCAGCTCGGCGCGGAGTTCCTGGCGGCGGAAGCGGGCGGACTCAAGCTCACCCACGTCCCCTATCGCGGCGGTGCGCCGGCGATCGCCGATGTGGCGGCCGGCAATGTCGACCTCTTCTTCGCCAACGTGTCGGAGATCATGGGCATGGCGCGCGGCGGCAAGGTGCGCGTGCTGGCGCTCGCCTCCAGCCGGCCCACGGCGCTCGCGCCTGACCTGCCGTTGCACACCAAGGACATTCCGTCGCTCGACATCAACAACTGGTTCGGCCTGGTCGGGCCGGCGGCGCTGCCGGCCGACATAAAGGACTCGCTGGCCAAGCTGTTTCTCGCTGCTGTCGCCGATCCGGCGAACAAGGAAACGCTCGACAAACAGGGCCTGATCGCATTGGGGCAGGGGCCCGATGCTTTTGCCGCCTACATCAAGAAGGATCGCGAGCGCTGGGCGAAGGTGGTGAAGCAGGGCAATATCAAAGCCGAATGAGTACCGCACCGCTTTCCCTCGGCATCGATATCGGGGGCACCTTCACCGACCTTGTCATCCACGATCCGCGCGACGGCCGCGCCGTCATCTGGAAGGAGAGCACCACTCCCGACGATCCGGCGCGCGGCGCGATCGAGGGCACGCGGCGCGTGCTGGCGAAGGCTGGAGCGAAGCCCGATCAGGTCGGCCGCGTCGTGCATGCCACGACGCTCTTCACTAACGCCCTGATCGAGCGCAAGGGCGCCAAGACCGGCCTGCTCACGACCGCGGGCTTCCGCGACGTGCTGGAGATCGGCCGCGAGCGCAAGTACGAGCTCTACGACCTCTTCATCGAGATGCCGAAGCCCCTGGTGGCGCGGCCGTGGCGGCGCGAGGCCAGAGAGCGCCTGGCGCAGGACGGCACGGTCGAGATCCCGCTCGACGTCGATGCCGCGTTGGCCGAGGTCGCCGACCTCGTGAAGCAGGGCGTCGAGAGCCTCGCCATCTGCTTCCTGCATGCCTACGCCAATCCGGCCCACGAGCGTGCCATCGGCGCCGCTGTGGCCGAGCGCTTCCAGAACCTCTCGATCTCGCTGTCGTCGGACATCGCACCCGAGATCCGCGAGTACCTGCGCGCCAGCACGACGGTGACCAACGCCTATGTGCGGCCGCTGGCCGAGGTCTATCTCGAGCGGCTGGAGCAGGCGCTGCGCGCCGAAGGCATTCCGGGCGGCCTCTTCCTTATGTTGTCCAACGGCGGGCTGACCCATGTCAGCGAAGCGAAGCGTGCGCCGGTGCAGCTGCTGGAGAGCGGACCGGCCGCCGGCGCGCTGGCCGGCGCGTGGTTCGGCCGCAACGCCGGGCTCGAGCGCGTGCTCGCCTTCGACATGGGCGGCACCACGGCCAAGCTGGCGCTGGTCGACGACGGCGAGCCGCTGGTTGCCTACGGCTTCGAGGCCGCGCGCGAGAAGCGTTTCTTGCGCGGCTCCGGATTGCCCATCCAGATCGCCACCGTCGAGCTGATCGAGATCGGCGCGGGCGGCGGCTCGATCGCGCGCAGGTCCGATCTCGGCACGCTGAATGTCGGGCCGGAGAGCAGCGGGGCTCAGCCGGGGCCCGCCTGTTACGGCCGCGGCGGCACGGAGGCCACCGTGACCGACGCCGATCTCACTCTGGGCTATCTCAACGCCGACTTCTTCCTGGGCGGCGCCATGAAGATCGACCGGGCGGCGACCGACGGCGCGTTCGAGCGGCTCGCCGGCGCGCTGGAAGTCGAGGCAGGTCGCGCGGCGTTCGGCGTGCACGACGTGGTCAACGAGAACATGGCCGGAGCGGCGCGCGTGGCCATTGCCGAGCGCGGACGCATTCCCGCCGAGTACGCGTTGCTCGCGACCGGCGGTGCGGGGCCGGTCCACGCCTGGCACGTCGCCCGCAAGCTCGGCGTCAACCGTGTCGTCTGCCCGCCTGGTGCGGGTGCCGGCAGCACCATCGGCATGCTGATGGCGCCGGCGCGCGTCGATCGCGTGGCGAGCTTCAACGTGGCGCTTGCCGGGGCGGATTTCGCCTCGGTGAAGCGGACCTTCGACGGCCTGGAGAAGGAATCGCTCGAGGTGCTGCGCCTCACCGGCGCGGATATCGAGCGGCGTGCCGTCCGCCATCTCGCCGACATGCGCTACATCGGCCAGGGCAGCGAGATCACGGTGGCGCTGCCCGAGCCGCTCACCGAGGCGGGCGTGAAGACGGCCTTCGAGGCGGCCTACAAGGCGTTGTTCGCCCGCACGCCGCCCGGGGCCGCCATCCAGTTCGTGGCGCTGCGGCTCTCGGCCAGCGCGCCGATGCCGGGCAGCGGCGGCACGCTGGAGCTGCCGCGCCATCCAAAGGCCGAGGCGCTCAAGGGCACGCGACCAGTGTTCTTCCCCGATGCCGGCAAGACGCTGCCGACGCAGGTGTGGGATCGCTATGCGCTGGAGCCCGGCGTCACCGTCGACGGCCCGGCCGTGTTCGAGGAAGACGAAAGCACGTTCATCGTCGGGCCGGGCGCGAAAGCGCGGCTGCTGACCGACGGTTCCATCCTGGCGGAGGTCGGCTGATGGCTACGCCCAAGAAAAACAGAGAGTTCGATCCCATTGAGCTGGAACTGTTGTGGCGTCGCCTGATTTCCATGGTCGACGAAGCCGCAGCGGCCATGGTGCGCACCAGTTTCTCGACCCTGGTGCGCGAGAGCTACGATTTCTCCTGCGTCATCACCGATGCTGCGGGCCAGTCGCTGGTGCAGGCCTCCGAGAGCATCCCGAGCTTCATCGGCACGCTGCCCGAGACGGTGAAGCACTTCCTGCGCTTCTTCCCGCCCGACCAGCTCACGCCGGGCGACGTGCTGATCACCAACGACATCTGGCTCGGCACCGGCCATCTGCCCGACATCACGCTGGCCAAGCCAATCTTCCGCGACGGCAAGCTGGTCGCCTTCAGCGCCACCACGGCGCACGCGCCCGACATCGGCGGCAAGATCAGGCGCCCCGAGCCGCGCGAGGTGTTCGAGGAGGGGCTGCAGATCCCGCCGATGAAGATGATCGCGGCCGGCAAGACCGACGAGACGCTGGTCACCATCATCCGCAAGAACGTGCGCACGCCCGACCAGACGATGGGCGATCTGTGGGCCCAGGTCGTGGCGCTCGACCTGATGGAAGACCGCCTGCGCAACCTGATGGAAGGCTACGGCCTGCCCGACCTCACCGACCTCGCGCGCGAGATCCAGGGCCGTTGCGAGCAAGCCATGCGGGCGGCGATCCGCGAGTTGCCCGACGGCACCTATCGCAGCGAGCTCAAGACCGACGGCCTGATGGACAAGCCGATCACCATGAAGATGGAGCTGACCGTCAAGGGCGACGAGATCGTGATGGACTTCGCCGGCACCGACGGCCAGGTCGATCGCGCCATCAACTGTGCGCTCTGCTACACCAACGCCATGGCGATGTACGGGGTGAAGGTCTGCACCAGCCCCAACCTGCCCAACAACGAAGGCGCGTGGCGGCCGATCACTCTCAAGGCGCCGCCGGGCACGATCGTCAACCCGCAGTTCCCGGCGCCGGGCGGCTCGCGCATGCTGATCGGCCACTACGTGCCGATGCTGGTGTTCGGCTGCCTGGGCCAGATCGTGCCGGAGCGCGTGATGGCGGCCTGTGGCTCGCCGATGTGGGGCATGAACCAGTCGGGCGTGCGCGATGACGGGAAGGGGGGCGGCAAGCCCTACGCCAACATGTTCTTCTACAACGGCGGCATGGGCGGCAACACGCAACGCGACGGCGTTACCTGCCTCAGCTGGCCGTCCAACGTCAGCTCGACCTCGATCGAGATCAGCGAGCACATCGCGCCGCTGCGCTTCCATCACAAGAAGCTCAGGCCCGATTCCGGCGGCGCCGGCCGCCACCGCGGCGGGCTGGGACAGGAGATCCTGATCGAGAGCCGCAGCGAGACGCCGATCGCCGTCTCCTTCCTGGCCGAGCGGACCCTGTTTCCGGCGTTCGGCATCGAGGGCGGCCGTCCTGGGGCGCCGGGCGAACTGCGCATCAACGGCAAGGCTACCGACCCCAAGAAGCAGTACGTCGTGCACAAGGGCGACACGATCTCGCTTGGCACGCCGGGCGGCGGCGGTCACGGCGACCCCAGCCAGCGCGATCGGCAGGCGCTCGCCGGTGATATCGACAGCGGCTACGTGACGGACCGCAACGCCTACGGCAGGTGACGCGCGTGCCTGCGCGGCGGCCGTTCCACTCCGGACGCTACGCCGCTACGCATCATGCTCTTGCATCTGCGGAACGCAGCGATTGAACCTCCGGCCATCGGCCGGTACGCTCGATGCAAGGTTGCATGGGAGGAAACACATGAAGTTGTTTGCCGCCGCCGGTCTGGCGTTGAGCGCTCTTGTCTGGGCCGGTTCGGCCGGCGCGCAGGCCAAGCTCTGCGACAATCCCCGCCAGATGGACGGCTTCAAGACCTGCGCCAATGTCGAGAAGGCCAAGGCCGAGGGCGCCTTCGTGCTCTACTCGACCGACCCGGAGCAGGGCCAGGTCAAGCTGCTCGCCGCCTTCAACAAGATGTTCCCCGAGATCAAGACCTCCTACGTGCGCCTGCAGGCCGGCGCGCTCTACGCCAAGGTGCTGTCGGAGCGCCAGGCCAAGTCCTACCTGGTCGACGTCATCCAGATCTCCGACATGGGCATGATCCTCGACTTCCAGCGCCGCGGCGGCTTCCGCCAGTACATCTCGCCGCAGATGGAAGCCTTCAAGAAAGAGTACAAGAGCACGCCCGAGGGGTTCTGGACCTGGGGCTCGATCATCATGGCGGGCATCGCCTACAACCCCAACAATGTGCCGGCGGCCGAGGCCCCCAAGAAGTGGGAAGACCTGCTCGATCCCAAGTGGAAGGACGCGATCAACGTCAAGGTCTCGAACTCGGGCCTGCAGCACGGCGTGTGGTACGTGCTGAAGCCGATCCTGGGGCTGGAATATTTCAAGAAGTTCGCCGAGAACAAGCCGCGCGCCTTCGACTCCTACGTCCAGCAGTACGGCCGCCTGGTCGACGGCCAGGACAAGATCATCATGGGCGCGCAGTACTCGGGCTACATCGAGTTCAAGGCCAAGGGCGCGCCGCTCGCCTTCGTCTTCCCCGAGACCGGCGTGCCGGCGGTGTCGGAGACCTACGGCATCGTCCAGGACGGCCCGCATCCCAACGCCGCCGAGCTGTTCATGGACTGGTTCCTCGCTCCCGTCGGCCAGCAGGCGCTGAGCGATGCCCTGCTGCTCCACTCGCCGCGCGAGGACGTGCCGGCGCCGGGCGGCAGCGTGCCGCTCAAGGACATGAAGCTCCTGTTCCCGGCCGACTGGCATGCCTTCGAGAAGGATCGTCCGGACTTCGCCAAGGAGTGGGACCGCATCGTCGGCGCCAGGCGCTGAGCCTGTCTTGACGTTCGCAACCGCGGAGGTTCTGAAACCCCGCCGCAACTGGCAGGCGATCGTCACGATCGCCATCCTGCTGGGCGTGGGCTTTCTCGTCGTCCTGCCGATGGTGTTCCTCATCGAGGAATCGCTGAATGTCGGCGATCCGATGGCGTTCCCGCCGGAAGCCTACGGCCTCAAGAACTACTTCGCGATCTTCGAGGAGGACATCAACGTCCTCTGGAACACGTTGCTGATCGCGGTGATGGCGACCGTGATGGCGATCATCATCGGCTTCACGCTGGCCTGGATCCTGACGCGCACCAACGTGCCGGGCCGCGCCATGCTCGAGCGGCTGATGGAGTTGCCGTACTACATGACGCCGCTCGTCGGCGCGCTCGCCTGGGCCATCATCGCCGGACCCAAGAGCGGGTTCATGAACCAGATGTGGATGGGGGTGGGCGGCAGCGGCGACGTCGCCGACCTCTACACCCACTTCGGCATCGCCTGGGTGATGGCGCTGTTCGAGGGCACGGTCGCCTTCGTCATGATCTCGGCCTCGATGAAGTCGATGGATCCCGCGCTCGAGGAATCGGCCCGCGTCATGGGCGCCTCGAAACTCAGGACCACGCTCACCGTCACCCTGCCGCTGGTCATGCCGGGCGTGCTGGGCGCCACGCTGTTCGTATTCGCCGAGATGCTGGGCTCGTTCGCGGCCGCGCTGGTGATCGGCATCCCCGCCCGCATCTACGTCATCACCACGGCGATCTGGGACTCCACGCTGTCCTATCCGCCGGACTACGGGCGCGCCTCGGCAATGGGGCTCGCGCTGTTCGTGGTCATGTTCGGCATGCTGACCTTCTACCGCTACATGATCGTCGGCGGCAGCTTCGCCACCATCACCGGAAAGGCTTTCCGGCCCCGTCCCATGGACATGGGCAAGCTCGCCTGGCTTTTGTTCGGCGTCTGCGTCCTCTACGTCTTCCTCGCCGTCATCCTGCCGATCGCGGCGCTGCTGCTGACCTCGTTGCAGCGCTTCGCCACGGTGATCCTGAGCCAGGCACAATTCACGTTGGCCAACTACCAGACGGCGCTGTCGCTGGGGCCGGTGCGCACCGCCATGGTCAACAGCCTGATGCTGGGCTTCGGCGTCGCGAGCGTCGGCGTCCTGGTCATGGCGGTGCTGGTCTGGATCATCTACCGCTCGCAGCTGCGGGGACGCGGCGCGGTCGAATACCTCGTGATGTTTCCCGGCGCCGTGCCGCGCCTGGTCTTCGGGCTCGCCCTGCTGTGGGCGTGGCTCAACATCCCGATCCCGATCTACGGCACGCTGTGGCTGCTGGCGCTGGCCTACTTCACGGTGATGCTGCCGCTCGGCGTCCGCACCCTCGCGGGCGTCGTGCTGCAGATCGACAAGAGCCTGGAGGAGTGCGCCCGCGTCTGCGGCGCCGGCTGGGGCTACCAGATGCGCACCGTGACCCTGCCGTTGCTGAAGCCGGGCATCCTCGCGGCCTGGCTGCTGATCTTCATGGCCTGCGTGCGCGAGCTCGGCACGTCGGTGTTCCTGATGGGCCCCAACGCCAAGGTGATCGCGCCGTCGATCGTCAGCGCCTTCGCCTCCAGCGGCACCGAGCTGACCGCCGCCATGGCTCTCATCCAGACCTTCACCGTGATCGTGGCGCTCGTCATCCTGTTCCGCCTGACGCGCGGCGTAACCCGGGAGATCCAGTGACGACGACGCGCATCGAGGTGAAGGACCTCGTCATCCGCTATGGCGACATGACCGCCGTAAACGGCGTCAGCTTCACGGTGGGGCGGGGCGAGCACGTGACCCTGCTGGGGCCGTCGGGCTGCGGCAAGACCACGACCCTGCGCGCCATCGCCGGGCTCGAGCAGCCGGTCGGCGGCAGCATCACCATCGACGGCCAGGCGATGTACGACGCCGCGCAGCGCCGCAACATCCCGACCGAGCAGCGCGGCGTCTCGATGGTGTTCCAGTCCTACGCCGTGTGGCCGCACATGACGGTGTTCGACAACGTGGCCTACGGCCTGCGCGTGCGAAAGCAGAGTGCCGCCGACATCAAGGCCAATGTCGAGCGCGCCCTCGACCTGGTGCAGATGCGCCATCTCGCCGACCGGCCGGCCTCCAAGCTGTCGGGCGGCCAGCAGCAGCGCGTGGCGCTGGCCCGCGCCATCGCCTTCTCGCCGACCGTCGTTCTGTTCGATGAGCCGCTCAGCAACCTCGACGCCAAGCTGCGCGCCGAGATGCGGGTCGAGCTGCGCGAACTGCAGCGTCGCCTCGACATCACCTCCGTCTATGTCACGCACGACCAGGAAGAAGCGCTCGCCATCTCCGACCGCGTCATCGTCATGAACGTGGGCGTCATCGAGCAGATCGGCACGCCCGAGGAGATCTACAATCGTCCGCGCAGCCGCTTCGTCGCCGACTTCGTGGGCTCGGCCAACCTCATCAAGGGCAGGCTGCAGGCCGACGGCCGATTCGCCGCCGAGGGCGGCGTCATGCTCGCCGTCACCGCCGGCCACCAGCCGCACGGTAAGGAGAGCGAGGTGGCGGTGCGCACCGCCTATATCGATCTCGAGCCGCGGCCCGGCGACAACCAGGTGCCGGGCAAGGTGCGACAGCGTCTGTTCCACGGCGACTTCGTGCAATACGTCGTGGACAGCGCCATCGGCGCGGTGATCGTGCGCCGGCCCCCGACCAACCTCCTGGACGAAGGCGCGGCCGTCACGCTCTCGTTTTCATCCGAGCACTGCGTGCTGCTGGAAGCCTGAAGGGCAGATTGCCCCGGCGCCAACCGCCTGTGCAGCAGGCCGGCGCCGGGGAACCGGCATTCGCCTCGGATCAGGCGAGCGTGGCGAGGGCTGCCTCGATGCGCTTCATTTGGCCTTCGCCGAGCATGTCCTTCAGGATCCCCTGAAAGCGCGGATGTCCGGCGCCCGAGAAGATGTACTGCCAGCGGTAGGCCTTCAGGAAATGCCGCGCGACGAGGTCGGCCTCGGCTTGCGGCACCGTCCGACCGCAGGTCATGGCGAAGTAGGATGCATCCGCCTTGGCTTGCCCCTGCAGGATCGAATCGACGGCCACGACCAGGTCGATGAACTCGCCGACGCCCCGTTCGCGCTGCTCTTGCGAGAGCGTCGCATCGTGGCGCTTGAGCTCGAGCTCGTCGAGGACCGCGTGCTGGGCCTCGTCCTTCCAATGGAACAGGAAGACGTCCTTGAACAGGTCCGAGAGCTCGTTGTCGGGCTCGATGCTCTGCCGATAGTGGAGCTGCACGAACAGCTCGATATGCAGCGTCAGCACCAGCACCGCCCAGGTGCTCTTCGACAGCACGGCGCCGGCAACCGCATCGGGATCGACATCGAAGTGATAGCCGGCCGGCATCGTCTCGCCCATCATCGCCTCGATGCGCCGGAACAGGGCCTGATGCTTGATCTCCTCGTCGCTGAACCGTACCAGCGCTTCCAGCGCGTTCTGGTCGCCCAATGCGTGATCCCCGCTCACCTCGAGGAGCTTCGCGGTGATGAAACGCTCGACCAGGCCGAAGACGTTGGCGTAGGTGCGCCCCTGGATCTGGCTGATGAAGCGCGTTTCAGGCTCCGAAAGCGCCAGCTCCCGGGCCAACGACAGGCCGTCGGGCAGGTATTTCTTGACGACGTCGAAGCGCCGTCCCTTGATGACGTCCTTTTCGATGTCCCAACGAACGGCCTTGGAGGCTTGGATGCTGCGGGCGTATTTGGCGCTGTCGGCCAGTGGCACGATGGCGTTCATGTCTCTCTCCATCCAGTTGTATCGCCGGCCGGGGACATCCCGCGCCGCTGGCCGGGTTTATGCCCGCCGGGCCAGGTCGGCTATGATCCGGACGCCACGGGACATGACGCGAACTCCAGATCGGACGGCGGTTGATGGATGCCTTGTCGGATATCTTGAGGGTTGCCCGTCTCAGCGGTGGTGTTTTCTTCAACGCAGAGTTTTCGGCACCGTGGTGCGTTGCCGCCCGTATGGCGCCCGAGTTCTGCGCACCTTTTCTCCGGGCCGCCGATTATCTCATCCCATACCACTACGTCGTCGACGGCGAGATGCAGGTCGCACTCTCCGGTCAGCAGCCGCAGAGGATCTGCAGCGGCGAAGTCGTGCTCTTTCCGCGCAATGATTTCCACCTGATCGGCAGCGACGTCGGCTTGTCCCCGGTCGCGGCCGCCGACGTCGTCCTGGGCGACGGAAACAGGATCGTTCGCATGGTGCGGCACGGCGGTGACGGCGTGGCGGTCTACATGGTGTGCGGCTACCTGGGCTGCGACAGCGACCTGATCGTGCCGATCGTCTCGACCTTGCCGCCGTCGTTGATCCTCAAAGTCGACGACACGCCGGCTGCAGACTGGATCCGATCGACCTTCCGGTTCGCCGCGCACGAGGTAGCCGACGGCCAGACCGGTTCTACGGCAGTCCTCTCCAAGCTTTCCGAATTGTTGTTCGTCGAGGCCGTGCAGCACTACGTGCGGAGCATCCCCGACGGGCAGACCGGCTGGCTCGCCGGATTGCGCGATCCCGGCGTTTCCCGGGCATTGGCGCTCATGCATGCCAACATGGCGCGCGCCTGGAGCGTCGAGGAGCTCGCCCGCGAGGCCGGGCTGTCACGCTCGGGCCTGGCAGACAGGTTCACCCGCGTGATCGGCGTGGCGCCGATGCACTATCTCGCCGACTGGCGGCTGCAAGTCGCCGGTCAGAAGCTGAAGGACTCGAGCGATCCGCTGATTCGTATCGCCGAACAGGTCGGATACGAGTCGGAAGCGGCATTTTCCCGGGCATTCAAGAAGAAGTTCGGTGCCGCACCCGCTACGTGGCGACGGGCGGAGCGGAGTGTCCAGCCCTAATCTGGCGCTTTAGACGGGCTCTGTCCCCGCCACGATCACACGGTGCATCAGGCGGCGCTCACCCTCGGGGTAGTCGGCGTTGGCCTTGTGCATGGTGCAGCGGTTGTCCCAGATCACGATGTCGCCCTGCCGCCAGACGTGTCGGTACTGGTATTTCGCCTGCGTCGAATGGGCGATCAGCTCATCGAGCAGGCGGTCGCTTTCGTCCTGCTCCAGCCCGACGATGCGCTCCATCCGGTTGGGGTTGAGATAGAGCGCCTTGCGTCCGGTCTCCGGATGCGTGCGCACCAGCGGGTGCGTCGCCTCCGGCATCGCCGCCATCTCCTCGGCCGGCCGCGTCGAGACGTAGGTGAGTTTGCGGCGCGAATGGTATTTGTGGATCACCTTCAGGGGATCGATGCGCCGCCGGGTCTCGGCCGGCAGCTCCTCGTAGGCTGCGTACATGTTGGTGAATTGCGTGTCGCCGCCGCGTGAGGGGACGATCACGCCGTAGAGCATGGTGAGCGAGCAGGGCTCCCGCATGAAGCTGTCGTCGGTGTGCCAGTTGGCGCCGTTCACGATCTTGCGCCCATCGCCCAGCGTGTCGCGGTCTTCACTCGAGATGATGTTCACCTCGGCGCACTCCGCTGTGCGCTCGAGCTGCTTGCGCAGCATCGGCGTGCCGAACCGCGCCATCGCGTCGCGAAATGCCACGGGCGCGAGATGCTGGTCGCGGATACAGAGCACCAGATTCTCGTGCAGCACGTCCTGCAGCGCGGCTTGCGCCGCCGCATCGGGCAGGTGGTTGAGGTCGAGGCCGCTCACCGCCGCGGCCATGTGGCCGCCGAGCTTTTCGGTCCTGAAAGTCATGGCGTTGCTCCCGGCATGCGCGATAACGTGCGCGCCGACCTGCTGAAACTCAAGAGGGAGAAGCCCGTGAAGCTCGCCTATTCGCCCGCCAGCCCGTATGTCCGCAAGGTCAACGCCTGCGCCATCGCCCGCGGTATCGACAAGCAGATCGAGCGCTGGAAGGTCGGCACCACCGATCCCGCGCTGCTCGAATTCAACCCGCTGTCCAAGGTGCCGACGCTGATCCTCGGCGACGGCACGCGGCTCTACGACAGCCCGGTGATCTGCGAGTATCTCGACAGCGTCGGCAGCGCGCCCAAGCTTTTTCCCGCCGCCGGCCCGGCGCGCTGGAAGGCGATCACCCAGCAGGCGCTGGGCGACGGCATTCTGGACGCCACCCAGCCGCGCCGCCGCGAAATCGCGTTGCCGCAGGACGACGGCCGCAAGTCCTACATCGAGCTGCAGCAGGGCAAGGTGAAGCGGGCGCTCGCCGAGCTCGAGAAGGATGCGGCCAGCCTAGGCGACCTCAAGACGATCGGCGAGATCACCATCGGCTGCGCGCTGGGCTATCTCGACTTCCGCTACGCCAACGAGCCGTGGCGTCCCGGCCATCCCAAGCTCGAAGCCTGGTATGCCAAGGTGGTGAAGCTGCCGCCGCTTGCCGAGACCATGCCGGTGGGATGACAGTCGGTCCCTGACCAGGGGACAAGTGATGGCGGCACGGACGGGCGAGCAATTCCTGAAGGGCCTGCGGGGCCCACGCGAGGTCTGGGTCGACGGCGAGCGCATAGCGGACGTCGTCGACCACCCCAAGCTGAGCGGCGCCGCCCACGCGCTGGCCGAGGTCTTCGATCTGCATCACGAGCATCCGGACACGTTGCTGATGCCGGATGAGGAGACCGGCGAGCCGATCCCGGTCAGCCACATGATCCCGCGGTCGCGCGAGGACCTCTTGCGCCGCGGCAAGGCGTTGCGCCGCGTCGCCGAGTACTCGGTGGGCCTGATGGGCCGCACGCCCGATTACATGAACGTCACCTATGCGGGCTTCGCCGGCAATCGTGGCGAATGGGCCGACCACGGCAACGAGGCCGGTGCCGAGCGCCTGGTCGCCTACCAGAAGTTCCTGCGGCGGGGCGACATTTCGCTCACCCATACGATCGTGCAGCCGACCGTCGACAAGACGATGGGCGACGCGCCGCAGGCCGGCAATCCCTACGGCCTGCGCAAGGTCGCCGACACCGAGCACGGTATCGTCGTGCGTGGGGCGCGCATCCTCGCCACCCTGGCGCCGTTCGCCGACGAGATCGCGGTCTATCCCGCGCTGCCCTTGCCGGCCGGCGCCGACGCCTATGCGCTGTCGTTCTGCATCCCCATGGGGACGCCCGGCCTCAAGTTCCTGTGCCGCGACAGCGTCTCGGCGTCGCCCAACCGCTTCGATCATCCTCTGTCGAGCCGCTTCGACGAGCAGGATGCCTTCGTGATCTTCGACGACGTCGAGGTCCCGCGCGACCGGGTGTTCATCGACTGCAACCTAGCCGCCTACAACTCCGTGATGACGACGAGCTGGCCGCCCAACATCCAGCAGCAGACGATGATCCGCGCCTCGGTGAAGCTCGACTTCGCCTGGGGCCTGGCGCTGCGGGTGGCCGCCGCCATCAACGCCACCGACCCCGAGACCATGCGCATGATCGGCGAGATCTGGAGCTATGCCGAGTTCACGCGCTCGGCCGTCATCGCCGCCGAGACCGAGGCGCGCGAATGGCCGGGCGGGCTGTGGACGCCGGCCACCGCGCCGCTGCACGCGTTGCGCGCAACCCTCCCGCTGTGGTTCCCGCGGGTAAACGAGATCCTGCGCCTGATCGGCTCGCACAACGTCTTCGCCACGCCGACCGCCGCGCAGATGGCCGACAAGGACCTGCGGCCGCTGATCGACCAGTATCTGCCCGGCGCCAAGGGCATGCCGGCCGAGGAGCGCATCCGCATCTTCCGTCTGGCCTGGGATTTCGCCGGCAGCGCGCTCGCCAGCCGTAACGAGCAGTACGAACGCTTCTACCTCGCGTCCTCGCCGCGCAACCTCGCGCGCCATCTCGCCTTCACCGACCGCAACCGGGCCGACCGCCTGGTCGACCGCTTCCTCAAGGAACCGCTGTAGCGAGCAGCACGTTCGCTGGGCATGCGCTCAGGCAAAGTCCGTGTCGGCCTGTCGGGATGGACATACAAATCGTGGCGTGGCCGCTTCTACCCCGAAGGGCTGCCGCACAAGCGCGAGCTTGCCCATGTCGGCTCGATCTTTCCGACGGTCGAGATCAACGGCACCTTCTACAGCATGCAGCGACCCGAGTCGTTCGCCCGGTGGGCGGAGCTCACGCCGGACGGCTTCGTCTTTGCCGTCAAGGGGCCCCGCTTCCTGACGCACATGAAGCGGCTCAACGATCCGATCGCGCCGCTCGGCAACTTCATCGCGTCGGGCGTCCTGCGGTTGGGGCCGAAGCTCGGGCCGATTCTGTGGCAGCTGCCGCCCAACTTTCATTTCAACCCGGAGAAGCTGGAAGCCTTCTTTCGCCTGTTGCCGCGCGACACCGACGCCGCCGCCGCGTGCGGGCGCCGGCACGATCATCGCCTGAAGGCACGGGCCTGGCTGCGGTCGGGCACGCGCCGGCACAAGCTGCGGCACGCGCTGGAGGTGCGGCACGAGAGCTTCTGTGTCCCCGCGTTCATCGACCTCCTGCGACGCCACGATGTCGCCTTGGTCTGTGCCGACACGGTCGATTGGCCGCTGCTGATGGATCTCACGACGGACTTCGTCTACTGCCGCCTGCACGGCTCGCGCGAGCTCTATCGCAGCGGCTACAGTGCCGCCGAACTCGGGCGCTGGGCAAAGCGCATCCGGGCCTGGCGCGACGGCAGGCCGATGCGCGATGGCACCTTCGTGGGAAAGCAGGCCAAGGCCGCGCCACGCGATGTCTACGTCTACTTCGACAACACCGACAAGCTGATGGCGCCGCGAGACGCGCAGGCGCTGATGCGCCGACTCGAGGAGGCCTGACATGCCGGCAGCCGCCGCTGCCCTCAAGGCCGTCGCCGAGGAGGCGGCCGCCTGTACGCTCTGTCCACTCTATCGCAACGCCACCCAGACGGTGTTCGGCGAGGGCGCCGCCCGGGCGAAGATCATGCTGGTGGGCGAGCAGCCGGGCGACCAGGAGGACTTGGCCGGCCATCCGTTCGTCGGGCCGGCCGGCAAGGTGCTCGAGCGCGCGATGGCCGAGGCGGGGCTGGACCGCAAGAAGGTCTGGCTGACCAATGCGGTAAAGCACTTCAAGAACGAGCCGCGCGGCAAGAAGCGCCTGCACAAGCGGCCCAACCGCTACGAGGTCGAGGTCTGCCGCGTCTGGCTGCGGCAGGAGATCTCGCTGGTGCGGCCTCGGCTCGTCCTGGCGCTCGGCGTGACCGCCGCGGTGGCGCTCGCCGGCCGTTCGATCACGCTGTCCCGCGAGCGCGGCCGGGTGATCGAGTTCGCCGACGGCCAGCGCGGCATGGTGACCGCGCACCCCTCGTCGATCCTGCGCATGCCAGACGAGAAGGTCCGCCATGCCGCTTTTGCCGCGCTGGTGAAGGACCTGAAGGCGGCGGTGAAGCAGGCGGCGGCTTGAGAGCGATTGAGTGTGCCAGCAGTACATGCATGTCGATAATAAACGTAGTTATTGACAATTAATAACTGACGTAGTATTTTTGGGGCAGCTTTCTTGGCTGCCCTTCCCACGAATTGAGTGTCGGCAGGCGTCCCTGGGAAGCGCACCGCTTTTCCCAGGAGCAACCGATGGCTAATACCCAGTTCGACAATCTCTGGCCCTGGCTTCGCATTGAGCCAGAAGGAGATCCTCCGGGCTTTCGGGGAGCCGGCGATGCCGCCAACCCAATCCCCAGCGATACTCCTTCGGTTTGTCGAACTGGCAGCCTCGTAGGTCAATACAACGACCGCCGTGGCTCGCGATTGAGCCGCAGGACAATCCTCTGGGCTTTCGGGAAGGCGCTGGCATTGGGGATTCGATCCCAGCCGGTACCACTTTCGGCTTGTCCAACTGGCGGCCTGCGGATTCGGCTCGGCAACCAGCAGAAGATGACGCTGGCGGCTCGTTTGGTTTGTTCAACTGGCGGCCGCCGCACGCGCTTGAGCAACCCTCGTCGATCGGCTTTCGAATGAATCCTGACGGCTCGATTGACGAAGCGCGAACCGGCAACACCAAGCCATTCGGCTCGGGGGTGACTGCGTTCGGCGCAGACCCGCTCCGGGACATTGAGCAGCGGCTGCAGTCGCAGGCTTGGTGGTCGGAGGCCTTCAGGCAAGCAGGAGGGCATGACGGCGCTTCGAGACCGTATTGGCCCGCGCTTCGAGCCGATCCAAGACATGAATGGCCAGCGTCTGAGGCAGACGCGGCGCCGCAGGAAGTGGGAACTCAGAAGTTCAATTCCTTGTCGTTCGCTGCGCCGCCGTCGGCCCCACAGGCAGCTATGGAAAATGTTGCTTCGGATGTGGTCGCTCCGCTAAGTGGCGAAACAACGTCGCTCCGCGACCTGCGTCCCTCGGCGGCCGGCGTATTGGTTGCAACAGCAAACGCGGCGACTGCTGGCGGAGCGCCCGCGTCTCAGCTTGTCGGCGAAGCGCTTTCTAAAGCGGCCGGCATCGCTGGCCGTGTCGCGCCGGCCGCAGCAGGCGCCGGGTCCGCAGCAGTGGGAGCTCTGCCGTCGCTGCTCATTCCGATGAATACGCAGAGCGAGATCATTGATCTGGAAGACGGTGTGCGAGCCCGCATCAACCCGGGGCAACGCACCGTTGAAATCGAACGGAGAGTAGGGAGCGGCCTGTTTGGCACAGGCATCGGCGCTCGGTGGGAGCGGCTGCCTGTCGATGCAGAAATGAGTGTTGGTAGGGACGGTGCGGCTACTTTGGCGATTAACCGGGATCAACTTCGTCAAGCTCTCAACCCGACCGGCGATCGAGATGCGGTTACCAGCGAGATGGCTCAGCCGCCCGACAAGGGCAATCCCCGGCCACTCCCGGAATAGGGCAGAATTCCGGAGAGGTGCCCGAACGCAAGATTGGCAGAGCACCTGATCCGAAGAATGGCAAAACCCCCGATCCAAATGACGGCGGCAAACCGTCCATCTGGATCACGTCCTAGCTTCAACATTCAAGATTCTGAGAAACGGACGGCAGCAAAAATCTGTAGATGAAGAGAGAATCGATACCTGCCGAAAGGTGATGAAGGGCATTGGTCAACCAACCCCAGATGGACAGTACCATGGCCCGGATGGCAGGGACACGGCGGCTGGCGTGCGCCTAGGCCCCGATATGCGAGATCCGGCAGCTGGCCTCGACCACTTTCCAGAACAACAACATCTGCGCGACGGCGTGCGAGGTGAGCAGGAACTCGCGAATCGCATCAAGCAACTCAATCCGACCGAGAAGATCATTCACTTCGGTCCGGCCGCCGGCGCACAAGGGCCCGACATCATGTCGATCAGCGAGAAGGGAGAGGTTGCCTTTTGGGATTCCAAATGGCGCAACCGCGAACAATCGATACCTCCATCCAGACGCGCCCATCCTACCAACAAGTCGCTGGACAACCTTCAAAAGGCCGAAGAATACGTTAAGAAAGCTGTAGCCGATGGCACCTTGAGTAAGGAGGTGGCCGCAAAAGCGTTGGCAAATCTGATAACGCGCAATTTTCTTATTTGCACTGTTGGCATGGGACAAGCCCATCAGGGGGTGGTTGAAATCGTGAAGGATGGCCAACGCACCGGGCCTCTATGAAGTGACGGGGAAGGCGCAACCCAGGTACTCTCGGAGGGACGGACGAGGCCAGATGTAACGCGATAGCCGTGGGACTCGTCTCAGAGTGCATGGGAGCACGCCGTATGCCATCCGATGGGATCATTCGTTTGAAATGGGAGCCGTTCAATCCTTTGGTAAGACGCAATGAATGGTTGAATGAGCGTCTCAGTATTCATCGCAAATACACATTGGATGAAATCCCATCGAGGGGAATGGTTGGCTATCTGAGCACAGAGACAGGCTACATGGTGGAAGCCTTCCTTGTCGGACTGTCCGATGAAGTGCGGCCTATTCTGGAGTACAATATTGCATGGATTGAGGCCCAATCGGAGGCAACCCTCAACGCGTTTCCCGGCCCGCAGGAGCACTGGCCGAGTCGGTGGCGTCAAGCCCGCGGATTGTTCAAGTGGCTTAGCCGGGGAGATCCCGCAGATCGGGAGTTCAGAGCGGCTCTTGATTCGCCGTGGATGATCCGGGCTCGCGACAAGTCCAGGAGAGTTTCGGATTTGGAGCGTCGGGAGCGCGACGAATACCTGGATGGACGTATTGCCTTGGCGCTTGCGGCGGACCAGCCCTTGCTTGGGCTCCAGTTTCTCGAAGCCATCGGCATAGAGGCATCGCCTAGCCCCGAGGAAGGAGCGATGGTTCAATTTGGGTGGTGGGCTTGCCAACCGCGATGTCGCAGCGGAACATGCTGGCGCCGTCCTCGCGCTGCAGCGACCTGACGTGACCCGACTGGTCGAGCACGGCGACGGCAAGCGGTCTGATCTTCATCTCGCGCGCCTTGGCGAGGGCTACTTCGATGATCTTGTTGGCTTGGACGAGGCTGAGGTCGGGCATGTCGGGTCTCGTGTCGATTTGCGTCTGGTGACTTGAGCATAAAATTGCGTGGCATGCATTTTGCTGCCTGTGTGCGGAGCAACGGGGAATGAGAAGGGGGCTGTTCATGCTGAAGCGGATGTTGACGGGCTTGGCGCTGGCCGCGGTCGCAAGCGGTGCCGCCGCCCAGGATCTGCCGAAAAGCCAGTTCAAGGTGATCGGTCTCAACAGTCCGACGCCGGTGTCGATCCACGACGAGCTGCCGTTCTGGCGCAAGACGATCCCGGAGGCCTCTAAGGGCGCCATCACGGCCGACGTCACGCCGCTCGACCAGATGGGGATAGACGACAAGACCATGCTCCGGCTGCTGAAGCTCGGCGTGATGGACTTCGCTGCCATGGACATCTCCAAGATGGCCGGCGACGATCCACGCTTCGAGGCCTGCGATCTCGCCGGGCTGACGCTCGACCCCGACAAGGCGCGCGCCACTTGCGCCGCCTACCGTGACGTCATCGACCGCCAGATGCAGAAGAACTGGAATGCCAAGCTGCTGGCTTTCGGTGGCAATACGCCCCAGGTCTTCTGGTGCCGCGACGTGATCAGCGGGCTCGACGGGTTCAAGGGCAAGAAGATCCGCGTGTTCAACAACACCATGCGGGACTTCCTGGGCGGCGTCGGCGGCACCGCCGTCAGCATGGCCTTCGCCGAGGTCGTGCCGGCATTGAACAACGGCGTGGTCGATTGCGCCGTGACGGGCAGCCTGTCGGGCAATACGGCGGGCTGGCCCGAGGTCACCAAGTCGATCTATCCGATGTCGCTCGGCTGGAGCATCAACGTCCTCGCGGTCAATCTCGACAGCTGGAAGCGTCTCGATCCCAAGACGCAGGCCTTCCTGCTCGAGCAGTTCAAGGCCTATGAGGACAAGATGTGGGCCACCATCAAGACGACGACCGCCGAGGCCGACAACTGCAACACGGGCAAGCAGCCCTGCACCATGGGCAAGCTCGCCAAGATGACCATCGTGCCGGTGAAGCCCGAGGAGGCGGCAACCCACAAGAAGCTGGTCGAGGGGGCGGTGCTGGCCGGCTGGGCCAAGCGCTGCGGCGCGGCCTGTGCCAAGGAGTGGAACGAGACGGTCGGCAAGGCGCTCGGCCTCACGGCGCCGACCCCCTGACCGCCGCTCCGAAGGCTGGTCCATGAGCGGCGTGCGTCGCTTCGCCCAATGGGGCTTGTGGTTCGGCGGCGCGCTGGTTCTGCTTGCCGCCATTCTGATCGGCGTCGACGTGCTGCTGCGCAAGTTCCTGGCCTTGTCGATCGGCGGCGCCGACGAGCTGGCCGGCTATGCGCTCGCCATCGGCACGACGTGGGGTCTCGGTGCCGCGCTCCTCGATCGGGCCCATATCCGCATCGACTCGCTTTACCTGCTGTTCTCGCAGAAGCTGCGTCTCGGGCTCGATCTGGCGGCGCTGATCCTGTTGGTCGGCTTCTTCGCGTTGGTGGGCTGGCACGGCCTGTCTGTCGTGGCGCAGTCCTGGACGTCGGAGTCACGCAGCCAATCGGCGCTCGAGACCCCGACGATCATCCCGCAGGCGCTGTGGCTGGCCGGGTTGGCGGTGTTCGTGGCGATCGGCGTGCTGCTGCTGGTCGACGTGCTGCGGGTGCTTGCCGCCGGCAACCTGCGTGGCGCGGCGCGCCTGATCGGGACCCGCTCGGCGGAGGAGGAAGTGCAGGACGAGATCCGCGACCTGCAGGAGCGGCAGGGCCGCGAGGGGAACGGCTGACATGCTCATCGTGACGCTGGCCATCCTGATCGGGCTGCTGGCGCTGGCCGTCCCGGTCGCCGCGGGGCTAGGCATCCTCGGCCTGTCCCTGTCGGCGATCTACTCGAAGCTGCCACTGTCCCTGGCCATGGGTGAAATCGCCTGGGGGACTTCCAACAACTTTCTGCTGGTCGCCATTCCGTTCTTCGTGCTGCTGGGCGAGATCCTGCTGCGCTCGGGCATGGCCGAACGCATGTACAACGCGCTGGTCTTGTGGGTGCCGTGGCTGCCGGGCGGGCTCATGCATTCGAACATCGCTGCCTGTGCGATGTTCGCCGCGACGTCGGGTTCGAGCGTGGCCACCGCGGCCACCATCGGCACGGTCGCCCTGGGCGAGGTCGAGAAGCGCGGATATTCGGAACGGCTGTTCCTCGGCACGATCGCGGCCGGCGGCACATTGGGCATCCTGATCCCGCCCTCGATCAACATGATCGTCTACGGCGTGCTCACCGACACGTCGATCCCCAAGCTGTATCTCGCCGGCTTTCTGCCCGGTGTCGTGCTCGCCGGCCTGTTCAGCCTGACGGTCATCGTCATCTGCGTGCTGAAGCCAGGCCTGGGCGGCCGCCCGACCGAGACGAGCTGGCGGCAGCGCTTCGCCGCGCTTCCCGATCTGCTGCCGCCGCTGATCATCTTCCTCGCCGTGCTGGGTTCGATCTATGCCGGGTGGGCGACCGCCACGGAGTCGGCGGCGCTGGGCGTGATCGCGGCTGCGGCGATCGCCGCCTGGAACCGGCGGTTGACGTTCAAGACGCTGCTCAGTGCCTTCGAGGGCACCATGCGGACCACGGCCATGATCATGGCCATCCTGCTCGCGGCCTACTTCCTCAATTTCGTGATCACCTCGATCGGCCTCACCGCGCAGGTCAACCGCTTCATCACCGGCCTTGGCCTCAGCAAGGTCGAGCTGCTGATCGTCGTGGTCGGCTTCTACTTCGTGCTGGGCATGTTCATGGAGACGCTGTCGATGATGGTGGCGACGGTGCCGATCATCGCGCCGATCCTGTTCAAGGCAGGCTACGATCCGGTGTGGTTCGGCATCATCGTGATCATCCTGATGGAGCTGGCGATGATCACGCCGCCGGTCGGCATCAATCTCTACGTCGTGCAGGGCCTGCGCAAGCGTGGCAAGATAGACGACGTCATCATCGGCGCGGCGCCCTTTGTCATCACGATGATGCTCATGATCCTGATCCTGTCGATCTGGCCGGACATCGCCCTCTGGCTGCCGGGAATGGCTTCGGCCTAGAGAGTGATGACGATGTTGCCGGCCGCGTCGCACTCGGCGCGCGCGCCAGGCGGTACGACACAGGTCGAATCATACTCCTCGACGATCAGCGGGCCGACGTGACCCGTGCCGAGGTCGGCACGGCTCGGCACCGGGGTGTCGCGCCAGCCGTGGTCGGCCGGCTACGACCCGGTATGATACGGCGTGCTGACCATGCTCCTGATCCAGATCACGATGGTGACGCCGCTCTTCGGCAAGAACCTGTTCGTCATCCACAGCATCCGGGGCCGCGGCCGCCTGACCGACGTCGAGCGCGGCTTGGCGCCGTCCGTCGTTGAGCTCCTGATCATAATCGCCCTCTGTCGTGATGGTCCTGCCGCGCTGGTTCGGGCCGGCGGCAAGTCACGACAGCCGCTCCGACCGCGCTTTCACGTCGTCGCTCAACTGCCGCACGTTCTCGGTGGTCTTGCGGATATCCGCTTCGCTTAGACCGCCGCCCATGGTCGAGGCGATCTCCATGAGCCGGTCGTTCAGCTCGCTGTAGTGCGTGTCGCCTTTGCGCGTGAGCCGCACAAGCTTTGAGCGCCGGTGCTTCGGATTGTCGACGAATTCGACAAGCCCCTCGGCGGCAAGCTCATCCGCCAACCGTTGCATCCGTTGACGGCTGGTGGGTCGCATCTGGGCGATCTGCGGTACCGTCAGTGGACCCAGCAACGCCAAGCTTCGCATAAAGCCGAACGCTCCGCCGCCCCATGCGGTGATCAATCCCGTCTTCTGGCCGATGGCCCGTATCCTGAAAAAGCACTGGGCGACTTCGAGCATCAGCTCGGCGATCGCCTCGGCCTTTGCGCGGACGGCTGGGCCTGTTCCCGGCCTTGGGGCCGCCGCGGTCTTGTGTCGTTCCGACGCCATGGCTTGCGTTGCCTCCAGCTGCGCCAGCATCTCCAGTTGACACCGTGGTTGTCAATTTGCAGAATGACACCTTAGTTGTCATTCTTGGTTTTCGGCGCGTAGGCCTTCGGCATCAGCGAGAGCGTGCATGCGTAGGGACTTAGCTGGGCAAGTGGACGACGCCGCAACGGCAGGCGTCATCGCGCGGCCGCCTTTCCTGTTTCTTGGCGCTCTGCTGCTGGGGTTGGGCGCCGACCACGTGCTGCCCTTGGTGTTCTCCATTCCAGGGGAGAGGGCGACCTTCTGGACGGTCGGCGCCTGTCTGATCCTCATCGGCGTCGCGTTGATGGCCGCGGGCATCCGCAACTTCTTGCAGGCGGCGACGCCGGTGCCCACGAACCAGCCGACCCGCGCGCTCGTGACGACCGGCGTTCACGGATGGACGCGCAATCCGATCTACCTCGGCATGTTCCTGATCTATGGCGGCATCGGCGTGGCGGCGCACAGCCCGTGGGTTCTCGTCCTCGTGCTGCCCCTCGCAATCCTGATCCGCTACGGCGTCATCGCCTGTGAGGAGGTCTATCTCGAGCGGCGGTTTGGCAATGCGTACGTCGACTACAAGCGACATGTCCGGCGGTGGCTCTAGCGGCTGAAGCATCACCGGCAGGAACGGCCGGTCGTAACGGCGGAGATGCAAATGCGATCAAGCCTCGCGGTTATCGGCGCACTCGCGATCCTGCTCGCCTCCTGTGCGAGAATCCCGACGGAACGGGACGCCAACGATGCCGTTTCCATGCTCCTGGAGTACGACAGCTGGGCATGGGCGGTGGGCATTGGTCTCATATGGGCAGATCTCGTGCTGCCTGTCCCACAGACCGCGGTCATAGCCGCCCTCGGCATCATCTACGGCACGGTGTTCGGCGGAGTGCTGGGCAGCGTCGCCCTGATCACCAGCGGCATCCTTGGCTACGCCGTGATGCGCACTTCGGCGCGGCGGTTTGTCGACCGCCTGGTGGGTCGCCGATTCCGGAGCAAGACGGAAAGCCTGTTCGACAGATCCGGCGCATGGGCGATCGTCCTGACACGCAGCCTTCCCTACAGCGTACCGGAAGCCATCGTGTTCCTGGCCGGCCTTGCCGGAATGCCATTGGGAAAATTCACCATGGCGCTGACGGTCGGCAGCGTACCGACCGCCTTCGCGTTTGCCGCCATCGGTGCCGAATTGGCCCATCAACCGGTCCTGGTGCTCATCGTGAGCTATCTCCTTCCCGTCCTGCTGCTGCCCATTGTGCTGTACGTCATGCGCCCGCGCGCATCCTGAGGATGTCGACATTCGTCAGAGTCGCCGCGTGACCTGGTTGGGCGCGTCGCTGGAAGCCCGAACATCCTCGTCCACAGCGGCTCGGCAACGGTATTGAAGGCCGGACGAACGCCACCTATTTTGGCGAGGTGCGCGAGGATCCAGAGCCCCTGACGGCTGCTAGAGCCTGATGACGATGTTGCCGGCAGCGTCGCACTCGGCGCGCGCGCCAGGCGGTACGACACAGGTCGAATCATACTCCTCGACGATCAGCGGACCGACGCGACCGGTGCCGAGGTCGGCACGGCTCAGCACCGGGGTGTCGCGCCAGCCGTGATCGCCGAAGTAGGCCTTGCGTGATGCAGGTGCGGTGCCGGTGCGGCGGGCAGGAGTGGCGCTCTGCGGCACGCCGCCGCCCTTGCGCAGCCCCGCCCCCACCAGCTGGATCGCCACCAGCTCGACCGGCTCGTCGGGCCCGGCGCGATGGCCGTACATCCGTTCGTGCTCCTCGGCGAAGGACTGCTCGAGCCTGGTCACCATGCGGGCATCGATCGGCCCGTCGGGAACCGGCACGGTCAGCTCGTAGCTCTGGCCTTTGTAGTGCAGCGCAGCCGACCGACGGAGCCGGGCGCGAACCCCGGTGAATCCTTCGGCCCTGAGCTGATCGCCAGCCTGGGTCGCCAGCGCCCCCCAGGCGACCTCGATCTCCTCGAGGTCGGCCTGGCGCAGCAGCCGGCGGAAGGTGCGGGCGTAGTGATGCTCGACGTCGGCGTAGAGCAGGCCGAACGACGAGAACAGCCCGGCCGACGGCGGCACGACCACGCGGCCGATGCCGAGCGATGCCGCCATGCCGGCGGCGAACAAGGGCCCGTTGCCGCCGAAGGCGAACAGCGAGAAGTCGCGCGGATCGCGGCCGCGCTCCGTCGACACCGCCTTGATGGCGCGGATCATGTTGGAGGCCACGATCAAGTGCGCGCCGTAGGCCGCGCGCTCGACCGGCATGCCGAGCGGATTTGCGATCTTCTCCGCGAAGACGGCGCGCGCCTTGTCGGCGTTCAGCTTCAGCGCGCCACCGACCAGATGTGTGGGATTGATGTAGCCCAGCAGCACGTTGGCGTCGGTGATCGTCGGCACCGCGCCGCCCTGGTCGTAGCAGACCGGGCCGGGGGAGGCGCCGGCGCTTTCGGGGCCGGCCTGCAGGGCGCCGCCGCCGTCGATCCAGACATGCGAGCCGCCGCCAGCGCCGACTTCGGCCAGGTCGATGGCCGGCACCTTCAAGGTATAGCCGGCGCCCGTGAGCAGGCGCGAGCCGATCATGATGCCGGCGCCCACGGCGTACTCCTGGGCGCGGGCGACCTCGCCGTGCTCGACCATCGAGGCCTTGGCAGTGGTGCCGCCCATGTCGAAGGTGATGATCTTGTCGAGATCCTTGGCGCGCGCCAGCGCCTGGGCGCCGACCACGCCGCCGGCCGGTCCGGATTCGATGATGTTCATCGGCCGCTCGGCCGCGGCGCCGTCGGTGGTCAGGCCACCGTTGGACTGCATCAGCAGCAGGCGGGCCGGGACGCCGCCGGCATCGAGGCCCTTGCGCAAGGCGCGCAGGTAGGTGGCGACGATCGGCATGACGTAGGCGTTGATCACCGTCGTCGACGTGCGCTCGTACTCCTTGATCTCCGGCAACACCTCGAACGACAGGCTCCTGGGCAGGTGAGGGGCCTTGCGCTCGATGATTTCCTTCAGCATGGCCTCGTGCACGGGATTGGCGAAGGAGTTCAGCAGGCAGACCGCGATGGCCTCGACCTTCTCGGCCAGCAGCGCGTCGACGGCGCGCTCGGCATCGGCCCGATCGAGCGCGCGCTCGACCTGGCCGCGATGGTCGATGCGCTCGTCGACTACCTTGCGCAGGTAACGTTCGACCAGCGGCGCGGGCTTGCTCCAGCCGATGTCGTAGAGCCTGGGCATGCGCAGCGTGCGGATCTCCAGCACGTCGCGGAAGCCCTTGGTGGTGATGAGCCCGACGCGGGCACCCTTGTGCTCGAGGATGGCGTTGGAGGCCACCGTGGTGCCGTGGCGGATCTCGTCGATGGCTGCACCGCTCAGCCCGGTCTCGGCGAACACTTCGCTCAGCCCGTCGACGATCGCTTGGGCATAGTTGCCGACACTGGACGAGATCTTCTTGGTGTGGACGGTGCCGTCGGAGCCCAGCAGCACGATGTCCGTGAAGGTGCCGCCGATATCGACACCGGCGCGGTAGGTGATGGTCATGGTCTACTCCGCGGCGCGCCGCAGGAGCTCGGGTTCGTGCCACTGCACCTTGGGTACTTCGCTCCAGCCGCGCGTCCGGCGGATCTCGCTGCGCCGCCGCGCCGTCGCCTCGCCATCCACCGTCCAGTTGGTCGTGTCGACCACGACTCCGTAGTCGGCCGCGGCCTTCTGCGGCGACAGGAGCTCGTTGCGCACGTCGCGCAGCACCGCCGCCGGATCGCGCTCCAGCGGATCGCCCCAGCCGCCGGCGCCGGCCAGCACATGGCGGAAGACCTCGCCTTTTCGGATGGTCATGGTGAGCTTGGACGGCAGCAGGCGGTTCTCGCCGTCGGGATTCATGTAGTTCTCCGACGGCGCGCCCGGGCTGCCGCCGTAGAGGCCGAACGGCCGGTGGTCGCGCCGGTCGGAGCGCACCTGCAGCATGCCTTCGTCTTCCAGGAAGCGGTAATCGCGGCGGAACGGCACGCCGCCGCGGTATTTGCCCGCGCCGGCGCGGTCGGCGACGAACTCGTACGCCAGGAGCTGCATAGGCTGCTCCGCCTCGGTGACCTCGATCGAGTGCGAGGCCATGTTGGCGAACATGTGCGAGTTGCCGTCGAGCCCGTCGGCCCACGGCCTCGCGCCCCAGGCGCCGCAGGTGAAGTCGACATAGACGAACGGCTTGCGCTCGGCGTCGTAGCCGCCGATCGAGATGCCGGTATTGCCGCCGTCGCCCGCCGCCTTGACCTTGTCGGGCAGCATCATGGCAAGCGCGCCGAACATGCAGTCGACCATGCGGAAGCCCGTGAGGCCCCGCGCCGCGCAGGCCGCCGGCAACACGCCGTTGCCCACCGTACCGGGCGGGCAGATCACCTCGATGGCGCGGAACACGCCCTCGTTGTTGGGGATGCCCGGCGGCAGCACCGAGCGCACGCCGGTATAGGATGCGGCCTTGGTGAAGGAGAGGGTGTTGTTGATGGCGCCCTTGACCTGAGGATTGGTACCCGTCCAGTCGACCACCATGTGGCCGCCCGTCTTGCGGATGGTGACGAACAGGCGGATCGGCTTGCCGTAGTCGACGCCGTCGTCGTCGATCCAGTCCTCGAAGCTCCACTCGCCGTCCGGCAGCTTCTCCAGCGCCGCCCGCGTCAGCCGCTCGGCATAGTCGATGACCTCGTTGAGATAGAACCGGGTCTTCTCCGATCCGTAGCGCGCCACGATCTCGGCGAACTGCGTCTCGCCGATGTGGCAGGCGGCGAGCTGCGCCCGCAGGTCGCCGAACAGCTGGACCGGCAGCCGGACGTTCTTCTCGATGAAGGTCATGATGGTCTTGTTGAGCTTGCCCGCCTCGTAGAGCTTCATCGGCGCGATGCGCAGGCCCTCGGCATAGATCTCCGTCGAGTCTGAGGCGTTCGAGCCGGCGACCCGGCCGCCGACATCGATGTGGTGGCAGACGGTGCAGGCGAAGGCGAGCCGCTCGCCCTCGTGGTAGAGCGGCTTGAAGACAAAGATGTCGGGCAAATGCATGCCGCCGTCGAACGGGTCGTTCATGATGAAGACGTCGCCCGGCGCCATGTCGTCCTTGAAGTGGCGCATGATGGCGTCCATCGCGGTCGGCACCGAGCCGAGATGGCCGGGCAGGGTCAGGCCCTGCGCCGCGAGCTTGCCGTCGGCGTCGGCGAAGCCCGTCGAGTAGTCCATGTTGTCCTTGAGGACGCCGGAGTAGGTGGTGCGGAACACCGTCAGCGCCATCTCGTCGGCGATCGAGAAGATCGCGTTCTTGAACAGCTCCAGCTCGATCGGATCGGAACTCAAGGCCACTGATCTACTCCTCTTCGTTCGCGGCTACGCAATAGGCGTGCCGTATCATTCCGGGGCGCGGATATTGGCACGACGGATGACCTCGCCCCAGCGCGCGGCTTCCGACTTGATCAGCGAATCGAGCTCCTCGGGCGAGCTTGGCGTCACCGACAGGCTGAGCTCGGCAAAACGCTGCTGCAAATCCGGAGCGGCGAGGGCCTTCCGCACGTCGGCATTCAGCCGCTGCACGATCTCGCGCGGCGTCCCGGCGGGCGCGGTCAGGCCGAACCAGGTCTCGACGTCGGCGCCCTTGATGCCCGCCTCGGCGAGCGTCGGCACGTCGGGCAGGCTCGGTGCGCGCTTGGACGATGTCACGGCCAGTGCCCGCAGCGTGTCCGCCTTCACCTGGCCCGTCACCACCGAGACATTGGCGAACAGCAGCGGCAGCTGCCCCGCCAGCACGTCGGCGATCGCCGGGGCCTCGCCGCGATAGGCGACGTGGGTCATGCGAATGCCGGTCGTGAACAGGAAGAGCTCGGCGGCCATGTGTGGCGTCGTGCCCACACCGCCCGAGCCGAAATTTATGGCGCCGGGCTTGGCTTTTGCCATCTCGATCAGCTCGCCGACCGACTTTGCGGCAAACGACGGATTGACCACAAGGACCAGCGGCGAAGCACCGAGCAAAGAGATGCCCGCGACGTCGCGCGCCGCATCGAACGCCACGGACTTGTAGAGTTGCGGCGCCACGGCGTAGGTCGTCTGCGCCGCCACCATCAGGGTCGTACCGTCCGGTGGTGCCTTGGCGAGGATATCGGCGGCGATCAGCCCGCTGGCGCCGGTCTTGTTGTCGACCAGGACCTGGCCGGCCGAGCCCTCGCTCATCTTCTGCGCCACCAGTCGCGCGATCACGTCGTTGCCGCCGCCGGCGGCGAACCCCACCAGCACACGGATCGGCTTGGTCTGCGCCAATGCGGCGCCGGCGAAGGCGACTGCCACCGCTCCGCCAAGGAGATGTCGACGCGATGTCCTGACCATGAAGCCGTTCCTCGACCGTAGAAGCGGCACTCTAGCGCGATTCGCGGCCCACGGGCGGACTTGACGGAGCGATTGGCGGCATTATATAGCCAATTAAGAATATAGTCATACGGCAATAAAGAAGGTGCCAATGCAGCTCGATCTCGTTTTTTCCGCGCTCGCCGATCCGACGCGGCGCGCCATCCTGGCGCGGCTGGCGGAAGGAGAGGCGACGGTGAACGAGCTCGTCGGGCCGTCCGACCTCAGCCAACCCACGATCTCCAAGCATCTGAAAGTGCTGGAACGGGCAGGGCTGGTGTCGCGCGGCCGCGAGGCCCAGTTCCGCCCGGTCCGGCTGAACGCGGCTCCGCTCGAAGGGGCGGCCGAGTGGCTGGGCGACTATCGCCGCTTCTGGGAGGAGAGCCTCGACCGGCTCGACGTCCATGTGAAGGAACTCAAGCGCAAGGAGGGACGACATGTCAGCAAACGCAATCGCCGGTGAGCCGGAAGGGGATCGGGAACTCACCATCACGCGCCGCTTCGACGCGCCGGCCCGGCTGCTGTTCGAGGCGTGGAGCAAGCCCGAGCATCTGAAGAAGTGGTTCGGGCCCGTCGGCTACCCGGTGACGATGTGCGAGATGGATTTCCGCAAGGGCGGCCAATGGCGCGCCGCCATGACCGGGCCGAGCGGCACGCAGCAGACGCCGTTCGGCGGGGAGTATCTCGAGATCGTGCCCAACCGGAAGATCGTGTTCTCCAACGGCTTCGAGCTGCCCGGTGCGGAGAAGATGATCATGACCATCATCTTCGACGAGCAGGGCGGCAAGACAATGCTCACCATCCATACGTTGTTCGCCTCGACCGCCCAGAAAGCGACCCATGTCGGCGCCGGCATGGCCGAAGGCATCGCTTCGGGACTCGACCAGCTCACCGACGTCGTGGCCGCATTGAAGGCCGCGGCGTAGGGAAACTCCGCCCATATTGATTGGCGGTCGCCGCCGCGCTGGCCGCGGCCAGCGTAGGGGG
>JAEWIV010000134.1 GCA_023386865.1 Pseudomonadota bacterium
GCCGATATCTCCTCGTTCCTGATCATCACCGCCATCGCGGCGCTGGGCATCAAGACCTCGCTGCTGGCGCTGGCCCGCATCGGTGTCGCGCCGGTGATGCTGCTGATCACGCAGACCGTGTTCATCGGCGCGCTGGTGGTCGGCCTGATCTACGCCCTGAGGGCGGCCGGGATCTAAGTCCCCGGCTTCGTGCCCGTCGCGCGCACCACCTCGCCCCAGGTGTCGATTTCCTTCTTGATGAACTCGGCGAACTGGATGGGCGAACCGGGCGCGGGCAAGCCGGCGCGGCGTTCGATCTCACGGGCCACCGCCGGATCCTGCAACAGCATGTTCACGTCGCGATTCACCTTGGCCACGATCTCGAGCGGCGTGTGCGCGGGTGCGGCGAGGCCCGACCAGCCGGCCGCATCGAAGCCCGGCAAGGTGTCGCCGATCGGCGGGATGAAGTCGAGCGGCGGCGCGGCACGGCGCGCCGTGGTGACGGCGAGCGGCTTGATGCGCTTGTCGGTGATGGGCCCGAGGGCCGCCGCCGTGCTGTCCATCATCAGCTTGACGTGGCCGCCCAGCAGGTCGGCCATCGCCGGGCCGCTGCCTTTGTAGGGAATGTGCACGATGTCGAGCTTGGCGCGCATCTTGAAGAGTTCCATGGACAGATGCTGCGACGTCCCGGGGCCGGCCGAGGCGTAGGAGAGCTGGCCCGGCTCCTTGCGTGCGAGGGCGATCAGCTCGCCGAGGGTGCTGGCCGGGAAGCTCGGATGGGCCACGATCACCAGCGGCACCAGGAAGATGTTGGTGATCGGCAGGAAGTCGACGAGCGGCCGGTACGGCAGGTCGGCATAGAGGCTGGGATTGACCCCGAAGGTGCCGCTCGAGACCACCATCAGCGTGTAACCGTCGGGTGCGGCGTTCTTGCCGTACTCGGTGGCGGGAATGCCGCTGCCGCCCGCCTTGTTCTCGACCACGACCTGCTGCTTCCACACCTCGGTCAGCTTCTCGGCAATCAGGCGGGCAAAGATGTCCGCGGCCTGGCCGGGCGGAAACGGCACGATGAAACGCACGGGCTTGGTGGGCCACGACGCCTGCGCCAAGGCGGGCGCCGCCAGCGCCGCCCCTGCAACGCCGGCCAAGCGCATCGCCTGCCGGCGCGTAGGGTTACTCGGCATGAAAAACTCCTTCACTGCAGTCGTGTGCAACCTAGCACAGGCCCCGGAACATGACGGCGTCTCACCCTCGACACAATCACCCTCCAAATGGACAACGCGGCAAGTCTCCCGAGGTCGCCAGCTTCGTGGACGTTCCCGCCCCACTGCCCACGCCCTGTCCGACACTGCCTGCATGGAGCCGGTCCTGTGAGCGATCGCTACTACGAGGATTTCAAGGTCGGCGACCGGTTCATCAGCGCCGGGCTGACCGTGTCCGAAGCAGCCATCGTCGATTTCGCCCGGGAATGGGACCCGCAGCCCTTCCACATCGACGCCGAGTTCGCCAGGAAGTGGAGCTTCGGCGGCCTCATCGCATCGGGGCTGCACACGATGGCGGTGACCTTGCGGTTGTGGCTCGACCAGGGCGTGTTCCGCTCCTGCAGCCTGGGCTCGCCCGGCATCGGTGAGGTCCAGTTCCCGCGCCCGGTGCGGCCGGGTGACACGCTGCGCGTCGTGACCGATATCACCGAGCTGCGCCTTTCAGCCTCCAAGACCGATCGCGGCATCGCCCGTATCCGCCAGGTCACCATCAACCAGCGCGGCGAGCAGGTGATGGAGCAGGAGACGACCGTGTTCCTGAAGCGCCGCCCGGTGATGGCCGCGTCCACCGTCGCCCCGAGCGGCGCCGCGCGCTGAGCGCGGAATGCCGTCGATCAGCGCCCGATCGTCGCCTCAGCGCCAGGCGAAAACCGGCTGCTCGAAGTGGTCGACGCGGGTGTCGCGTCCCGCGAGCGCGACCTCCCGGAACTGGTAGAGCACGGCGGCCGTCGGCGCGTTGACGTTCGCGACCGGCAGCGGCAGGCGGATGATCGGCCTGTCCGATTCCTCGATGGCGACGATCTCGGGCGAGCCGTCGCGAAAAAGCTCGCGGCAGGCGATGCGATAGGCAGCGGCGACTTCGGCAGGGTTGGGCGTCACCGTGACACCCGGCGACCACACGACCACCGGCGCGATGAGATAGCCCGAGCGGGTGGGATAGTCGTCGAGCGTGCCCAGGATGTCGTCGGTCGAGGCGAGCACGCCGAGTTCCTCGTGCAGCTCGCGCAACGCGGTCTGCTCGATCGTCTCGCCGGCATCGACGCGCCCCCCGGGCAGCGCCCACTGTCCGCCGTGCGCGCGCAGACGCGGCGTGCGCTTGGTGAGCAGGAACGCGGCCTCGCCCGGCGCATCGCCTTCGACCACGACGACGGCGACGGCCGCCCGCTTCAACCCGCCGGTATCGGCGCGCCGGCGCAGCTCGAAGCGCCCCAGGTGATCGGCGATGGTCCGACGCAGCGCGTCGGCGAAGGGAAATGACGTCACGCCGCAGGCCTCGTGAAGGTCCAGACCACGGCCGGCGGCACGTTGCGCCAGATGCGCTTGCCATGCGCGCCATCGAGATGCAGGCGATCGCGCAAGGCGCGCGGGATGGGCGGCTTGGGCCCGTAGGTGAACTGCACAAGCGCTGCGCCGCGCGGCAACGCCTCGAACACACCGGCGACGATGCCGTTCACCACCTCGGCCGGCAGCGACAGGAGCGGCAGGCTCGACACGACGGCGGCGACCGGCGCGATGCCGTGATCGGCGAGCAGTCGCGGCAGGCGCGCGGCGTCGCCCTCGACAATGCGCGGCCCATTGAAGTGGCGGCGCAGGAAGGCGGCAAATTCCGGATCGCGCTCGACCAGGACCAGCCGCTCGGCAGCGAGACCGGCCGCCAGCAGCGCCTTGGTGACCTCGCCGGTGCCGGCTCCCAGCTCGATGACATGGCCCGGACGGCCGGCGATGGCGGCCCGCGTGGTCGCGGCCATCGCTTCTGCGAGCAGCCGGCCGCTCGGCATCACCGCTCCGGTGGCGAAGGGCCGACGCAGCCAGCGTTTGAGGAAGAGAGCCGTGCCGGCAGGCTCAACCGAGGGCATGTGCAAACGCTAACAGACGAGGGTCGGCTGTCGACAGGGAAAAGCGCCTTTTTCTACTGTGCGGGCTGCATCGCGGGCCCGGCGACATGGGTCGCCGGCGCCGCTTCGAAGACCGCCCGGGCGTGGCGCATCTGCTCCAGCGCATTGACCAGCGAGACATAGACCGCGGCGGCGTAGGGCAGCGACTGCACGACCATGAAGACGGCCCACAGGCGCGCCTCGACATTGACCGCGCCTGCGCCCAGCCACAGCACGATCGCACCCAGCCACAGCAGGATGGTCAGCACGGCCTCGCCGCGCGCCATCCCGAGCGCCATGCCGAGCGTGGCGCGCTCGTCCATCTTTGGCGTGCGCATGAAGGGCAGCCGGCTTGTCATCAGGCCGTAGATCACCGCGCGGCCGACCGTGTAGGTGAGCGCCAGCCCCGCCAGCGATGCGCCGACGCTCTGGCGGAAGGTACAGCGCACGCGATCGAAATAGAGACCGAAGGAATAGAGCAGCTTGAAAACGAAGATGCCGATGGTCGGCACGATGAACTCGGCCGGCGGCAGGCCGACAGGCTTGATGCCGAACAGCGGCGGCACGACGACGGCGAGCAGCCAGGCCAGCCCGGCCCAGGTGAAGATCAGGTTCAGCGCATCGGCGAACCATGGCATCCAGCCGGCGACGAAGTGGTACTTTTGCCAGAAGGTGAGCTTGGTCGAGTTGCTCAGCATCTTGCCGGCATGCGCCTTCATGATCTGCATGGCGCCGTAGGCCCAACGGAAGCGCTGCTTCTTGTAGCCGGCGAAATGATCGGGCGTCAGGCCGTGGCCGAAGCGCTCGCGGCTGTACATGGCGCCGTAGCCCTTCTCCATCAGGCGCAGCCCGAGCTCGGTATCCTCGGTGATGCACCAGGTCGCCCAGCCGCCCAGCTCCTCCATCAGGTCGCGGCGCACCAGGGTCATGGTGCCGTGCTGGATGATGGCGTCGTACTCGTTGCGCAAGCACATGCCGATGTCGAAGAAACCGGCATATTCCCAGTTCAGCATCTCCTTGAACCGGTCGCCCTTCCAGTCACGATGGTCCTGCGGCGCCTGGACGTAGGAGATCTTCTTGTCGTCAAAGTATGGCACCAGCGCCTTCAGCCAGTCCGGCCGCACCATGTAGTCGCTGTCGATGACGCCGATGATCCTGGCGTCGGGCGCCGTCTGGGTCAGCACGTAGTTGAGCGCGCCGGCCTTGAAGCCCTTCATGACGTCGAAGTGGAAGAAGCGGAAGCGCTCGCCGAGCTGGGCGCAGTAGTCCTGCACCGGGCGCCACACCGCCGGATCCTTGGTGTTGTTGTCGATGACGATGACCTCGAAGTCGGGGTAGTCGAGCTTGGCGAGCGAATCGAGGGTCTGGATCACCATCGCCGGCGGCTCGTTGCAGATCGCCAGATGCAGCGAGACCTTGGGCCACACGCGGTTGGTGGGCTGGCGGGCGATCATCTCGCCGGCGGGCAACGCCTCGCGCGTCCAGCGGCCGCGCCAGATCGTCTCGGCCATCTCCAGCGCCTGTACCAGCGCCATGGCAAGGCTCAGCACCAGGAAGAAGGCGAGCACCGCCCAGCCGATCATCTCGGAGGCCATCATGTAGCTGCCCGCCGCGACCACGCCGCCGTAGACCAGGGCGCTCGCAGACAGGGCGACCAGGCCGCAGAAGCCCACCTGCCCCGCCATGCCGACCGTCGGCCAGCGCCACAGGAAGAACAGCATCACCGGCAGCGACAGCAGTATCGACCAGGCGGCGCCGGCCCACCATTGCGGGAAGCGCTCGACCGGGCCGGTCCAGGCGAACTTGGGCTGGCGGTCGGCATTCCACAGGCCCCAATAGCCGCCGGCCTTGCCCTCGAGGTCGTAGGACTTCCACGGCTGGTCGACCGCCTCGACGACGAAGTAGTCGATGTTCTGCGACTTCAGCCACGCCACCATGTCGCGCACGTTCTTGGCCTGCTCGGCGGGCGAGGCGTACTTGACGACGCCCGAGCCAGGGCTGCGGCGGGCCGCACCGTTCGACGGCCAGCCGACCTCGGTGACGATGATGTTCTTGTTGCGGAGGTACTCGGCCTCCTTGAGCTTGGCGATGCGCGACTTCAGGTACTCGAGCGGCGTCTCGCCCGACTTTTCGTCCCAGTAGGGCAGGATGTGGACGGCGAGATAGTCGACCTCGCGCGCGAGCTCGGGATATTCCAGCCAGACGTGCCAGGGCTCGGCGGTGCTGACCGGCACCTTGACGTTGCGCTTGACGTTCCTGATCTCGCGGATGAGCTGGGCCGGGCTGGTGGCGTTGGGATCGCGCAGGTTCTTCTGGCCGTCCCAGCGCAGGATATTCTCGTTGCCGACCAGCACGCGCTCGATGTTCGGGTTCTGGTTGGCCATGCGGATCAGCGCGCGCGTCTCCTCGGCATTGACCTCGCTCGCCTCGCGCCCGAACTGCTGCTTGGCCTCGCTGGCGCTGTAGATCCAGGCGCCGGGCACCAGCTTGATGCCGTTGCGCGCAGCGAGCTCCGGCATGATGTCGCCGCCGTCGGTGGCGCGATAGGTGCGGACGTAGTTGACCTTGCCGCCGAACATGGCGAAGTCGCGCTCGATCTGCTCCTTGCGCGGCTTGACCGGCGGCGGCGGCGCATCGCTGACGGCGGTGCGGAGGAAGGAGAACACGCCGCTCGACTTGGCTTCGATCGGATCCTGGTCCTTGGCCCATGGTGCGTAGGTGACGCCGTGCAGCGGACCTTCGACATCAGCCGCGCCGACTTGGCCGTCGAGCAGCCGCCATCCCACGAGTGTGGCGACTGCAACGGTGAGAAGAACCAATCCCAGACGGATCATGAAGGGGCGATCGCTCCGGCGCGCCACGATGGCATACGCTCTCGTCGGGATCGCGGTCACATATCTCCTGCGGACGATCATGGTCGACGCAAGGACCGTGCCGGATCGACTCAACCAACGAGCCGATAACCACGCAGTGGGCTGACCTCTTGGAGGCTTCCTTGCGCCCGATTTCCTCGCTTTGCGACCCTTCGCAGGCGATCCGGCGACCACGCGATCTATAGCAAAGGCCCGGCGAAACGGTAAAGAGTCCGCGAGTGATGATGGCCAAAATGCCCAAATCTCTGCTGGCTTCTCCGCGCCGGCTTCGCCAAAACGCCGCGTGTGACCGACCACGACCCGATAGCCGCGCCGACCGCCGTTCCGGCGGACCTCGCCGGAACCTACCTGCCAGCAG
>JAEWIV010000145.1 GCA_023386865.1 Pseudomonadota bacterium
GTCGCGGGCCCGGTCGATCTCGGCGACTCGCGCCTTGAACCGCGTGAGGTCCTGGCCGCTGAGGCGCGAGCGCATCGCCGTGCGCGCCATGCTGAGCGGATCGACGGGACGGCCGTCGCGATGCAGCTCGAAATGCAGGTGCGGGCCGGTCGACAGTCCGCTGCTGCCGACATAGCCGATCACCTGGCCCTGCTTGACGCGCGCGCTGCGCCGCACGCCCGGCGCGATGCGCGACAGGTGGGCATAGCCCGTCGCCAGTCCGTTCGAGTGGCTGATCTTGATCCACCTGCCATAGCCGCCGTTGGGACCGGCCTCGACGACGCGGCCCGCGCCGGCGGCCAGGATCGGCGTGCCGGGCGGGGCCGCGAAATCGAGCCCGGCATGAAGGCGGGTGAACCGGAGCACCGGATGATGGCGCATGCCGAAACGCGAGGAGATGCGGCTCATGTTGAGCGGCGTGCGCAGCAGCGCCTTGACCACGCTTTCGCCCTCGTCGTTGTAGAAGAACTCCTCGCCGTCGCGCGGCTTGAAGCGGTAGATGCTGAAGCTCTGCTCGCCGCCGCCGGTCGTCAGCTCGGCCCACAGCACACGGCCGGCATCGACCGGCCATCCGTCGCTGGTCCAATCCTGCTCGATCAGCACGTCGAAGCGGTCGCCGACCTTGATGTCGTGCTGGAAATTCACGTCCCAGGAAAAGGCGCGCAGCATCTCGACCAGCGCCGGGCGCGGCACGCCGGCCGCCTCCGCGCTGACGATCACGGAGCCGTCGACCACCCCGGAGGCGCGCTGCAGCCGGGAGACCGTCTCGAATATCTCCTCTTCGACATTGAAATCGCCGCCCTCGTCGCGCTCGACGGTGACCTCGCGCCGCGGTTCGGGCCGGATCCTGAGCGCGACGAGGATCGGCTTGCCGTCGTCTTGCGGCGGTCCCAGCGTCGCCACGATTTCCTGGCCGACCGGCAGCCGGTTCAGGGGCACGCGCGTCTTCAGGGCCGCAATCGCGTTGCCGATGTCGTCGCCGGCGACGCCGAGCCCGTGCAGGGCGCCTGCAACCGTGCCGCCCTTCTTCAGTCGCGTGGATGCCTCGACGTGGGATGGCGCTGGCGTGTCGGTCGGCGGTTCCGGGTTCGGCATGGCGGCCAACGGCGCGTCCTGCGGTGCCACTGCGGCGGCGATGCCGTCATCGGATGGCGAGGCCTCCTGCAGTGCCAGCGGCTCCGGCTGGGGCGTCGGCACGCCCGATTCGGAAGGCATGTTCGATGCGGCGGCGATTTGCGGTGCGTCTACCTCGGTTGCGGCGGTCGCCGGATGTGGAGCCGGATCGCGCGGCATCAGCCAGACGAGCACGGCAACGAGCGCGAGGCCGCCCGACAGGACGCCGACGGTGCGCTTCGTATCGTTGGCCGCGCCCGGCTTGCGGATCTGTGCGACGGAGGGAGTGGTGGGCCGATGAGATGAAGAATTGGCAATGCGTTGCGGCGCGGGGCCTTCATCGAGCATCTCGCGTTCCTCGAGGGGTCGGAGGAGGGGGCGTCGGTCGTCTTGGTTTCTGTATCGTCGAAAAACCGCAGCAGCCGGTGTCAGCGATTTCAGCGGCGAAGATTTGGTCAGGAACTTGGCAGCAATGTGATAGCGCGAGGCGTGAACGAAAATGTCGGAGGATAACTGCCTCACTGCCGTCCGCGTCGCCAGTTCCAAGGCGCGATGCACGCGTGGCCGTGCACGCCGCGCCCGGCGAACAGAGCGGCATCCTCCTGCGTGATGTAACGCGCCGAATAGGGAACGAAGGCGAACGCATAGCCGCCGGTGACCATGGCCGCGCCGAGGTCGATGCCGTCGGCCCGGCAGATCGCGGCGATCTCGTTGTCGAGCTCGCCCATCCGCGTCGTGCAGGTGACATCCCTCTCGCCGATCAGCTCGTTGAGATAATCGCGCGCCGCGCGGCCGGCTGGCCAACCGTCGGCGCAGACCTGCCGGAGTTCGGGTGCGTCGATGCCGTGCAACCGGTAGGTCGCGCCCTTGAGCTCGATGGTGTCGCCGTCGACGACGACCTGGGCAGCGGCGGGCTGCGCGAGGGCGAGGCCGGCGGCTGCGACGAGACCGAGCGAGGTCGCGATCCTGGTCATCGATTTTCCTCCTGTTTCACCACCCTGTGATCTCCCGGCAGGCATCCGCACGAGGGATGCTAGAGTATCAACCACATGCCCCGCGCCACCTGGACATGGACCTTCGACCTGCCACCGGCCGCGCTGTGGCCGGTGCTGGCCGACACCAATCGCTTCAACGAGGCAATGGGCCTGCCGCCCTATGTACGGGAAGAGACGCCGCAGCCCAACGGCACCGTCCTGCGCCGCGGCAAGGGCAGGGCCGCGGGCTTCGCGCTGGAATGGGAGGAGAAGCCCTACGAATGGATCGAGGGCCGGCATTTTCGCCAGTCCCGCGAATTCACCAAGGGGCCGTTCCGCCGCTTCGGCCCGGTGTTCGACCTCGAACCCGATGGCAAGGGCGGCAGCACGGTGAGCTACGCCCTGGAGTACGAGCCGCTGACATTGACCGGCCGGCTGTTCGGCGCGCGCCTGGCCAAGCAGGCGGGCGGGGTGGTGGAGAAGCGCATCCTGGAAGCCGTGGCGTTCGCCAAGGGCGAAAGGACGACCTGGTTCGACCTGAAACCGCCCGAGCTGCCCGAGGGCGCGCGCGAGCGGGCCGCAGCACTGGCCGCGGAGGTCGATCGCAGTCCCTACGGCAACGGGCTTGGGCGGCCGCTGGCCGACCTGGTGCTGACCGGCATGGCGACCGATCTCGCCCATCTCAAGCCCAAGAAGCTGGCGCGCGATCTCAAGGTGCCGCCGCGCGCCGCCATCGAAGCCTGCCTCGCCGGCACGCGCGCGGGCCTCCTGACGATGAAATGGGACCTGCTGTGCACCAACTGCCGCGGCGCCAAGCTCACGGCCTCGGCGCTCTCCGAACTGCCGCGCGGCGCGCATTGCCCGTCCTGCAACATCGACTACGACCGCGACTTCGAGAAGAACGTCGAGCTTTCCTTCGCGCCCGCGCCCGCGGTGCGCCCGCTGGGTGTCGGCGGCTTCTGCCTGTCCGGCCCGATGGCCACGCCGCATGTCGCCGTCCAGCTGCTGCTGGCGCCGGGCGAAAAGAGGAGCGTGGCGCTCGACCTGCCGGCCGGCTCCTATCGCCTGCGCACGCTGCATCCGGGTGCTTTCGTCGACGTCGAGCATCGTGGGGGAGCGTTCCCGGGCGTCCGTGCGACGGACAGGGGCATCGTGGCGCTGCCGCCGGTCCAGCCCGGCACGATCGCCTTCGTGAATGACGCCGGTTTCGAGCTGGCGGCGCTGATCGAGGACCGCACCTGGACACGCGAGGCGCTCACCGCGCCCGAGGTGATCTCGCTGCAGGCCTTCCGCGATCTCTTCGCCGAGGCGACCTTGCGGCCCGGCGACGAGGCCGGCGTCGGCCAGGTGGCGCTGCTGTTCTCCGACCTGCAGGGTTCGACGGCGCTCTACGAGCGCGTCGGCGACGCTGTCGCCTTCAACATGGTGCGCGAGCACTTCGCGCTGCTCGCGTCGATCGTGCGCGACCACGACGGCGCCGTGGTCAAGACCATCGGCGACGCCGTGATGGCGTCGTTCGGCGACCCCGCCAATGCGGTGAAGGCAGCGCTCGCCATGCAGGCCGGTATCGCCGATCACGACCTGGTTCTGAAGCTCGGCGTCCACGCCGGCCCCAGCGTTGTCGTGACGATGAACGACCGCCTCGACTACTTTGGCTCGACCGTGAACATGGCGGCCCGCCTGCAAGGCCGGAGCAATGGCGGCGACATCGTGCTGAGCCGCAGCGTCGCCGACGATCCCGCCGTGCAGCCGCTGCTGCTGGGATTGAAGGCCGGCGAGGAGAGCGTGGCGCTGAAGGGGTTCAGCGACCCGATCCGGTTCGTGCGTCTCACGCCCTCATGACTTCCTCCCCCGTCATACGGGGGAGGATAGAGGAGGGGAGAGCCGCAACGACGATCTCTTGCCTTGAGAAGATCATGATCTGAATCTGGCCAAGCTCGACCTGGGAGGACATGAGGTGTCACATCCCGAAATGCGCGCCCAACACGGCCGCAGCCTCGTCATTCGCCTTGAGCCCCTGGCTGAGGAAGCGCGTCAGCGAGAAGAATCCGTGGATCGTGCCGGGATAGTTCACGTAGGTCGTCTTGATGCCGGCCTCGATCAGCCGGTCGGCGTAGGCGCGGCCCTCGTCGCGCAGCGGGTCGTAGCCCGCGGTCAGCACGAAGGCGGGCGGCAGTCCCTTGAAGTCCGTGGCCAGCAGCGGTGAGAGGCGGAGGTCGGCGAGATCGGTGCCCGCCGGCACATAGGCCTTCCAGAACCAGTCCATCAGATCCTTGGTGAGGAAATAGCCCTCGGCGAAGGCCAGGCGCGAGGCGCTCTGCTTGCTGGAGTCGGTCGCAGGGTAGATCAGCATCTGGAAGGCGGGACCCTGTTCGCCGGCATCGCGAACGATCTGGCAGACCACGGCCGCGATGGCGCCGCCCGCCGAATCGCCGCCGACGGCGAGGCGCGCGGCGTCGGCGCCGAACGAGGCCGCGTTGTCGCGGATGTGCCGGAAGGCCGCGACGCCGTCGTCGGTGGGCGCGGGGAAGGGATGTTCGGGCGACAGGCGATAGTCGATCGAGATCACCTGGCAGCGGCTCTTGCAGACGAGCCGGCGGCAAGTCGAATCATGGGTCTCGATGTTGCCGATCACGAAGCCGCCGCCGTGATAGTAGATCAGCGTCGGCAGCAGCATCGCCGGCGTATCGGCCGGCCGATAGCGACGAAAGCGGATCTCGCCGGCCGGTCCGACGAAAGCGCCATCGGCGACCTCGCCGACGTGCAGGGGATCGGCCTCGCTGTCCTCCGACATCCTGTCGACCGCCTGACGTCCCACGGCATAGGGCAGCGTGTGCAGCTTCGGCCGCCCGTCCCGGACGGCCTTCTCCATCAGGTCGAGCAGCATGCGGGCTTCGGCGTCGAGCATCGGTCACTCCGGATCGAAAAGATGGCGATAGGCGAACAGGGCGGGGGCGCCGCCGGTATGCAGGAACACGATATCCTCGTTCGCCGACCAGCGCCCGGCCCGGATGAGGGCGATCAGGCCGGCCAGGGCCTTGCCTGAATAGACGGGGTCAAGGATCAGCGCTTCCAGGCGCGCCGCGAGCCTGATCGCTTCGACCGTGTCGGCATGCGGCACGCCGTAGGCCGGGCCGGCATGGCCGGCCACGACCTCGACATCGCCTTCGTCGAACGGCTGGTCGAGAAGCTCCGCGGCGGCGCGGCCGTAGCTCACCACGTCGGCCCGCACACGCTCGGGCTCGGCATCGATGTCGATGCCGACAATGCGGGTGTCCGGCAGGCAGAGCCGCGCGCCGACGACCAGGCCGGCCTGTGTGGCCGCGCTGCCGGAGCAATGGACGATGGCGCGAGGTCTGAGGTCGCGTGCCGCGCACTGCTGCGCGATCTCCGCCACAGTCGAGGCGTACCCGACCGCACCCAGCGGATCGGACACACCATAGGGCACGACAAAAGTCTTGTGGCCCTCCGCCTGCAGGCGCGCGGCGAGATCGCGGATGGCGCCGTTGCGGTCGCCGTTCCACGGCACGTCGTGCAGGATGGCGCCGAACAGGCGATTGAGCAGCGCGTTGCCCGTGCGGCCGTACTCGGCCGACGGCGGCGCGAGCCGACCATGATAGACGGCGAGATGGCAGTTGAGCCCGAGCTTGGCCGCCGCGGCCGCGACCTGGCGCTGGCTGTTGGACTGCACCACGCCGCCCGACACCAGCGTATCGACGCCGCCCTGCAGGGCCTCGTGCAGCACATAGTCGAGCTTGCGCAGCTTGTTGCCGCCGAAGCCCGGCCCGCTCAGGTCCTCGCGCTTGACCCATAGGCGCGGTCCCGCGAGGTGACGGCTGAGCCGCGTCATCGGCTCGAATGGCGTGGGCAGCGTGCAGAGGCCGACGCGGCCAAACCGCGCCAGCGCCTCGTTGAGGCGGCCGATGCCCTCGCAGCCCATGGTGTCAGAGCAGGAAGGCGCGCGCGTGCGCCGCGATGTCGGCCGCGCGTTCCCAGGTCATGCAGAATCGGCCGCCCGGCACGATCTCCAGCCTGGCATGCGGGCATTTCGCCTGCATCAGCGCGCGATGCTTGCCGTAGATGAAATTCTCGCCGTAGAGCATCAGCACGGGCTGCTTCAGCGCCGCGAGGCCGGCCAGCGGGTCGAACTTGGCGAGCGCCCCCATCGCCTGCCAGCGGTCGCGGCCGATCTCGAGCTGGGCGGTGTTGATGCGGTCCATCCACGACTGCGTCGGCTGCATCGGCGCGTGCTCGGGATCGTTCTCGAGCAGGAACCTTATCGAGCGCGGCGCGGGGAAACCGGACTCGTCGCTCGGCCGCACCTTGGCGATGTCGGCGATGTCGCTCTTCGCCGTGGCGGCGTCGCTGAAATAGGGGATGTTGACCAGCACCGCCTTGTCGATGCGCTGCGGCCAGAGTGCGCCGAGCGCAATCGAAGTCGCCGCACCCACCGCCTCGCCCATGGCGAATGCGCGCTCGATCTTGAGCGCATCCATCACCTCGATGACGCAGCGTGCGTAGTCTTCGATGCCGGGCTGCCAGTCGATGTGGTCGGAATGGCCGTGGCTCGGATAGTCGATGGCGATGGCGCGGAAGTCTGGGGCGAGCGCCTGCAGCAGCTCGACCATGACCGCCGAGCTCTGCTGGTTGATGTGGCTCACCATGACGACGGGAGCGTTGGCGTTGCCGCAGGCGCGCCAATGGATGTGCCCGGCGAATGTCCTGGCCAGGCCGCGATCGATGTCCACGCCCTACTCGAGCTTCACGTTGGCCGCCTTGACGACGGCCGCCCATTTCACGACCTCCTCCGCGAGGAAGGCCTTGAGCTCCTCGCTCGTGCCGCCGCCGACGACGCCGCCCACCGCGCCATAGGCATCGGCGATTTCCTTGGTCTTGAGCGCCGACGTCGCGGCGTCGAAAACCTTCTTGCGGTTCTCGGGGGTGATGCCGCCCGGCGATATCAGGGCGTACCAATTGTCCGAATTGACCTTGGGGTAGCCCATCTCGCGCATCGTCGGCACATCGGGCAGGAGCGGCGCGCGCGTATCCGACGTCACGCCGAGCACCTTGATGGCGCCCGAGCGCACGTGCGGCAGCAGCACCGAGATGTCGAGCAGCACCGTGTCGACCGTGCCCGCCAACAGGTCGTTGGTCGCGGGCGCGGCGCCGCGGTAGGGCACGTGCAGCAGATCCGTACCGGTCTCGCGCTTGAACAGCTCGATGGCGAGATGGGTGATGCCGCCGGTGCCGGCCGAGCCGCAGGTCACCTTGCCGGGGTTGGCCTTGGCGTAGGCGATGAAGCTCTTGAGGTCGCCGATGCCGAGCTTGCTGTTGATGGCCAGCACCTCCTGCACCCGCACCACCAGGATCTGCGGGGCGATGTCCTTGGCCGGATCGAACGGCATCTTGGGCATCAGGCTCTGCATGATCGCGCCGGCCGAGGCGCTCATCAGGCCCATGACGTGAGCGTCGCTGCCGGCCTTGGCGACGAAGTCGACGCCGGTGACCCCGGCCGCGCCGCTCTTGTTCTCGACAAGGATCGACTGGCCGAGGAAGGGCGACATGCGCTCGGCCAGGTTCCGGCCGAAGATGTCGGCCGGCCCGCCTGCCGGGAAAGGCACCACCAGGGTGCAGGGCCTGCTGGGAAAGTTCTGCTGGGCGTGGGCCCTGATGAGCGCGGGGGCAAAGGGCAGTGCCGCCAATCCGCCGACGGCAACGCGACGCGTGATGGACAAGATTGTTTCCTCCCGATCGTTGCGCGAAGTCTGCGCGGGGACGGCAGGGCAGGCAAGCTTGAAGCGGGCCGCGGCCCGAGCGGAATCGGGCATCGATCGATCACGCGCGAGCAACGCGTTGCGGTGAGCGCCGTTCCTTCAGCGAGGCTTCACCCAAGGATGGCAAAGGCGGACACGCGAGGAACATATGCCGCAACGGACCTCGATATCGACAGCGAAGCCTTCCTCCTCGAGATCGGTGCTGGCGGGCGGATGCCTGTGCGGCGCCGTTCGGTATAAAGTCACCGGCCCGGCGATCGACCGCGCCAGCTGTCACTGCCGGTCCTGTCGCAAGGCGTCGTCGGCGCCGGAGCTGCCGTACGCGCAATTTGCCCTCTCGCAGTTCGAGATCACGCGCGGCTGGCCGGCGCACTATCATTCCTCGGGCGAGGTAACGCGCAGCTTCTGCAGCCATTGCGGGTCGCCTCTTGCCTACCGCCATGCCGGCCGTCCCGACCGGTTGGACATCATGACCTGCAGCCTCGACGATCCGGACGTACTGCCGCCCGCCTATCATGTATGGACGAGCCACAAGCCGCGCTGGGCGGTGATCGGCGATTGCCTGCCTGCCTTCGAGGCAGCGCGACCCAAGCGCTGATCGCAGAAGGTAGGCCATCGGCTTCAGCGGCGGGCCACCAGATCTATCCCTTGGTGCGGAATGCAATCCTGGCCAACGAATAGTGGCTCTTGTCATCCCGAGCGTAGCGAGGGACTTTTATCGTCCGCAAAGATCTCTCGCTTTCGCTGCGGATGACACCTAAGTATCTGACCATGGCTGACTTTCCGAAGAAGACCCCCGCCGACTGGGAGAAGCTCGCTGCCAAGGAGCTGCGCGACAGGCCCCTGTCGTCGCTTGACTGGATGACGCCCGAAGGCATTCCGGTGAAGCCGCTCTACACGGCCGCTGATCTTGAGAACCTCGAATCCGTGGGCTCGATGCCGGGCTTCCCGCCGTTCACGCGCGGGCCCAAGGCCACCATGTACGCCGGCCGCCCCTGGACGGTGCGCCAGTACGCGGGTTTCTCGACCGCCGAGGAGAGCAACAAGTTCTATCGCGCCAATCTCGCGGCCGGCCAGATGGGCCTGTCGGTGGCGTTCGATCTCGCCACCCACCGCGGCTACGACTCCGACCACCCGCGCGTGGTAGGCGACGTCGGCAAGGCGGGCGTGGCGATCGATTCCGTCGAGGACATGAAGATCCTGTTCGACGGCATCCCGCTCGACAAGATGAGCGTGTCGATGACCATGAACGGCGCCGTGCTGCCGGTGCTGGCAGGCTACATCGTCGCCGCCGAGGAGCAGGGCGTGCCGCAGGACAAGCTCTCGGGCACGATCCAGAACGACATCCTCAAGGAGTTCATGGTCCGCAACACCTACATCTATCCGCCCGGACCCTCGATGCGCATCGTGGCCGACATCATCGAGCACACCGCGCAGCACATGCCCAAGTTCAACTCGATCTCGATCTCCGGCTATCACATGCAGGAGGCGGGGGCGACGCTTGTCCAGGAGTTGGCATTTACTCTTGCGGATGGGCTCGAGTACGTGCGCGCCGCCAAGGCCAAGGGCCTCGACATCGACGCCTTCGCGCCGCGCCTGTCGTTCTTCTTCTGCATCGGCATGAACTTCTTCATGGAGGCGGCGAAGCTCCGCGCGGCGCGCTACCTGTGGGCCGAGCTGATCAAGCCGTTCGAGCCGAAGAAGGCCGATTCGCTGTCGCTGCGCACCCACTGCCAGACCTCGGGCGTGTCGCTGACCGAGAAGGACCCCTACAACAACATCATCCGCACCGCCTACGAGGCGATGGCGGCAGTGCTGGGCGGCACGCAGTCGCTGCATACCAACTCGTTCGACGAGGCGATCGCGCTGCCGACCGTGGCCTCGGCCCGCATCGCGCGCAACACGCAGCTCATCCTCCAGCACGAGACCGGCGTCACCAAGGTCGTCGACCCGCTGGCCGGCAGCTACTACGTCGAGGCCCTGACCTCGAGCCTGATCGCCGAGGCGCGCAAGCTGATCGCCGAGGTCGAGGCGCTGGGCGGCATGACCAAGGCGGTCGAGGCCGGCATGCCCAAGCTGCGCATCGAGGAGGCGGCGGCGCGCAAGCAGGCCCGCATCGACCGCGGCGAGGAGGTCGTGGTCGGCGTCAACAAGTTCCAATTGAAGGAAGAGCCCGCCATCGAGATCCTCGACGTCGACAACGACAAGGTGCGCGAATCGCAGGTGAGCCGCCTGCAGAAGATCCGCGCCGGCCGCGACGAGGCCAAGTGCGTCGCCGCGCTGAAGGCGCTGGGCGATGCGGCGCGCAACGGCACGGGCAATCTGCTGACTCTGTCGATCGAAGCCACGCGCGCCCGCGCCACGGTGGGCGAGATCTCCTCGGCGCTGGAAGGCGTCTATGGCCGCTACCAGGCCACCATCCGCTCGATCTCCGGCGTTTATGCCGGCGAGTGGGAGGGCGATGCCGGTCTGGAGCGCATCCGCACCGAGATCGCCTCGTTCGCGGAAGAAGAGGGCCGCCGGCCGCGCTTGATGGTCGTGAAGATGGGCCAGGACGGCCACGACCGCGGCGCCAAGGTGATCGCCACGGCCTTCGCCGACCTCGGTTTCGACGTCGATATCGGCCCGCTGTTCCAGACCCCGGCCGAGGCGGCACGTGCGGCGATCGAGAACGACGTGCACGTGATCGGCGTGTCGAGCCAGGCCGCCGGCCACAAGACCCTGGTGCCGCAGCTCATCGAGGAACTGGCGAAGCAGGGCGGTTCGGAGGTGCTGGTCGTGGTGGGCGGCGTCATCCCGGCCCAGGACTACGACTTCCTCAAGAAGGCAGGCGTTGCGGCGATCTACGGTCCCGGCACCAACATTCCGGCCGCCGCGGCCGAGATCCTGTCGATCCTGCGCCAACGCGGCCAGAAGCGCGCCGCTTAGTCCAACGCCCTGGCACTGTCGATCAAGCCCGCCGGAGCCTCATTGGCATTGGCGGAGGTCCTGCCGCGGATATCGAACGCTGCGGATATCGTATTTGATCGTGACGTCTTGCCATTGGTCGTTTCGACAGGAGATCGCGCCGATGTCGCCCAGACTGATCTGAATTGTGCGATCGTCGACACGCGCAATGGTCGGTGTCGCGATCGTGTCATACGAAAAGAGAAGCGTCTTGCTGCTTTGGTCGCGTTTGTAGGCGAAGACGCCAACCTTCGGATTGTGCCAGCAGTCTTCCGCGAGGACTTCAAAGTTGAAGCCGGAAACATCGGAGACGTCGGCGAGCACTTCGCGGTAGCACACTCCCGATCTGTACCATTCGAACGCCCATACCAGACAAAGAATTGCCGACAGACCGACCAGCCAAGCCAGAACTCTTGTGATGAACGAACGGTTCGACAACAGCAACCTCGGAACAGACGTGCGGGCTGCCACGCCGTTCTGGGCACCCGACGAGATAGTTGCAAGTCGGGCCAACTATGGCAATGCCTGGTGATTGCGGCATTATTGTAAGCACGACTTGGGCGTGTGTGACGGCTTGGGATTTCTCAGCGAGGGTGATGGAGGATCGAACATTCCCTTTTGACCCACGCGGGTTCGAGACGGTTTCGAACCTGTGAAGTTGCGCATGGCCTATGAACCCGGTTTCCCCGGATCTGCACACGGTCAGACTTCATTCCCCCGTTTGGCGATGCCCCGCAGGATATAGATCGCGGCCGCGGCCAGGACCGGCACCATGAACAGCGACACGGCGGCGCCCATCGGGAGATTGCCGCCCATGATGCCGACGAGAAACGCCGAAGTCGCCAACACCTGGGTCGTCCCGAGCGGACCGCCGTTGGTCAGCACGGACACGATCGTGAAGCCGGCGAAACTGCCGATCAGCGAGAAGACCATGGTGATGGCGATGATGTTGCGCATCATCGGCAAGGTCACGTAGCGGATGCGCTGCCACCACGTGGCGCCGTCGATCGACGCCGCCTCGTAAAGTTCCTCGGGTACCGACTTCAACGACGCCAGGTACATGACCATGAAGAACGGCGCGCCGAACCACACGGTCACCAGGATGACCGAAAAGCGCGCCCAGCCGGTCTCGCCCAGCCAGATGATGCGGTCCATGCCGAGATGCTCGAGGAGCCAGTTGAAGGCGCCGAAGGACGGCTCGAACAGCAACCGCCAGCCGAGCACGCTCATGGCTGCCGGGATCACCCACGGCACCAGGAGCATGCCGCGCCATTTGCGCTGGCCCCTGGCCGGAAGGTTGTGCACGAGATGGGCGGCGACGAAGCCGATGACCGCTTTGAGGAGGACGGCTGCGACGGCAAACAGGCAGGTCTGGTAAACGACAATCCAGAACCTGTCGCGGCCGACCAGGTAGGCGAAGTTGGCGAGCCCGACGAACCTGGTCGTGGTCAGGTCGAGCATCGAGAGCCAGATCGCGAAACCCGCGGGATAGGCCACGAGGGCGATCATCAACGTCAACAGCGGCAAGGTCATCAGGAA
>JAEWIV010000207.1 GCA_023386865.1 Pseudomonadota bacterium
TCGATAGCGAGCGTGAAGCTTAGCGGCGGAGGCGGCATCGGCCGGCAGCCGGTGGGCTACTTCACCTTGGTCTTGTCGGCGTGCTGGATGTCGGCCGCCTGGCCCATGTCCTCGTCGGTGACCCGCCCGGCGCCCGGCCCAGCGCCGAGATCCGCGCCGGTGGTGGGGTTGGTCGTGGGATTGGACACCGTGCGTTCCGCCAGCTTCTTCGCCGCGCTTTGCTCGGCCTTGCTGAGCTTCACCGAAGCCTTGCCGTCGCCCTCTCCCGCCGGCATGACCTGCTCGAGATCGTCGACGCGCTGCCATTGCTCGCCCGTGTTCCACGGTCCCGACGCATCGCCGTCCCCTTGCGAGGCGTTGACGTACATGTCGGCGAAGGGGGCGACCCCCTGGAGCTTGCCAGGCGGGAAGTTCTCGCTCATCGCGTAGAGCGCCTTCTCGAACGACTTCTGATGGGCGATCTCGCGGGTCATCAGGAAGCCCAGCGCATCCTTGATACCGGGATCGTCCGTGACGTTGATGAGGCGCTCGTAGATGATCTTGGCGCGGCTCTCGGCAGCGATGTTGGAGCGCAGGTCGCAGCTCGGATCGCCGCGCGAATCGATGTAAGCCGAGGTCCAGGGCACGCCCGAGGAATTGGTAAGCGACGGCCCGCCGCCGAACAGGATGCCTTGGGTGTGGCTGTCGCCGCCGGCGGTGAGCGAGCGGTAGAGTTCCGCTTCCGTCATCGCCGCCTCGCAAAGCTGCGCCTTCACGCCCTTGTTCAGCATGGCGACGATCGAGCCGATCACCTCGAGATGGCTCAGCTCCTCGGTGGCGATGTCGAGCAGCATGTCCTTGCGGCCTGGATCATCTTCCGCCAGGCCCTGCGTGAAATAGCGCATGGCGGCTGCGAGCTCGCCGTCCGGCCCACCGAACTGCTCGAGCAGCAGCGAGCCCAGCGCCGGATTGCTCTCGCCGACGCGCACCGTGTACTGCAGGCGCTTGTTGTGAATGAACATCCCATTCTCCTTGGCTTCGGGGAAATCATGCGGGCCAACGTGGGCTGTTGCGCGAGAGTTGCCTTAAGAAGCAGCGAAGGATGACGGCTGCACGCGATGGTTGCGGAGCGAAATTCGGCGGCGTTTCTCTCACGCTCGGCAGCCAGGCAGGGCTGGCGGAAGCGGACAGGAGAATTCGCACGGGAACGCAACCCCGCAGGATCAGCCGGTGTTCCTCGGCCGCTGTCACCGATGAATTCGGGGAGGACAGATGGCGCTCGATCTGGGACTACAACTCAAGATGCTCGAGGAGGCATGCCATCGTCTTCTGCTACGGCCCGACGAGGTCGCCGTTCGGGAAGACCTGGCGCGGACCATCGCGGCGATCGAACTCTCGGCCGCTCCGGACGGGGATGTCTTCGTGCGTGCCCTGGTCGACGAAGTGCGCGCCCATGCCGACAGCCTGGCTTTCCGGCTGGAGGGACGGGGCTACGACTGCCTTTACATCAGTGGGGCCACGACCGTGCTTTGCCAGGCGATGACGCAATTGAAGCTGCAGCTTTCCGCCGTCGCCAGCCGGAGCCGACCCAGCCCCGCGTGAATTCTACTCTCGCCTGTAACATCGCCGCCGGCGATCGCGTTCGTCAAAGGCTGGCCCCCCGCGCCGGCCTCCGGCCCCTGCCCTCTTCCCCCTGGCTGTCGCACCGGCAGGGGCCGGAGTTCCATATCGTACAGTCGGGCTGCTCATGCGTTGCACCATTCACCCCACGACTGCGCAGGATGTCGCAAATGTCGTCATCGGGCACGCCGCACGGGGCCCCGAGAGCGAAGACGATAGCAGCCGCGAGAGCCTGGACTCCCTGCTCGAGGCCTGTGCGATGAGCCGGCAGGTGTGGACCGCCGCGAATGCCGAGGGCGAGCCGCTTGCCTTGATCGGCGCCGCGCCCTGGACCGAAGACAGCGGCCGCGGCCGCCTTTGGTTCGTGGTCCTGGCGGCTTACAGGGGCAGCGACAACGACCTGACGTCGGTGATGCGGCTCACCGTGTCGGAAATGCTGCAGGTGTTCGCTCAGCTGGAAAACAACGTCAGCGCTGAAAAGGCTTGGGCGCTGAAGCTGATGCGGGACGCGGGCTTCACCGTCGAGCCGGCGCAAGCCTCGCACGACGGGGTCGATCGCCATCGCGTCTGGATCGAGGCGGACGCCTCGCATGGCGTGCTGCCTGCCGCGTAGTGGGCGCACCGCTCGACACCGATGCGCACCGGATCATGGGTCATCCTGGCTGTACTGCTGCTCCTGCTGGCGCTCGCGGTCTACGTGTCGGTCGCCGGATGGTCCGCGGCCGGCGAGGGCTCCGGCGAAATCAGCACCGCGGGCTATGTCGCCATGGGCTTGGGCGTCGTCGCGACCTTGGCCCTCGGAATGGGGCTCATGGCGCTGATCTTCTACAGCAATCGTCGACGGTAGCGCCGCGTACCCTATCGTACGGGGCACCACGGCCTGCGCCGGCAACGCGCGGCTGAAGCCTACGTTGAGCCGTCATCGCACGGTGGAGGCGTAGTGATGGCGACGGCAACATCAGCCGCCCGCGACATCATCGTCATCGGCGGCTCGGCGGGGAGCCTCAAGGCAGTCCAGACGCTGGTCCAAGGGCTGGAGCCCGATTTTCCGGCCAGCGTCTTCGTCGTGCTGCATATCGGGGCCGACAGCCAGCTCGCCAGCATCCTCGACCATGCCGGTCCCCTGCCGGCTGTCCCGGCGATATCCGGCGAGCGTTTCGAGCGCGGCAAGATCTATGTCGGCGTGCCGGGGGTGCACCTCCTGCTGCATGACAACCACATCTTGTTGCGACGTGGCCCGCGCGAAAATCTCTCGCGCCCCGCAATCGACCCCCTCTTCCGGTCGGCGGCGGCGAGCTTCGGCGGGCGGGTCCTGGGCATCGTGATGTCGGGTGCCCTCGGCGACGGCACCGCCGGGCTCGGCGCCATCAAGCGCTGCGGCGGCCTCGCCGTGGTCCAGGATCCCGGCGAGGCCCTGGTTTCCAACATGCCGCGTAGCGCCCTGCGCCATGTCGAGGTCGACCACGTCTGCAAAGCCAAGGACATGGCCCGCTTGCTGGCGAGACTTGTCCGCGAGCCGGCGGGATCGACGCCCGAGATCCCCCTTGATGTCCGGATCGAGACGGCGATCGCCGCCCAGGAGCTCATCGACATGCATGCAGACGACAGGCTCGGGACCCCGTCCCGCTTCACCTGTCCCGAGTGTCATGGGGCCTTGTGGGAGATCGAAGATGGAAGCATTCTGCGCTTTCGATGCCATGTCGGGCACGCCTTTTCCGCCGACACCGTGCTCGCTTCGCAAGGGGAGGAGATCGACCGGTTGCTGGACACCCTGCTGCGGTCGCATCAGGAACGCGCGGCGCTGGCGCAACGCATGGCAAAGCACGAGCGCGCCGAGCAACGCCACGCTCTGGCCGAGCATCTCGAGCGGCGGGCGCGCGACTACGAGCACGACGCCATGATCATGAGAAAGTTGCTGAGCAGCGGCGAGGCGGGGTCCGGGGCGACTCCGGAACGGGGAGAGGAGAGTGTCGCGGCGCATGAGTACCGAGAGCGATAGATCGGGCGAGACCGACCAACCCCGCGAGGCGACCAGCGTGCCGGTCGTCGGCATCGGCGCCTCGGCGGGCGGCATCAGCGCGCTCGAGACGATGATACCCGTGCTCACGCCGGGTACGGGCCTGGCCTATGTCGTGGTCCAGCATCTCGATCCCGATCACGAGAGCGTACTGACCAGCTTGCTGGGACGAGTAGCGAAGATTCCTGTCGTCGACATCGAGGACCGGGCAATCATCCAGGCCGACCACATCTACGTTATGCCCCGCAATACGTCGCTCACGATCGCCGGCAATCGGCTGCAGCTGAAGGCGCCGGTCGAGCAGCGCGGCCAGCGGACGCCGATCGACGGCTTCTTCGTCTCGCTCGCCATGGCCCGCGGCGAAAACGCCGCCGGCGTCATCCTGTCCGGCACCGGCAGCGACGGAACGATCGGGCTGCGCGCAATCAAGGAGCACGGCGGGCTGACCGTGGCACAGGACCACGCCGAATACGACGGCATGATGCGCAGCGCCGTGCGCAGCGGCACCGTGGATTTCGTGCTGCCGCTGGAACAAATCCCCTCGAAGCTCGTCGACTACTTCCGCCACTTGACCGATGTCGACGGCCGCAAGGGCCCCGACGGCGTACGCCACGAGGCGACCGACCACCTGGCGCAGATCTGTGCCTTGCTGCGCACGCGCACCGGCCACGATTTCAGCGGCTACAAGGACAAGACCGTGGCGCGCCGCGTGCAGCGGCGCATGCAGGTGCTGCAGATCGACGAGGTGCCCGACTTCATCGAGCGCCTGCGCAAGGACCCTCAGGAGCTCGATGCGCTGCTCCAGGATCTGCTGATCGGCGTCACCAACTTCTTCCGCGATCCGCAGGCGTTCGAGGTGCTGGAGCGCGAGGTCATCCCGAAGCTGTTCGAGGGAAAGGGACCAGAAGACTCGATCCGCATCTGGGTGCCCGGCTGCTCGACAGGCGAGGAGGCTTATTCCATCGCCATCCTGTTGCGGGAGCACATGCCGAAGGAGCAGAGCGCGCCCAAGCTGCAAATCTTCGCCAGCGACATCGACGAGCAGTCGCTGCAGATTGCCCGCATCGGCCGCTACCCGTCGACCATTGCCAAGGACGTCCCGCCGGCCCGCCTGGAGCGCTACTTCGTGCGCGAGGATGGGACCTATCGCATCGCCAGCGACCTGCGAGAAATCTGCCTGTTCTCCTCGCACAACCTGTTGCGCGACGCGCCGTTCTCCAAGCTCGACCTGATCGCCTGCCGCAATCTCCTGATCTATCTCACGCCCGAGCTGCAGAACCGGCTAATTCCGCTCTTCCACTATGCCCTGAACGACAGCGGCTACCTGTTCCTCGGCATGTCGGAGAACGTCACCCGTCACTCGCGGCTGTTCGCGACGGTCGACAAGCCGCATCGCATCTTCAGGCGCCGCCCGCAGATGGAGCGGCGGCTGCCTGAATTTCCGCTGACGGCGCCGGAGGGCAACCGCCGCCTGCCGCAGGCGATGCTGCGGAGCGCGGCCGAGCACGAACCTCTGCAGACCCTGGCCGAGCGCCAGCTCCTGGACCGTTACAGTCCGGCTTATGTCGTCGTGAACGGCGACGGCGAGCTGCTGCATGGATCGGGCCGCACCGGCAAGTACCTCGAACTGCCCTCCGGCGCGCCGCGCATGGACATCTACAGCATGGCGCGGCCCGGTCTCAGGCCCGACCTGCGCGCCGGCGTGCACAAGGCGGCCAGCACGGGCCAGGTGGCCGTCCAGCGCAACGTCACAGTCGGCACCAACGGCGGCCGCCAGGCCATCGACCTGATCATCCACCCGATCCGCTCGGCGGCCATGCCGGATTCGATGTACATGGTGGTCTTCCAGGACATCGGCGGCATCAAGCCGACGGAGGCGGAGGGCACCGAGACCGCCGAGGAGCTCGAGAACGCCAACCTGCAGCAACTCGAGGTCGAGCTGCGCGCCACCCGCGAGCGGCTGCAGACCACGACCGAGGAGCTCGAATCGTCGAACGAGGAGCTGAAATCGGGCAACGAGGAACTGTCCTCGATGAACGAGGAGCTGCAGTCTGCCAACGAAGAGCTGGAAACCTCCAAGGAGGAGTTGCAATCGATCAACGAGGAGCTGCAGACCGTCAATGCCGAGCTCAACTCCCGCGTCGAAGAGCTGAGCCGTGCCAACTCGGATATCGCCAACTTGCTGGAGAGCACGCAGATCGCCACGGTGTTCCTCGATCGCAATCTCGCAATCAAGAGCTTCACGCCGGCGGCCAAGGACGTGTTCCGCCTGGTCGAGAGCGACACCGGCCGCCCGATCACCCATGTCAGGGCGCGCTTCCGTTCCGACACCGTACAGGAGGACGCCGAGCGTGTGCTGCGCTCGCTCGCGACCATCGAGCGCCAGGTCGAGAGCACCTACAACGACCAGCGCTACGTCATGCGCATGATGCCCTACCGCACGGTCGACAACGTGATCGGCGGCGTGGTCATCACCTTCGTCGACGTCAGCCGGATCACCGCGGCCGAGGCCCGCATCAATGAACTGACGCTCGACCTGCGCAACCGCGTGCAGAGCCTGGAGACCCTGCTCAACATCCTGCCGGTCGGCATCCTGATCACTGAGGACGGCAACGGCGAGCACGTGCGCATCAACCGATACGGCGCGCAGCTGCTCGGCGAGAGCGGCGAGGGCGGCGACGGCGCCGGCATACGGCCGACAACGTCGGCGCTGCGCGTCTTCCAGGGCGACCACGAATTGCGTCCCGATGAACAGCCGCTGCGCCGGGCGGCGGATTCCGGTCAGGCAGTGCCGGCCTTCGAGGCCCATATCCTGCGCAGCGACGGCTCGCGTCTCGAGGCGATGATGTCGGCGACGCCGCTGTTCGACGACCACGGCAAGGTGCGGGGCGCCATCGCCGCGATCCTCGACATCACCGAGCGGCGGGCGGCCGAGGCGCACCAGCAGGTGCTGCTGCACGAGCTGCAGCACCGGGTCAAGAACATCATCACCACCATCGGCGCGCTGGCGAGCCGCATGATGAAGGAGAGCACTTCTCTCGATGAGTTCGGGACAGCCTTCCACGGCCGCCTGCGGGCGATGGCGACGACGCACGAACTCCTCTCGCACGGCAACTGGACGGGCGCTCGCCTGCAGGCGTTGATCGAGGCGGTGCTGCAGTCGCACCTCGGCAAGGACCACGACGTCGTGGAGATGCACGGACCCGACCTCATCCTCACGCCGGCCGCTGCATCGACGATCGGGCTGGTCTTCTACGAGCTCGCCACGAACGCCACGAAGTACGGCGGCCTGTCAGGCGACGGCCACGTCAAGGTGGGATGGCGCATTGAACAGGCGGCGCCGCCGTCGGTGGTGATCGAGTGGATGGAAACCGGCGGGCCGCCGATGAAGGAAGCGATCGAGCCCGGCTTCGGCATGAGCTTCGTGACCCGCAGCGTCGAGTACGAGCTCGGTGGGTCGGCCAACGCGCAACCGAGCGCAGCCGGGTTGCGTTGGACGATCACCTTCCCGCTGCAGCGCAACGTGCAGCAAGGCATGGCGCAGTGACCCAGGGACGGAATGGCAAAAGCCCTCGCGAGCCTGCGGATTCTCGTCGTCGAGGACAATTTCCTCGCCGCGGAGGTCGTCCGCGACGTCCTCGAAGGTAGCGGCTGCACCGTGGTCGGCCCGGTGGGCCGGTTGGCGGAAGGGGTGAGGTTGGCCCAGGACGAGCAGCTCGACGGCGCCGTCCTCGACGTCAATCTGAACGGCGAATGGTGCTTTCCCATCGCCAACGCGCTTCGCGACCGGGCGGTACCGTTCGTGTTCCTGACCGGCTACGGCGACGCCACCGTCCTTCCGCACGACCTGCGGTCGGCGCGCCGGCTCGCCAAGCCGATCCTCGGGTCGCAGCTCATCGAGGTCCTGATCGAGATCATTTGAGCTTTTCAGGGAGCTACTCGTTCGCGAATTGCTTCATGCGGCAGCGCTGCGGCCTGGACGTCGGGGCGGCAAGGCAAGCGCCTTATCGGCGACGGGTCTCTTCAATAGCGGCGATGAACGGCTGACGGGGTTGGGGCGGCGAATACGCAGGCTGGCGCCCAGGGCCCGCAGCAGGAAAAGTTCTCGCAACACGATCGGTCGCGACAGATTGTCGTGGAGTCGCATGCCCAGCGAATGCCGGAGTCATCGCGGCAGTTGCATCCGGCGGCTCTTTTAATAGGTAGCCAGGCAAGCGTCAGCGCCGAGACAGCTCGGCCAGTCCGGCGGGATCGAGCACCACGATGGCCCGCCGCGTCGAGCGGATCAGGTGCCGGCCTTCCAGGAGCTGCAGGCTGGTCGTCACGCTCGGCCGGCGCACGCCCAGGATTTCCGCCAGCACGTCGTGCGTGAGATCGAGCCTGCGGCGACCCAGGCGATGGGTCGTCTCCAGCAGCCATCGCGCCAGCCGTTCGACGATCGTCGCCCGGCCGCTGTACGACACCGTCTCGGCGAGACGGCGCAACGCCACGCCAACGTGGCCGAGCAGATGGCTCCGCAGCCTGCCGTCGCCTTCTACCAACCGCTTCAAGGTGGCGGCCGGGATGCGCCAAGCGCTGCCCGACGTCTGGGCCGTGGTGTGGCCCGGCGAGATCATGTCGCCGAGCAGCACGCCAGGCGCCGTCATCCCATCACGACCGATACTGGCAATCTCGATGCGGGTCGCCGACGTGGTGCCGGCGAAGATCGAGATCAGCCCCTCGATGGGGAAGTACACGTGGCTGATCGGCGCGCCGGGGCGGTCGAGGACCTCGCCCTGGCGCAGTGCGACCCGCTCGAGCGAGGCCGCAAGCGCGAACTTCGCTCGAGGAAGAAGCGATTCGAGGACGGTATTGGCGAAAGCCGGCTCAGGCAGCGCTTGCTCAGCCTCCGGCACCCCGCCAACCAGGGTTCGCAGGGCCGACTTCAGGACGGTCGGCTCGAACGGCTTGGCGAGCTGGGGGCTCCTGCTGAACTCGGGCGGAACGATCGTATTCGTACCGTAGGCGGTCAAGAACAGGAACGGGACACCCTTGGCGACGAGCGCCCGGCACATCGGAAAGCTCGGCGTGCCGGCCAAGTCGATATCCAGCACAGCCCCATCCACGCCGTCCTTGGCGATCAGGTCCAGCCCTCTCTCGACCGACGGGGCGGCGCCGGCGACGGCGTAACCGCAGTCCCGGACGAACTCTTCCACTTCAGCCGCCATGAGGTAATTGTCCTCGGCGATCAGGATGCGCGGACGCGACGTATCGACGGATAGCGACATTCGGGTTCTCTGCTGACCAATTGAGTTTAACGCCAAATCTGGCCGTCTGGTTACAGACGATTCGCGGTTAAAGGCTCGGCTAAAGCCTCGGCAGACTGGTACCGTTGCGTACCGTAACCTTCGTGGTCTTGGGGCATTGGCTCGCTGCGTCCGCCCGGCGTGCTTGCCTGGCAAGAGGACTTCCCCCCATCGCCGGGTCGGAATTGGCCCACCCGATCTTCCCCTCGGGTGGGCCTTTTGTTTGCCGGAAGTTCGTGCCGCGCTGCGGGGCACGATTCGGTTGTGTTGCCAATGGCTTGGCCGGCCGTACACTTGCGCCATGCAAATCGAACGGCCGCATCCCAAGATCGCCGCGCTGGTGAGCGGCGTCGACGTGCGCGCACTGTCCGACGAGCAGTGGCATACCCTCTACCGGACCTGGCTCGACAGCATCGTCATGGTCGTGCGCGGCCAGACCCTCGGCAAGCAAGAGTTCCTCGCCTATTCCCGCCGGTTCGGCCGACTGAAGCCACATCGCGTGAAGAAGACGCGAGATCTTGAGCATCCCGAGCTCACGGTGATGGGCATCGGCACGCGGCGGGCGGACGGTCAGGTCGATCGGGCGATCTACAATCGCGGCGGCCACTGGCACACCGATTCCCCGTGGGACGACGAGATTTGCAAGGCCACCCAACTCTACGGTCTCGCCATCCCGTCGACCGGCGGCGATACCGCCTTCGCCAGCATGTACGAAGCCTTCGACGCCCTTCCCGACGGCCTGAAGCGGCGCATCGCCGGACTGAGGGCCGAATACATCTACGGCGGCAAGAAGCGCGAGGGCCATGAACTGCTGGAGCCCGAGGACCGGCAACGGCCGCCTGCCGTCCATCCGATCGTGCGTGTCCACGAGGAGACGGGGCGCACCTCGCTCTATGCCAATCCTCACCATATCGTGCGCATCCAGGGGATGAGCGAGGCCGACAGCGCGGCCCTGGTGAACGAGCTCACGCCCTACATGGTGGACACGCCGGCCCAGTACCAGCACCAGTGGCAGAAGGGCGACATCGTGATCTGGGACAATCGCTGCGCCTTGCACAGGGCCTGCGGCGGCTATCCCATCGACCAGCCGCGCATCCACTGGCGCACCACCATCATGCAGGACGAGGCCGCGCGGCGGGTTGCCGCCTAGCCATGCCGTCCCTCAGCGAGCGAACCACGATCCCCCTGCCGGCCGAGGAGGTCTGGCCGCTGCTCAGCGATCCGGCGCTGGTCGCGTCGTGCATCCCCGGCGCGACGCTGGCGCCCGACCAGGGCGACGGGCTGTGGCGCGGCTCGGTGCGCGTGAAGTTCGGGCCGACCGTCGCGGTCTTCCGCGGCGAGGCGACGCTCGTTTTCGACCACTCCGCGCGAACCTGCACCATCGAGGGCCGCGGCATCGACGGACGCGGCGCCTCGCGCGCGCTCGCTTCCGGCAATGTGAAGGTCACGGGCCGGGAGACGAGCGAGCTCGCCATCGACGGCACGTTCAGCGTCAGCGGGCCGTTGGAGACCTTCGCCAATGCCGGCGGCGTGCATGTCGCGCGCGCCCTGCTGGCCGAGTTCTCGACCAATCTCGCCAAGCTGGTCGCCGAGCGCCGCCCCGCACCGCAGCCCGTCACCGCCGCACCGGCGCCGCCGGCACCGGAAGCGCCGCCGCCCGGGCCGCAGTCCTCCGCGACCGAGCTGCGGGCCGGAAACCTCATGTGGCGCGCATTCCTGTCGTGGCTGCGCAGCCTGTTCAAAAAAGGGGAGACACGGAAATGAGCAAGCTGCAGGTGACCGACATGCTGGCCCGCGCCTTCGCGGCCGAGGGCGTGGATACGCTCTTCACCCTGATGGGCGACGCCAACATGTACTGGTCGGTGGCGATGGCGAAGCTGCCCGGCATGAAGGTGGTCCATGCGCGCCACGAGCACTGCGCCGTCGCCATGGCCGACGGCTATGCCCGGGCACCGGCAAGGTCGGCGTCGCCTCGACGACCTGCGGCCCCGGCTTCACCCAGATCATGACGGCGCTCACCATCTCGGCGCCCTCCAACACGCCGCTGGTGGTGTTCGCGGGCGATTCGCCGCTCACCGCTTCCTGGTACATCCAGCAGATCGACATGGCGCCGCTCACCCTCGCCTGCGGCGCGCACTTCGTCGGCGTCAAGCACATCGACCGCGTTCTCGACAACGTGCGCGAGGCCTTCCAGGTCGCCCAGGCCGAATGCAAGCCGGTGGTGCTCTCGGTGCCCATGGATCTCCAGAAGCAGCCCTGGCCGCACCTCACCGACTACACGCCGTCCTCCGAGCTGGTGCCGATGGCGCAGCGGCCGCTGCCCGATCCCGCCATCGTCGACCGCGTCGTCGACATGATCGCCGAAGCGGAGAAGCCGATCATCGTGGCCGGCCGCGGCGTCATCCGCTCGGGCGCGCGCCAGGCGCTGGAGGCGCTGGCCGAGCAGTCGGGCGCGCTGTTGGCGACGTCGCTGCTGGGCAAGGGCCTGTTCGACGGCAATCCGTGGGCGCTCGACATCGCCGGCTCCTTCGCCAGCGACTTCGCGCGCGAGCGCTTCGCCGAGGCCGCCCTGGTGATCGGCGTCGGCGCGGGCCTCGGCCACTACACGACCGAGGGCGGCTATCTCTATCCCGCCGCCCGCACCGTGCAGATCGACGTCAACCCGCGCGGCCTGTGGCAGGGCCTGCGCACCGCCGACCTGCATGTGCGTGCCGACGCCAAGGCCGCCGCCGAGGCGATCGCTGCCTGCCTGAAGGCGCGCGGCGTGTCGCGCACCGGCTTCCGCGACGGCGACATGGCCCAGCAGATCGCCAGCGACTCACCCGATTCCAAGGCGTTCCAGGTCCAGCCCAACACCGTCGATCCACGCAAGGCGATCCTCGAGCTCGACCAGGCGATTCCCAAGGACTGGGATATCGTGGTCGGCGGCGGCCACTACTTCAGCATCGCCATGACCCACATGAAGGGCCGGCCGGCCGACAAGTATCACGTGGTCAACGAGTTCGGCGCCATCGGCTCGGGCCTGCCCGCCGCCATCGGCATCGCCGCGGCGCGCGGCGACGGGAAGGTCATGCTGATCGAAGGCGACGGCAGCCTGCTGATGCACATCCAGGAACTGGAGACGATCCGCCGCCAGGGCATCCGCATGCTGATCTCGGTGATGAACGACGGCGGCTACGGCGCGGAGTTCCACAAGTTCCGCGCCAACGGCATCGATCCCGCCGAGGCCATGCACGGCCGCGGCGACCTCGCCGGCGTGGCCACGGGATTCGGCCTGCGCGGTGCGGCCGTCACCGAGATGGGTCGCTTCGCGCCGCTGTTCCGCGAGCACCAGGCGGCGAACATCGGCACGGTGTGGGACATCCACACCGACGACCTGATCCCGTCACGCGCCTACCGGCGCGTTCACTATGGCGAGGCTTGAAGCGCCTGGCCGACGCCCCTACCGCGCGTATCCCTTGCCCTGCATGCAGTCGTTGAACATCTCGATCTCGGCGCTGGCGCGATCGTTGTTGGCCTGCTGCTGCGCCGCGACCATGCCCGCTCCGCCCAGGGCCGGATTGCTGGAGCCGTAGGGATAGAGCCGCGCCGCCTGCTGCTGCGCAGAGGTGCGGCATTGCGCGGTGTCGGCGGCGATCGTGGCGTCGGTCGCGCCGGCCTTCTTCCAAGTCGGCGCCGCTGCGGGGCCCGAGCAGGCGGCGACGCCCAACGAGAGGGCGAGCGCAATCAGCAAGCGTGTCATGTGCCGGGTCTCCTGCCGCAACGTCTTCCTTTTTCATACGATGGCGCGTTCCGCGAACCGCGTCACCTCCTGCTTTCCACCGGGCCGACAATAAATCGGGCGAAGGCGTATGCTTTCGCCCTCGCCGTTCGTCTTCCAGGGGTGACAGGCCGGTTGCGATCACTTAACCTATGGGTTAAGTATGGATCGAACCCGTTCGAGGAGCAGTCGATGAAGGTGTTTTACGGTTGGGTGGTGGTCGCCGCCGGCGGCCTGCTGGGCTGCGTGGCGGCGGGCGCGGTGTTCTCGCTGGCCGTGTTCCTGCAGCCGATGGCGGATGCCACCGGCTGGTCGCGCACGGGCATCTCAGGCGCCATGACGATCGTGTTCCTGATCATGGGTTTCGCCTCGTTCGGCTGGGGTGCGCTCACCGACCGCTTCGGCCCGCTGCCGGTCGTCCTCGCCGGCGGGGTGCTGATGGGGCTGGGCCTGCTGCTCGCCAGCCGCGCCTCCAGCCTGCTCGAGTTCCAGCTCGTATACGGCCTCGTCGTCGGTGGCGCCACCGGCGCGGTGTTCATCCCGGTCATGACGACGGTGACCGGCTGGTTCGAGAAGCATCGCGGCCTCGCCGTCTCGCTGGTGTCCGCCGGCATGGGCATGGCGCCGATGACCGTCTCGCCCTTCGCGAGCTGGCTGATCACCAACTACGACTGGCGCACCGCCCAGCTCGTGATCGCCATCCTCGCCTGGGTCGTCCTCGTGCCGACCGCCTTCCTGGTACG
>JAEWIV010000230.1 GCA_023386865.1 Pseudomonadota bacterium
GCTCAGGACAGCAGCGGTGAAGAGGGCTGAATGGAAGAGGCGTTTCATCGGCGGTGAACCCGCATTGAGAGGGGTGGTGTCGTATCGGCGGCAACGCGGACCGTGTCAACGTCCGCGCTGCGGATCAATCCTGCGGCGCAATCGCGCCCAAAGCATGGCGCGACGCCATTTGAGTTGCTTCGCCCAATCGGATAGGCCATCGTCCTTCGAGTGACGATTCCGCAGAAGGGTCGCAAGTGTTTGGGAGGCAAGGGTAATTTCGTAGCGCCGGAGCGTTGGATCAACCGGTCTACGAAACCAGCGTGAACATGGCAGCACCGACTTCTCCCAGCGGCTCGCCGCTGCTCAGCGTGCGCGACGTCTCGGTCCGCTTCGGCGGCATCGTGGCGCTCGACGGCGTGACTTTCGACGTTTCCTCCGGACAGATCGCGGGCCTGATCGGCCCCAACGGCGCCGGCAAGACGACGCTGTTCAACTGCCTCAGCCGACTCTACACGCCGAACAGCGGCGACGTGCTGTTCGAGGGCGCGTCGATCCTGAAACGGCCGCGTTACGACATCCCGCGCATCGGCATCGGCCGCACCTTCCAGAACGTCGCCCTGTTCGACCGCATGTCGGTGCTCGACAACGTCAAGGTCGGCTGCCACAGCGTCAGCAGCACGAGCTTCTTCGACAATGCCCTGCGCCTGCCCAAGGTCGCGCCGGAGGAGGCGCAGGTCGCGGCGCGCGCGCACGAGCTGATCGCCTTCATGGACCTCGTGCCCTTCACCAACGCCATGGCCGGTGGCCTGCCGTTCCCGATCCGCAAGCGGGTCGAGCTCGCGCGCGCGCTCGCCTCGAGCCCCAAGCTGCTGCTGCTCGACGAGCCGGCGGCGGGCCTCAACCACGACGAGATCGAGGTGCTGAAGGGCCAGATCAAGCGGGTGCGCGACACGCAGCACGTCACCGTGCTGCTGGTCGAGCATCACATGAGCCTGGTGATGTCGGTGTCCGACAAGGTGGTCGCCATCGACTTCGGCAAGAAGATCGCCGACGGCACCCCGGCCGAGGTGCAGCGCGATCCCGAGGTGATCCGCGCCTATCTGGGGACCTCGTGATGGCCGCGCTGCTGGAAGTGAAGGGACTGAAGGCGTTCTACGGCCAGACGCAATCGCTGTACGACGTCGGCTTCGACATCGAGACCGGCGGCATCACCACGCTGCTGGGCGCCAACGGCGCCGGCAAGACGACCACGCTCCGCGCCATCTGCAACATGGTGCGCTGCGAGGGCGTCATCCGGTTCGACGGCAAGGACATGACGAGGTTGCCGACCGAGGAGGTCGTGCGCCAGCGCATCGCCCACGTGCCCGAGGGCCGCGGCACCTTCACCACGCTCACCGTCGACGAGAACCTGCGCATCGCCGCCTACACGCGCCGGGACAAGGCGGGCGTGACGCGCGACCTCGAGCGCGTCTTCACCTATTTCCCGCGCCTCAAGGAGCGTATCCAGCAGCAGGCCGGCACGCTGTCGGGCGGCGAGCAGCAGATGCTGGCGATCGCCCGCGCCCTGATGCTGGGACCGCGCCTGATGCTGCTCGACGAGCCGTCGTTCGGCCTGGCGCCGCTGATCGTCGTCGAGATCTTCCGCATCCTGCGGCGCATCAACGAGGAGGAGAAGGTCAGCATCCTGCTGGTCGAGCAGAATGCCGCGCTGGCACTCGACCTCGCCGACCATGCCTACGTGCTGGAGACCGGCAAGGTGGTGATGTCGGGCCCCTCCGCGGTCATCAAGAACGACGAGAACATCCGCAAGTCCTACCTCGGGTACTGAGGCAGAAGATGGAACAGTTCCTCCAGCAGATCGCATCGGGCCTCGCCAACGGCGCCATCTACGCCTGCGTCGCCCTGGCGCTGGTGATGATCTACGTGTCGACCGACCACATCAATTTCGCCCAGGGCGAGATGGCGATGTTCAGCACCTATCTGAGCTGGCAGCTGATGACCTGGGGCATGAGCTTCTGGACCGCCTTCGTCATCGCCGTCGCGTTGTCCTTCGTGCTCGGCGTGGCGATCGAGCGCATCGTGCTCAGACCGCTGCACACCGCGCCGGTGCTGTCGATCATCGTGGTCTTCATCGGCCTGCTCGCGATCTTCAACTCGGTGGCCGGCGCGATCTGGAGCTACCTGATCAAGGAATATCCCTCGCCGTTCCCCAAGAGCAGCTTCGGCATCGCCGGCGTCATCGGCCCGCACCAGCTCGGCGTCGTGCTCGTGACCCTGGTCGTGCTCGGCCTGCTGTTCGCGTTCTTCCGCTACACGCCGCTCGGGCTCGCCATGCGGGCCGCCGCCCAGAACCCGCAGATGGCGCGCCTGGTCGGCGTCCGCGTCGACTGGATGCTGGCGCTGGGCTGGGGGCTCGCCGCCTCGGTCGGCGCCGTCGCCGGCATCATGGTGGCGCACATCGTCTATCTCGACCCCAACATGATGGGCGGCATCCTGCTCTACGCCTTCGCCAGCGCCCTGGTCGGCGGCATCTCCAATCCGGCCGGCGCCGTCGCCGGCGGCTTCATCGTCGGCGTCCTCGAGAACATGGTGGCCTATGCCGGCAACCAGATTGAGAAGGCGACCGGCATCTACATCATCGGCAACGGCGAGAAGCTCACCGTCGCGTTGATCATCGTCATCTTCGTGCTGACGGTGAAACCGGCCGGGCTGTTCGGCCGCGTCGTCGTGAAGAGAGTCTGACATGACCACCGCCAAGAAGTGGGTGCTCGGCCTCGTCGTGGTGGCGTTCGTGATGCCGCTGCTGAAGCCGTTTTTCCCCGACGCCATCTCCGACTATCGGCTGTTCCTCGTCAGCACGATGATCATCGCCTCGATCGCGGTGCTCGGCCTCAACCTGCTGACCGGGTTCAACGGCCAGTTCTCGCTCGGGCACGGCGCCTTCTACGCGGTCGGCGCCTACGCCGCCGCCATCCTGATGGACCAGCTCAACTGGCCGTACTGGGCGACGATCCCGGCGGCCGCCATCGTCTGCTTCATCGTCGGCTACCTGTTCGGCCTGCCGGCGCTCAAGCTCGAAGGCCATTATCTCGCGCTGGCGACCTTCGCGCTCGCCCTCGCGGTGCCGCAGATCCTGAAATACAAGTGGCTCGAGGGCCTGACCGGCGGCGTCCAGGGCATCGTGCTGATGAAGCCGGAGGTGCCGTTCGGCCTGCCGCTGAGCGAGGACCAGTGGCTGTACTATTTCTGCCTGGTCACGATGGTCATCCTGTTCTGGGCGGCGGCCAACATGCTGAACAGCCGCAGCGGGCGCGCCATGATGGCGATCCGCGACCAGAACATGGCGGCTGAGACGATGGGCATCGACATCGCCCTCTACAAGACCGTCACCTTCGGCATCAGCGCCGCCTATACCGGCATCGCCGGCGCGCTGTCGGCCTCGGCCATCGCCTTCGTCGCGCCGGACAGCTTCAACATCTTCCTGTCGATCAAGTTCCTGATCGGCCTCGTCGTCGGCGGCATCGGCTCGCTCGCCGGCTCGGTGATCGGCGGCATCTTCTACGTGCTGGTCGACAACTCGGCGCAGGCCCTGTCGCAGTTCGTCAAGAACGACCTCGGCCTGCAGTTCGACCTGTCGGCCTACACCGTGTTCGGCATCCTGCTCATCGCCATCATCTACGTGATGCCGATGGGCATCGCCGGCGGCCTCTACTTCCTGTGGCTGCGGCTCAAGTCGGCCCGCACCGTCGCCGGCGCGCCGGCGCGAGGGGCGGCGGCTGCGGCTTCGTCCGAACGCAAGCCCTGAGTTCGTCCTGGCAACCACCGTTTCAACGAGTGAGGAGTAGTCGATGGCGTAAACCCAACAGGGAGCAGCACCATGAAGACCAACAGGCGTGCTTTCGTCGGCGGCGCCGCCGCGGCGACGATGCTTTCGGGTACCCGAGTAGCGTTCGCACAGAAGAAGTACGATGACG
>JAEWIV010000263.1 GCA_023386865.1 Pseudomonadota bacterium
CCGCCGGCCTCGCGCGTCAACACCGTGCACATGATGCGCCAGATGCGGCCGGCGCCCGGCGACGACATGCAGAAGCTCGCCGCCGCCCTGCACGAGCACGGCGCCAAGAGTGACCTCATGGAATCGCGCGCCGCCTTCGCCGAGAAGCGCAAGCCCAACTTCAAGGGCTGGAACGATCCCGCCGATCGCTACCGGCTGCCGACGCTCAACTCGGTGAAGTGAGGCCCGCGGCGATCAGCACGAGCGCCGCCGTCATCAGCATCCAGCCGGGATGGCGGCCGCTCGTCGCCCAGAAGTTCCCGAGCGCGCCGAACAGATAGAGGCTGCCGACCAGCAGGCCGGTCACCAGGCGCGCCTGCGGCTCGAACCAGCGCGCCGCGACGATCAAGGCGAGCGCGCCGATCAACCACGCGAAGGTGCTGAACTGCATGAGCAGCGGTACCAGCCTCCGGATCGCCTCCGGCCGAGGCTCGGCGAGCAAGGACGCCTCGACCGGCCTGACGACAAGCCGCTGGATCAGGACTCCATGGATCACCGCGGTGACGCCGCCGATCACCCCAGCCATGGCCAGGGCAGCATCTTGCCAGTTCATGACCATACACCTCTGTATGGTTGGTATGCCGCATCATGGCTGCCGTCAATACACTTGTGTATGGTCAGCCCATGACCGATCGCCTCGCCAAGTCCGACTGGATCAGCCACGGCCTCAGAACCCTGGCAAAAGACGGCGCCCACGCCCTCAAGGTCGGGCCGATGGCCGACGGCCTGAAAGTATCGCGCGGCAGCTTCTACTGGCACTTCCGCGACATCGCCGACTTTCGCGCACAGCTCCTGCAGAGCTGGCAGGTAGAGGCGACCGACCGCGTCATCCGCGACCTCGAAGCCCGGAAGGACCGGCCGGATCGCCTGAAACAACTCATGCGAGGCGCCTTCTCCAGCAGGCGCAGCCTCGACCGCGCCATCCGTTCCTGGGCCGCCCAGGATCGCGACGTCGCTGCCATCGTCGCGTCAGTCGACGCCCGGCGGGTCGCCTACATCGCCAAGATGCTGGCGGCAGCCGGGGTGGAGGGCCAAAAGGCGCAGCGCCGGGCTGCCTTCCTCTACTGGGCGTTCCTCGGGCAGCGCATGGTCATGGACCCCCGCCACGCATCGATCGCGCCCGCCGCCTTGGACGACATCAGCGACCTGTTTGAAAAGTGAATATCCAGAGCCCATCTAGGGGCAACACGAATTCAAACATCGACTGTGCACATGGGCGGTGCTGGAGAGTCCCGCCCGCCGCGTGCTAGGCCTTGAGCATGGCGAAATCGAAGGCACCAGCTGCCAAGGCGGCGGCCAAGGACAATGGCAAAGAGACGGGCAAGGCGGCTGCGGACGGCGACAACAAGCCGATCCGTCACCTCTACCTCGTCGACGGCTCGGGCTACCTGTTCCGCGCCTACCACGCACTGCCGCCGATGACGCGGCCCGACGGCGTGCCGATCAATGCCGTCTACGGCTTCTGCCGCATGCTGGTCGCCGACCTCCTGGACAAGCCCGAGGTCGATCACATCGCCATGATCCTCGACAAGAGCGAGGTCACCTTCCGCAACCAGATCTACGACAAGTACAAGGCCAACCGCCCGCCGCCGCCCGAGGACCTGATCCCGCAGTTCCCGCTGATCCGCGAGGCGGCCAAGGCGTTCAACGTCACGGTGTGCGAACTCGGCGGCTACGAGGCCGACGACCTGATCGCGACCTACGCCCGCATGGCCCTCGAGGCCGGCGCCACCTGCACCATCGTGTCGTCCGACAAGGACCTGATGCAGCTCATTCGCCCCGGCGTCGAGATGATGGATCCGATCAAGAAGATCAAGCTCGGGCCCGAGGCCGTGATGGAGAAGTTCGGCGTGACGCCGGACAAGGTCGTCGACGTCCAGGCGCTGGCCGGCGACTCGACCGACAACGTGCCGGGCGTGCCCGGCATCGGCGTCAAGACCGCGGCCCAGCTGATCAACGAGTACGGCGACCTCGAGACGCTGCTGAGCCGCGCCGGCGAGATCAAGCAGCCCAAGCGGCGCGAGGCCCTGCAGCAGCATGCCGAGATGGCGCGGATCTCGCGCCAGCTGGTGACGCTCAGGGACGACGTCCCCGCCCCGGCCGATCCCGACAGCTTCGACAAGAGGAAGCCCGATCCCAACGTGCTGCTGCCGTGGCTGGAGCAACAGGGATTCAAGAGCCTTCTGGCGCGCTACACCGGCGAGCTGGGCGAGGCCACGGCCCCGGTCGCACCCGCGGCGCCCGCCGCCAAGCCTGCCCTGCCCGCGCCCGCGGCCAATCCGGCGCCGTCGGCGACCCGGCCCAGATCCAACCAGCCCTTCACGGCGGCGGATTACGAGCTGCTCACCGACGAGGCTGCGCTCGACGAGTGGATCGCCGAGGCCACGAAGGCCGGCACGGTGGCCTTCGACTGCGAGACCGACGCGCTCGACGCCCAGAATGGCGGCCTGGTCGGCGTGTCGCTCGCCCTGCTCGAAGGGCCGTGGGGCAACGTCAACTCGACCAGGCGGCGCGCGGCCTATCTGCCGCTCGGCCATCGCAAGCCGGGCGGCGAGGCGCAGGGCGCGCTCGACCTTGCCGGCGACGGCGGGGCCAAGGATGCCGGCGACCTTCTGCCCGGCCAGATCCCGCTCAAGACGGCGATCGCCAGGCTGAAGCCGCTGCTCGAGGACCCGTCGATCCTCAAGGTCGGCCAGAACATCAAGTACGACATGTGCGTGCTGCGCCAGCACGGTGTCGAGGTCGGCCCGGTCGACGACACCATGCTGCTGTCCTTCGTGCTCGATGCCGGCAAGCACAATCACGGCATGGACGATCTCGCCAAGCTCTATCTCGGCCAGGACACGATCAAGTTCTCCGCCGTGGCCGGCAGCGGCGCCAAGCAGGTGAGCTTCGACAAGGTGCCGATCGACAAGGCACGCGACTACGCCGCCGAGGACGCCGACGTCACCATGCAGCTGTGGGCCCAGCTCAAGCCCCGGCTGGCCCGCGAGCATATGGTGGGCGTCTACGAGACGATCGAGCGGCCGCTGATCCCGGTGCTGCTCGGCATGGAGCAGGCCGGCATCAAGGTCGACGCGCCGCAGCTCAGGAAGCTCTCGTCGGAGTTCGAGAAGCGCATGCTCGAGCTCGAGCAGGAGCTGCACAAACTCGCCGGCCGGCCGTTCAATGTCGGCTCGCCCAAGCAGCTGGGCGAGATCCTGTTCGACGAGCAGAAGCTGCCGGGCGGCCGGCGCAACAAGAACGGGTCGTGGGCGACCGACGTCAGCATCCTGGAAGATCTCGCGGCGCAGGGCCATGCGCTCCCGGTCAAGATCATGGAGCATCGCCAGATCTCCAAGCTCAAGGGCACCTATACCGATGCGCTGGTGCGCGAGCTCGATGCCAAGACCGGCCGTGTCCACACCTCCTACCAGATGACCGGGGCGGCGACGGGACGGCTCGCCTCGACCGATCCCAACCTGCAGAACATCCCGGTACGCACCGAGGAAGGCCGCAAGATCCGCGAGGCCTTCATTGCCGAAGCCGGCCACAAGCTCCTGTCGGCCGACTACTCTCAGATCGAGCTGCGCCTCTTGGCGCACGTCGCCGACATCGCCTCGCTCAAGGAGGCCTTCGCGCGCGGCGACGACATCCACGCCATCACCGCGAGCGAGATGTTCGGCGTGCCGGTCAAGGGCATGGACCCGCTGGTGCGCCGCCGCGCCAAGGCGATCAACTTCGGCATCATCTACGGCATCTCGGCCTTCGGCCTCGCCAACCAGCTCGGCATCGGCCAGCCCGAGGCGCGCGAGTACATCGCCAAGTACTTCCAGCGCTATCCCGGCATCCGCGACTACATGGAGCGGACCAAGGACTACGCGCGCAAGAACGGCTACGTGAAGACGCCGTTCGGCCGCAAGATCCATCTGAAGTACATCAACGACAAGAGCCAGGGCATGCGCGCCTTCGCCGAGCGGGCAGCGATCAACGCTCCGCTGCAGGGCGGCGCCGCCGACATCATCAAGAAGGCGATGATCAAGCTGCCCGGCGCGCTCAAGACGGCCAGGCTCAAGAGCCGCATGCTGCTGCAGGTCCACGACGAGCTCTTGTTCGAGGTGCCGGACAAGGAGATCGACAAGACCAAGGAGGTCGCCCGCAAGGTCATGGAGGGCGCCGCCACGCTCTCGGTGCCGCTGGTCGTCGAGACTGGCGTCGGCGACAACTGGGCGGCGGCGCACTAGGCATGCGGCCGCCGTGGTCGGTGATCTCCGTCGTCGGGCTTGTCGCGGCGACGGCGGTGCAGGCGCAGGAGGCACCGCGGGAATGGGCGTTGCCGTCGTCGGGCCTGCTGCACGGCTCGAAAGCCGTGATCGAGAACCAGCGATGCTGCGGGCCGAGCCGCGACACCCAGCTCTACAGCCCCGACGACGCGGCACGGGCGAAGTGGGCCGGCTCGGCGGCGCGTGACGGCCGCACCCTCATGCTCAAGCTTGCCGGCGACCGCACGCTCAAGATCACCGACTGCGACGAGCAGAGCGGCTGCGAGGCGGACGATACGCGAATCCACCGGCTGGTCGACTGGTGGCCGCAGCATCGGCTCTACGTCGTGCTGGTCGGACTTTACGAGGATAGCGCAGCCTACCTCGTGTCGGAGCGCGATGGCCGCACGCTCGTCACCACGGCACCGCCCGTGCTGTCGCCGTCGGGACGCCAGGCGGTCGCGCTGGTGTCGAACCTGATGTCGGGCGTCGACCTCGAGATCATCGACCTCGTCCGCGATCCGCCGACTTCCACCAGGGTGACGACGATGCCCGACTGCGGCGACGCCGGGCCGGATTCGTTCCTGCGACCCATCCCGGTGTGGACCGACGAAACGCATGTCGCCTTCGAAGGCGAATCGCCCCTGCCCGAGGACAAGCCCGACGCCAGGCAGCTCTTGCGGATCGAGGGCGGCAAGGGCCAATGGCAATGCTGAGACCGAGGAGAGACGAGCGATGAAGATGATCCGCGGCGCCGCGGCTTTGGCTGCCCTCGTCGTTGCCTTCGCCATACCGGCTCACGCCCAGAAGGAGAAGCAGAGCGAGCGCACGGCGCTGCCGTCCAAGGGCCTGCTATGGGGCTCGAAGATGACCGTCGAGGCCCAGCCCTGCTGCGCGCCGATCCCGGGGGCGAAGCCCGTCGATCAGTCGGATGCGGCGGTGTTGTCCAAGGTATCCGACCGCGCGTCGCGCGACGGGCCCATCCTGCGCCTCAAGCTGCAGGACGGGCGGACGCTGAAGATCACCGACTGCAACGACCAGACCGCCTGCGAGGCCGAGCGCTTCCGCATCCACCGCCTGGCGGCGTGGTGGCCCGCCCAGCGCCTCTATGTCGTGCATGTCGGGCTCTACGAGGACAGCATGGCCTACCTGATCTCGGAGCGCGATGGACGCACGACGCGGGTGACGGCCGTGCCGGTGCCCTCGCCGTCGGGGCGCCGCGCCGTCGCCCTGACATCCAACCTGATGGCAGGCGTCGAGCTCGAGCTCATCGATCTCGGCGGCGACCGGCCGAGCGTGGTCGAGGTTTCGGAGATGCCGGCATGCGGCGCTGACGCCAATGCCTTCCTGCGGCCGAGGCCCGTCTGGGTCGACGACTCGCAGGTGCGTTTCGAGGGCGTGTCGCCGCAGCCCGGCGACAAGCCCAACACCAAGCAGCTTCTGCGGCTGGGTGCCGGCTCACCGAAATGGGAATGCTGAAAGGGAGACGAGCCATGAAGATCTGGGGTCGCGCCAACTCGATCAACGTGCAGAAGGTGCTGTGGGCCGCCGACGAGTGCGGCATCAAGCACGAGCGCACCGACGTCGGCGGCGCCTTCGGCGGCAACGACCAGAAATGGTACCTCGACATGAACCCCAACGGCGTCGTGCCGACCATCGAAGATGGCGGGCACGTGATCTGGGAGAGCAACTCGGCGGTGCGCTACCTTTCGGCCAAGTATGCCGCCGGCACGTTGTGGCCCAACGATCCCGGCCAGAGGAGCGACGCCGACCGCTGGATGGACTGGCAGCTCAGCACGATCTCCGAGCCCATGCGCATCTGCTTCTGGGGCCTGATCCGCACGCCGCCCGAGAAGCGCGACATGGCCGCGATCAAGAAGGCGGCCGAGGATGCCGGCCGCCTGTTCGGCCGGCTCGACGGCTGGCTGGAGGGCCGCAAGTATGTCGGCGGCCAGCATTTCACCATGGGCGACATCCCGGTCGGCTGCTTCGTCTATCGCTGGTACGCGCTCGATATCGAGCGGCCGGAGCTGAAGAACGTCCGGGCCTGGTACGAGCGCCTGGGCACGCGCCCAGCCTATGCCAGGCACGTCATGATCAAGATGACATAGTCATGCGTGAGCGCCGACCTCGAGGTCGGCGCATGATCCACGAGCGGGCTGGTGGCCCGCGCTCCCGGCAGGAGCTACTTCCGCTTGGGCAGGTTCTTCTGCTCGGCGATGATGGCGCGGTCGATCACCGTGAACAGGTAGGCGTCCGGCGCCAGCGTGCAGCCGCCGCGCACCAGGTGAGCCAGCTGGGCGCCCGGCGGCCCATCGGGAATGACGACGCCGTGCCGACGCGCCGAGTGCTCGGCGAGGAAGGTCGCCAGCGTCTTGCGCGCCTCGGGATTCATGGCGTGCGCTTCCTTGCAGGTGATATAGGCCGCCTGCTCGAAGTTGGTCGGCGGAACCTGTGCCTGGGCCGCCCCGGCGGCGGACACCACTGCCGCGGCAACGAGAAGTCTGCGCATCATCGCCTCCGTTACTTGTCGCCGATGGCGCTGCCGCCGAGATAGCCTACGGCACCGCCGATCAGGCCGGCGCCGACGACCGTGCCGAAGCTGCCGCCGGCCACCGCCGCGATGCCGGTGCCGAGCGCCGCACCGGTGACGGCGCCCTTCTGGCCCATCGTCATGTTCTCGCAGCCGCCGAGGAAACCGGCCACGACGAGGAGTGCGAGGATTTTTGTTTTGACCATGGTCTTCTCCCGCTTGTTCGCCTCCCTCACGGAGGCGTCATGTCCGCCTTCACCCAGCCCTTGTCCGGGTCGAAGGATGTAATCCTGCCCGCCTTCTCGGCCGTCTGCGGACCGAGGTCCTGCTGATAGACGACGCCGTCCTGGTTGACGATGAAAGTCATCACGCCTGTGTCGCCGTAGCGCACCGGCCAGGCGATCACGCCGAAGCCGCCGATCATGCGGCCGTTCACCAGGTAGTCGCGCTTGCCGCCGGGCGCCGACATTCCTTGTGAATAGAGCAGGCGGAAATAGTAGCCGTAGTGGCCGTCGGGCGACTGGCCGTCGGCCTGCGCCTTGGCGACGGCGGGGCCGAGCGGGCTCTGCGGCTCGCCCGGCTTGGCGTCCCAGTAGAGCCCGTCCTTCTTGCCCGGCGAGCTCAGCAGACGGCGCGCATAGGCAGGCGCGCCGGTCTTCATCGGATCCTCGGCCGCGTAGTCGGACTGGGCATCGACGATGGCGAGCAGGGTCTGGACGACCGCCGCCTCGTCATGGCCGATGCGGCGGAGCACCATCTCCTTCAGGCCGCCGGCGACGTCGAAGCGCCACTCCGCGCCGTCCTTGGCGAGCGGAATGGGCAAGGTCCAGCCGGCCTTGCCGACCTCGATCTGGGCCTTGGCATCGCCCGACATGATGATCTTGTGGCTCTCGTCCCAGGCCGCGAGGAAGATGCCGCGCCGGCGCTGCACGTCGTTGTCGGTACCGGGCACGAAGCTGCGCCAGTTGGCGCCCCACATCGCCCCGATCGCCTGCCGATCGTTCTTGCGCACCGCCTCGGCCAGCGCGTTGGCGGCCGCATCGGGCGTCGGGAAGCCCTGCAGCTTGGGCGCCTGCTGGGCGAGCGCGCCGGCGGCGATGCCCAAGGAGAGGGCGGCCGCCAGCAAGCCGCGCCGGAACATCGCGCTCATCGCCGGAACCCTCCACCGCGTTCGAACCCGCCGCCGCGCTCGAAGCCACCGCCGCGGTCGAAGCTGCGATCGCCCCACGACGAGCGGCCGCGATCGTAGTCGCGATTGACCTGCCCGCCGCGATCGACGCCGTCGAAAGCGCTCGAGCGGCCTTCGCCGCCCCGCGCCTCCGGACGCGGGGTCGTGGCCGTGCGGCCGGCCTCGCGG
>JAEWIV010000287.1 GCA_023386865.1 Pseudomonadota bacterium
ACCCATCATGCCTCCTGCAACACGCATCCCCGCTGCGCGCGAATGAGATGAGATGGAACCGCGGGCGGTTCCATCACATCTCATTCCGCTCTAGGACAGTGTCTTTTTCTCCGCCCGGCTGAACGCATCCCCGCGGCGCTCTATCTCGCCGGCGCGTGGTGGAGATTGGTGATCAGGATGTAGACGCTGATGAGGAGAGACCACACCGGAAAGACGATGAAGCTCCAGTCGACCCATTGGCTGGCAAACAGCAGGAACAGCGCCATGGCGAAGCCCGGCGCCGCCATCCAGCGCGCCACGAAGGCGGTGCGCACCGCAATCGTCGACGTGATCAGCATGAAGACGCCCGCCATCTTGATCGCATAGACGTTGACGATCGTGTAGGCGAAGGCGCGCGCCACCGCGAAGATGGTCGAATTGGCCAGGCGCCCGGGCTGCGCCGCCTCGACGACGACCATCGCGCCGAACACCGCGGTCGCGACGAACATCATGGCCAGGAACAGCAGGCCGCTGCCCAGGAATACCGTGGCGAACAGCCGGTCCTCCGCCTCGGCCATCCGGTCGCGCACCACACCGATGAACCACAGGAAGGCGATGCCGGCGAACGGCATCAGGTTGATGGCCAGCACGACCCGCTCGAGGTTGCCCGACAGCCACGCGCCCCGGTCGAGCACCTCTCTCGGCACGGACGAATTGAACAGCAGCAGGACGGCGATCAGCATGGCCGCGAAGATGATGCCGGCGACGGCGGCGGCTCTCGGGCTGCGCAGCCTCTTGGCGGTCAGCGGCATGGTCTCGTCCATGGCTCCGGTCACTCCGGAAAGGCGGCAATCGTTGCCGCGGCGTTGGCCATGGGCTGCTGGCTCGCTCTGATGAAGCCGGCGCCGGGACGATCGATGTCCTGGATCAGGAGCACCATCGCGGCGACGAGTACGCCCGTGAGATGGACCGGCAGGCGCGAGCGTTTCGCCTCGATTCCGTTGCCGTAGCCGGCGAAGCCGATGGCGATGACGGAAACGCCGTAGAGCGCGATCACGATGATCGGTGGCAGGCGATCATGGAACGCTGCCAGGCGCCTTTCCTGATTGTCGATCATCTCGTTGAGCGACTGCAGGAAAAGCCCGGTCGGCACCATGGCGTTGTCCTTTGCCGCGACGGACTTGGCCTGTTGCCAGAGCATCTCCTGGATGGCGTTCGAGCGGGAAATCTCGGCATTGAATTCCTGCACGGACAGCGGACGCCGGACGAGATCGAGCCGCAGCTGCACGTAGTCGCGCAGGAGCTTCACCGTTTCGCTGTCGTGCGGCGCCGGCAGCAGCCGGGCGCGCAGCGCGGTCGTGCCGATCGCCATGGCTTCGACCACGACGCCGTCGCGCCTCGCTTCGAAGCGCGACAGGGCCATGGAGAACGTGAAGCCGATCATCAGCGCCAACAGGCCGAGGATGGCGGCTTCCAGCGTCGACACCCCGACCGCTCCACGCCGCGCGGCCCGCCCGCCCAGCCAGTGACCGACTTCGCCCGCGCCCAGGAGCAGCACCAGGCTGACGGGGAAGATCACGAACAGGGGATAGGCGTCGATGTCGAGCATGATGGTGGGCGCTCGAGGCGCGTGGGATCTTCGAGGCGGTTAGCGGTCTTCCTCGATGTGGACCTTGATCGTGCCGGCGCTGACGGCGGCCTTGAGCGCGGCGTGATCGCGCTCTGCCTGGTCGGCGTAGGCCACGGCGAACTTGCCCATCGCCTTGTCGAAGGCATCGCTGGTGCCGAGGTAGCCGGTGACCAGCCAGGGATGACTGGCGCGGCCATGGGCACGCGCCAGTGCCCAGCCGCAGGCCTTGCCGTAGGTTTCCAGCATGCCGCGATCGAACGTCTCGACCAGCGGCTTGATCTTGGCGTCGCGCAGCTGGCGCACATAGACGTGGCGGCCTTCCAGGCCGGTGATCCAGCCGAGGAAGATATCGGACGACGACTGCATCAGGCGCTGGCCCATCACCACCCGCTGGCCCGAGTGAGGGTAGACGCTCTTGCCGGCGTAGGGCTCGAGCACCGAGGCGGCGGTCTGCTTGAACTGCAGGAACAGCGGCTGGTTCGAGGACGACATGTACAGGCCGATGGCGCAGTAACGCCCGACGCTGCCGATCCCCACGACCTTGATCGCCACATCGACCAGGCGGTAGCGGTCGAGCAGGGCGCGTCGATCGTCGGGCAGGGTCTGCCGATAGTCGGCACGCGCCTTGTCCAGGAACTCCCCAAAGCGTGCCTCCTGCTGCACCTCCATGTGAAAGATCAACGGCGGCTGGTCCTTGATGCGGACCTGGCCGCCGACCATTTCGGCCAGCTTCGGATAGTCGACCTCGGAGGCCGTCTCTTGCTTCGCCTTTTCGACCCGGTGCAGCACGCGCTTCTTCACGTCGGGGTCGTCGATCAACCCGAGGAAATCATCCAGGCCGATCCTGGCGTACCACGCCTCGAGCGGGCTCATCTCGGCAACGTCGCGCAACCGCTCGCGATAGCTGCGGGCGCAGGCTATCGCCGCGTCGCGGCCCGCCGCGTCCGACAGGCCGTTGGACCGCGCGGCCAGCACGAACGAGGCGACCAGCCGTTTGACGTCCCACTCCCACGGCGCCGGCAGCGTCTCGTCGAAGTCGTTGATGTCGAACACGATGTTGCGCTCGGGCGTGGCGAAGCCGCCGAAATTGAGCAGATGACAGTCGCCACAGGCCTGGACACGGATGCCGGTGGACGGCGTGCCCGCGAGATCGGCGGCCATCACGTTGGCCGAGCCGCGGAAGAAGGTAAACGGCGTCTGCAGCATGCGGCCATAGCGGATCGGCAGGAGCTCGGGGATGCGATCGGCATCGGCGGCCCGCAGCAGCTCGATCGGATCTGGCCGATTCCTGGGCCGCTTCCATTCGCCCTGGCTTGCGCGCGGAACCGTGTCGCGTAACCGCTTGCCGGCTGCGACGAGGTCGTCCGCCGGCACGGAATGCGCGGGACGCCTGGTTTCAGGTAGCTCGGTGGGGGTCGCGGCCGCGATGTTCAAGAACTCCTCCAGAGGACCACTCTGGAGCCGGGGTCGGAGGACGACCTTGATGCAGGTCAAGCAGCTCGACGAAAGGACGGACAGGGCGTTTGCCCGTGGCTCACCTGCGATGAACCGCGCGATGCAGTCGTCGTGTTGCGCTCAGCCGAGTTCCTGCGCCAGTCCGATGAGCAGGCCTTCAGGCCCGCGGATGTAGCAAAGCCGATAGGCGTCTTGGTACCGGACGACGTCGCCGACGAGCCGTGCGCCGCGCTTGCGGAGCCTTTCGAGCGTGTCGTCGAGGTCGTCCACGGCGAACATGACGCGGAGGTAGCCCAGGGCGTTGACCGGGGCGTTGCGGTGATCGGCGACGACGGGCGGCGCGAGGAAGCGGGACAGCTCGAGCCGGCCGTGGCCGTCCGGCGTGCGCATCATGGCGATCTCGACGCGCTGATCGCCGAGGCCGGTGACACGTCCGGCCCATTCGCCTTCGATCGTGGCCCGCCCTTCGAGCTCGAGGCCGAGCTCGCGAAAGAAATCGATCGCCGCTGCGAGGTCGTCGACGACGATCCCGACATTGTCCATCCGTTTGAGTGCCATGCGACGTATCACCTAGTACGACGTCGTCCACCTCGTCTCGAGCGCCGCCTCGATGCGGCGGTGCCGCGCCTTGATCACGTCGGTCGGCACGGCGCTGACGAAGGCATAGAAGGTCCTGGTGCGGATCGCGTCGATCACCCGCTCGCCGACCGCCTTCGGGTCGATGCCGGTCCGTGCCAGGCGCTCCGCCAGGACCGCCTCGTCGGTCGGGCGGACCTGGGGCCCGCCGAGGTGATCGGGGCGGTTGCGCGCGCCCTGCGCGATGTTGGTGGCGATCGGGCCGGGGCACAACGCGGTCACGCCGACATTGGTGCCTTCGAGCTCGTGCTCCAGCGCCTCCGACAGCGACAGCACGGCGTACTTGCTCATCGAGTACGGCCCCTGGTTGGTGCCGCGGCGGTTCTGCGTGGCGGCGACCGACGCGGTGTTGACCACGTGGCCGGCCTCGCCGTGCTTCAGGAGCGCCGGCACGAAGTGGCGGATGCCATGGATGACGCCCCAGACGTTGACGCCGATGACGAAGGCCCAGTCGGCCACCGACACGTCCACCAGCTTCGTGCCGTGCATCGGCACGCCGGCATTGTTGCAGGCGATATGGAGCTTGCCGAAGCGGCGCTCCGCCTCGGCCAGCGCGTCGATCACCGACTGCTCCTGGGTGACGTCGATCCTGACCGGCAGCACCTGCTTGTTGGTGCCGGACAGCCGGTGCGCCGCCTGCTCGACCGCGTCCTTCCGGATGTCGGCCATCACCACGTTGGCGCCGGCTTCGGCGAGGGCCGTGGCGATGCCGAGGCCGATGCCCGAGGCGGCGCCGGTGACGATGGCAGTCTTGCCGGAAATCTCCATGGCCCATGACCTCCAGAGGCGCTGCGCCTCGAACGGGTTGATGTCGTCGCCGGATATTGTGGCCCATCTCCGCCGACGCTCTTCGAGAGGATCGGCATAATGGCCGTCGAAAGCCACAGCCATGTTCGGGAGTCCTGCGTCCGGCGCCGATGCGGCGCCAACGCGCTCGGCCGTGGGGACTTCGCTCCGCTGCTCTTCAAGTCGCGCAAGCATCGCCTCAGGGCCCCGCCCGACGTTCAGCCGGCACGTCCCTTGCTTCGTCGATTGCAGGCGTCGCGATCCACCTCCATCGGGGAAGGCGTCGAATTGTACATGCGCATGATCCAACGCTGCTGCCCCGGCAGCACGTCGCTGCCGAGGCGAAAGGCATCGATCAGCGAAAAAAGCCGGCTGACTCGGTCAACAGCCGACGCTAACCTCCGCCGACTCCCATATCCGGCCGATGGCCGGCCACCGTGCGGTGCGATGTCATGAGCATCGAAGTCAAGCTTGCCTTCGACGTGCTCGCCTTCATCTCGGTGATGGTGCTGATCGTGCTCGGCTTGGGGGTCATCGCCAGCATGATGGGCATCTTCAACTTCGCCCACGGCGAGTTCGTCCTTCTCGGCGCCTACACCGTCTACCTGTTCGAGAGCGTCGGGCTTTCCGCCTGGGCCGGCATCCTGGCCGCGCCCGTGGTGCTGGCGCTGATCGGCCTTGTGCTGGAACGGCTGGTGATCCGCCGCTTCTATGCCGCGCCCATCATCGCCATGCTGGGCACCTATGCCATCGGCCTGGTGATCCGCGAGATCGTGCGCGGGCTGCTAGGCGGCCACTACAAATCGATCTCCGAGCCGATCGCCGGCGTGTTCACCGTGTTCGGCGTCGACGTCTCGGCCTGGCGCACCGTGATCGTGCTGACCACCGTTGTCGTCGTCGCCGGCACCTGGCTCTTCCTCGCCCGCACCTCGGTCGGCCTGCAGGTCCGCGGCTCGCTCGAGAACCCGAATTTGGCCCGCGCCTGCGGGATCTCGACCACCACGCTCTACGCCTTCACCTTCGCCTTCGGCGCAGCACTGGCCGGCCTCGCCGGTGCGCTGATCGTGCCGCTCTACCAGCTCTCCGCCGACATCGGCACGCGCTTCCTGGTGCAGGCCTTCCTGTCGGTCATGCTGGGCGGCGTCGGCACCTTCGAGGGGCCGGTGCTGGGCGCCGCCGCCGTCGGTGGCATGGCCGCCGGGCTGCCGTGGCTGGTCATCCCGGTGCTGGCCGATCCGCTGGTTTTCGTCATCGCGTTGATCATCGTGAAACTGCGTCCACAAGGATTCATCACCCAGGGGAGGCTCTGACATGACCGACCAGTCGCATCGCAACGACCAACCCCAGCTCGGCCGTCGCCGCCTGATCGGCGCAAGCGCGCTCGCGGCCGCCGGCTGGATCGCCGGCGGCGGCGGATGGATGCTGCCGGTCCGGCGCGCCCACGCCGCCGATCCCATCAAGATGGGCATCGCCACCGACATCACCGGCGCGATCGCGCCCTCGGGCAACGCCAACTGGCAGGTGGCGCAGTTCACCGTCGAGCAGATCAACAAGGCGGGCGGCGTCGCCGGCCGCCAGATCGAGCTCTTCCTCGAGGACACCGCGTCCGACCCCAAGGTCGCCGTCGGCAACGTCCGCAAGCTTATCCAGGAGCGCAAGTGCAACGTCGTGCTGGGCGGCATCACCTCGGCGATGCGCCAGGCGATCAAGGATCCGATCGTCAATCGCGGCCGCACCCTCTACATCTATCCGCAGCTCTACGAAGGGCAGGAATGCACCAAGCACCTCTACTGCACCGGCCCGACGCCGGCGCAGCAGTGCGACAAGCTCATTCCCTACCTGATCAAGACCGTCGGCAAGAAGCGCTTCGCCATGCCCTCGGCCAACTACGTCTGGCCGCAGCTCCTGAACAAGTACGCCCGCAAGGTCATCGAGGCCAACGGCGGCGAGGTCGTGTTCGAGGAGTACTACCCGCTCGACCAGGCCGAATACTCGGCGACCATCGGCAAGATCCGCGACGGCAAGGTCGACTGCGTGTTCAACACCGTGATCCCGCCGGGGCTGCAGCCCTTCGTCAAGCAGCTCTACGAATCGGGCTTCCAGAAGAACGGCGGCGTGCTGTCCTGCGTCTACTACGACGAGAACCTGCTGAACTACCATCCCGCCCAGGAGATGGAGGGCCTGTACAGCTGCCTCGACTACTTCCAGTCGGTCGACGACCCGTTCAGCAAGCAGCTGCAGGCCGACTACATGAAGAAGTTCCCCGACACCAAGTACCTGTTCACCGCGGGCTCGGCCTCGACGGGCATGTATCGCGGCATCAAGTTCTACGAAGCCGCCGTCAAGGCCACCAACGGCGACCTCTCGCGCGACGCGGTGTCGGCGGCGATGGACAAGGCCAAGATCGCGGACGGTCCCGGCGGCGGCGCCGAGATGGTGCCGGGCAAGATGCACTGCAAGATGAACATGTACATCGCCCAGTGCAAGGTCGACGCCGGCAAGACGCGCTACGCCGTCATCGAAAGCGACAAGATGGGCGATCCGAAGGAATGTTGAGTGGCTTCAAACATCCGTCATTCCGACCGGAGCGCGCAGCGCGCAGTGGAGGGACCTGTTCTTGTCGACGCGGCGACAGAACAGGCCCCTCCACTCAGCCTCGCTGCGCGCGGCTCCGGTCGGTATGACGGGAAAAGAAATCGCCGCGTCGTGCCTTGGATCGAGGGCGCGACCTTGCTGGTGGCATTGGCCGTTCCCTTCGTCCTGGGCGAGCGCACCGACCTCGTCACGCTCGCCACCAACGTGCTGATCCTGTCGCTGCTCGCCATCAGCTTCGACCTGTGCTGGGGG
>JAEWIV010000439.1 GCA_023386865.1 Pseudomonadota bacterium
CCTTCAGCCTGACATACATCGGCGGCAGGCCGGACGAGCCGACCTTGTCCAACGCCCTCGCGCCCGACAGCATCAGGCCCATCGGCCCGGTCTCCGTCATGCCCCAGCCCTGCTGCAGGCGGATCCCCTTGCGGCCGTACTCCTCGATCAGAGCCAGCGGCGCCGCCGCGCCACCGACGCCGATGCAGGCGATATGGGAGAGGTCCGCGGCGGCGAAGCCCGGCTCCTGCGCCAGCATCAGGAAGTTGGTCGGCACGCCGAGCAGATGGGTGAGGCCGAGATCGCGATCTGTCAGCAGGCGCAGGAACAGCCCGGGATCGAAGGCCCGCATCACCACGTTGCAGCCGCCCGTATGGAAGGTCGGGTTGGCGTAGACGTTGAGCCCGCCGGTGTGGAACGTCGGCAGGAACACCAGGTTCTTGGTCGCCGCCGTCAGCCCCACGGCCATGGCGCAATGGACGCTGTTGAAGACGCACATCTGGTAAGTGATCTGCGCGCCCTTGGGTCGCCCCGTCGTGCCCGACGTATACATGATCGTCCAGGTGTCGCCGAGGTCGAGTGCGGGCGGGTCGAGCGTGCCGCTCGCCGCCAGCAGTCCCGCCTCGTAGGCGCTGGGCTTGCCGTTGGCGAGGTCGGCGGTGTGGCGGATGCCGGCGAGCGTTGCCACCTCCTGCGCTGCCTCGGCGAACTCGGTGCCGTGGACCAGCACCACGGGACCTGCATCCTTGGCGATGAACTCGAGCTCGGGCACGGCCAGGCGCCAGTTCAGCGGCAGGAAGATCGCCCCCAGCCGCCGACAGGCGAATTGCAGCTCGAAGACATCGGTGTCGTTCATGCTGAGCACCGCCACGCGATCGCCGCGCTTCACGCCGAAGGAACGGCCGAGCCACAGCGCCGCCCGCGTGATGCGCTCGTCGAACTGCGCATAGGTGAAGCGCCGGCCGGAAGCGAGATCGTGCGCCGCCTCCGCTCCCGGCGCGAAACGCGCGTGATGGGCGATCCAGTCCTCAACGGGAATACCCGACGTCATGTGTTTCCTCGATTGCTTCGTCCCTGGCGGAGCTTCCAATCACGGCCGGGCTTTGTCCATCGCGAGGCGCGCGGGGTGTCTGCACGTCAAAAGTCGCCGGTGCAGCAAGGCATATGGTGACCCTTCCGGCGTTTCGGCTATGCTCGACCTCGTACAGCCCGGCCGGAGCCCATGACCGAAATTCCCGGTATCTACCTCGATCTGCTGCAGGAGAAGAAAGCCCTCGCGCACCTGGCGACGGTGATGCCCGATGGCTCGCCGCAGAACACGCCGGTGTGGTTCGACTATGCCGACGGCAAGATCCGCGTGAACTCGGCGCTGGGGCGAACGAAGGTGCGCAACATGAAACTGGGGGCGAAAGTGGCGCTGTCCATCGTCGATCCCGACAACCCCGATCGGTACGTCCAGCTCCGCGGCACCGTCACCCACGTGAGGCAGGACGACGTTGCCGCCGCACATATCGACCAGCTCGCGTACAAGTATCTCGGGCTCGAGAAGAACCCCTATGCAAAGGCCGGCGACGTGCGCGTGATGTTCGAGATCTCGGTATTCTCGGTTCAAGGCATGAGCTGATCGGAGGGCATCGCATGGGGCTTTCCCGTCGACGCTTCCAGCATCTCGCCGCAGGCGTCGCGGCCCTGCCGCTCGCAGCGTCGCCGGCTTCTGCACAAGCCTGGCCCTCCCGTCCCGTGCGCTGGATCGTCGGCTACGCCCCCGGCGGCGGCAACGACATCGTCGCCCGTCTGATGGGCCAGTGGTTTTCGGCTCGGCTGGGCCAGCCCTTCGTGATCGAGAACCGGCCGGGAGCGGCCACCAACATCGCGGCAGAATCGGTCGTCAACGCGGCACCCGACGGCTACACGCTGCTGCTCGTCGGTCAACCCAACGCCATCAATGCGACCCTCTACGAAACGCTTGCCTTCAACTTCATCCGCGACATCGCGCCGGTTGCCGGCATCATGACCGTGCCGAACGTGATGGTGGTCAATCCGTCGTTTCCGGCGAACACGGTTCCCGAGTTCATCGCCCATGCCAAGGCCAATCCCGACAAGATCAACATGGCATCGGCCGGCAACGGCAGCGCGGCTCACCTGGCGGGCGAGCTTTTCAAGTCGATGACCGGCGTCAGCATGGTCCACGTGCCCTATCGCGGCCAGGCGCCGGCCATCGGCGACCTGCTGTCCGGCCAGGTGCACGTCCTGTTCGCGACCTCGCCCGCCTCGATGGAGTTCATCAAGACCGGCAAGCTCAAGGCGCTGGCCGTGACCACGGCGATGCGCGCCGAAGCGCTCCCCGACCTGCCGACCGTGGGCGACTTCGTGCCGGGCTACGAAGCGAGCGCCTGGTACGGCATCGGCGCGCCGCGCAAGACACCGATCGAGGTCATCGACACGCTCACCCGGGAAACCAATGCCGGCCTCGCGGACGCCAAGCTGAAGATCCGACTGGCCGATCTCGGCGGCACATTGATTCCCGGCTCCGCCGCCGACTTCGGCAAGCTCATCGCCGACGAAACCGAGAAGTGGGCCAAGGTCATCCGGTCGGCCGGTATAAAGCTTTGACGGCCGCATGCTTCCCTGGGATTCGCCGCAACGCGTCTTACGTCGGCATCCCCGCCAGACGTAGACCTTCGAAGTAGCGCGCCCTTGCCGCTTCAGTCCAAGTCGGCATTGATTTCATCCGCGTCAGCGACATGACGGGCGCGAGTCGAAGCAGTGTCGCCATCGCGGCCCGCGCCTCATCGATCCTGCCGGTCAGCGCCAGGATCGAAGCCAGCACCCGCCAGGCCGCGATGTAGGTCGGGCCACGTTGCGTCGCCTGACGGGCCGCGTCGAGGGCCTCGCCGTCGCGCCCCAACTGCATAAAAGCGTGCGCAAGGGGTGCCCAGGTATGGAAATCCGCAGGATCCCGTGGATTGAGCCGGATCGCCCGTTGCAGAAGAGCGAGCGCCGTCCCGGGCTCTCCGGCATAAACATGAATCCAACCGGCAGTCGTGCACGTCGCTGCAGAGTTCGGGTTCAGGACCAGCGCCCGCTGGATGAGCGCCACCGCTTCGTCGTGCCGGCCATCGACGTAGGCGATGCCGCGGGCCTGAAAGGCGATGACATCGGGATTGTGGTGCTCGATCTGCTGGGCGAGCTGCACGTACTTCCTCGATCGTGCGGCGACCACGGCGAGCTCCGACGCGGTCGACCATCCCTGCGTGATCCGGCAGTCCCATACGAGGCTCAGCAGCACCATGGCCGTCGCATAGCCTGGATCCAGGTCAATCGCCCGCTCGAGAAGGATGCGCGCCTCGTCATTCGCCTCCCTGTTCATCGTGCCGTAGAGCGCCCTGGCGCGAAGGTACAGATCGTAGGCACCGAGGCTCGCTGGAGGCTTGCGTTGAGCCCGCTCGGTCTCGGCCCGCTGGATGGTTGGCGCGATGGCGCCGGCAACGGCTTCCGCGATCCGATCCTGCAACGCAAAGACATCGTTCAGATCGCCATCATACCGATCGGCCCAGATATGCGCCTCGGTGTCGGTCTGGATGAGCTGTCCCGTTATGCGCACACGGCCGCCCGCCTTGCGGACGCTGCCTTCGAGCACATAGCGCACACCGAGCTCCCGGCCGACTTGCCCGATCGCGACCGTCTTGCCCTTGTAGATGAAGGACGACTTGCGCGCGATGACGAACAGGCTGGGGAAGCGCGACAGCGCCGTCAGGATGTCCTCGGCAATTCCGTCGGCGAAGTATTCCTGCTCCGCGTCGCCGCCGAGGTTCTCGAACGGCAGGACCGCGACTGACGCCTTGTCGGAGAGCGGAAGCAGCGTTGCCTTTTCCACCGCCGCGCTCGCCGCCGCGTCGTCGGCGACAGGCAGAAGCAAGCGATAGCCGCGGCGATGACGCGTTTCCACGAACCGGGGATTCCGTGAATCGTCGCCAAGAGCACGCCGCAGTTCCTGAACGCACGACGTCAGCGCGTCGTCACCGACCACCTTGCCATCCCACAAGCGATCGATCAGTTCCTGCTTGGTAACGACCTGCATCGAACGTTCGGCCAGGGCGGCCAGCAGGGCCGCGGCGCGCGGGGCGAGCTTGATCTCCTCGTCACCCCGCCACAGCTGCCCCGCACCGCCGTCGAATCGATACTCCCCGATGACCAGACGGCGTGAGCCCGCCAATTCCGCGGAAGTTCGCCGGTATTCCGCCATGACTTCCCGCTCCAGGATGGCGGAAAGTCTCGCACCGCACCTGGCCGGTTTCAACCTGCAGGTGGTCGGCTGAATGGCACGGCCGGCATCAGCAAATGGACCCACCACCAAACAAGGGATGCACCATGCTCAAGACCATTGCCGGGACCGCAGCGGCCCTGCTGCTGAGCGCCAGCGCGACGACTCAAGCAGAGCAGTTCAAGGACAAGGGTGGGCGCAATGTCTTCATCCCCCTTTCCGTCGAGGACGCCAAGCAGCCCGACGGCACGATCGTCCGCAAGGTTTCCTCGGCCGGCATCGCGGTCACCGATCTCCCGTTCCCATACGACCTCATGAAAAGCGATTGCCGGAACACCTTGGTCATCGCCGCCGATGGCAAGTCCGGCCGCAACCGCGGCCTGTGCGAGACGGTTTCCTCCAAAGGAGACAGAGCCAGCTATTGGGTGGTCGGCGACCTCGCCGGCGGTCGCTACGAATGGATCGAGGGCACGGGCGCCTATGCCGGGATCAAGGGCGGGGGCACGTACAAGGTCAAGGCGGTCATGCCCGGCGGCGGCAGCGTGATCGAGTGGATCGGAAGCTGGCAGAGCGACTGACCGGCGCCGGCATGCTCGCGGACGGCCCTACACGCCGACCAGCAACCACGCGCCCCAGGCGATGAGCAGCAATCCGCCGATGCGACCGATCTGCTCGCCGTAAGGGAACAGTTTCTCGACCAGCACGATCACCGTCAGCGCCGCGACCCATACCAAATTCATAGCGCCGACGGCGAACAGCAATGCCATCAGGACCCAGCAGCAGCCGAGGCAGTACAGGCCGTGCGCCACGCCCATGCGCAGGGCGCCGCCGGCGCCGTCGCGCCAGTGGTTGACGACGAAGTCGAAGGGCGAGCGGCAGGACGTCAGGCAGGCGTTTTTCAAAGGCGTGAGCTGATAGAGCCCGGCGGCGATGAACAGCAGGCCGCCCAACAAAGGGCTGGTGGTCTTCATCGCCATCGGCGCCAGCAAGCTCGCCTGTTCCAGCACCCACTGGGCAACCGTCGCGGCCGCGCTGAACCCGCCCCAGGCCAGAAGATAGCCCGCGGCGAACAGCGCGGTCGGCGTGTAGGGTTGGCCGCGCGAACGGCGGCCGCGGTTGATCGCAGCAAAAGTCAGGATGATCGGCGCAGCGCTCGGCAGCATCATGCCGATCATCATGATCCACCACATCGCCAGCAGCGCGAGAAGATCGGCGGCGTCCTTGGGCGGCATGACCATGTCCTGGTCCATGGCCGCCATCCGCCTCGCCTCGTCGAAAAGGTAGGCCCAGCACAACACGGCCAGCCCGGTGAGCGCCGCGACGATCGCGACGCGCTGGCTCGTCAGCAGGCCGAGGACGTCACGCCGCCCAGGCAAAGGGCGCGTAATGGCCGTTGTTGCCCTTGCCCATCAGGCTGAGGTCGAGCCCGAACCCCTTGACCTCCGTCTTGCTGGCACGTGCGAGGGCAAGCCGGCGATTGGCCGGGTGAGCGGTGTTGTCGATGTAGAAGGGTTCGCCGGACCGATTGCGCGACGCCACGCCCTCGATCGCGAACGCGAGCACGCCCGGGATATCGGTCGATCGCCGGAGTCCGTCGGCGGTGAAGTCGATTGGGCGGAATTCGACGCCGCGGAAGTCGCTGACGAGGTTGTCGCGGATCATCTGTGGTGGCCCGCCGGCGGTGCCGCTGACGATATCGGACAAGGCGCGGCGCTGGGCCTCGCTTGCCGTCTCGTCGACGACGCAACCGAACACCCAGCCGCCGTCCGACATCACACGCCCGGAACGAATGACCAGGGCGAACTTCAGGCCGTCGAGGGAGACGTCGCCGTGACGGCCGCGATCGATACGGTAGACCATGAGAGCCGTGCAGTGCTCGTGCGTCGCCGATGCCTGCGGGTTGGTGAAGATGCAGGGACACAGATAGTCGCAGTTGCAGCTCTCCATGTACTCGCCGCTGATTTCCCAGGTCTTCTGCGCCATGACGATCGCTCCGCGTTGCGCCTATTCTACCTCAAATGATGCCGTCCTGCTTCAGCCGTTCGATCTCCTCGGCCGACATGCCGAGCTGGCCGCGATAGACCTCGTCGTTGTGCTGCCCCATGTCAGCGCCGAGCCATTTCAGCTCGCCGGGCGTCCCCGAAAGCCTGGGCAGGACGTTGGGCACGACCACCCTTCCTTCGCGCGGGTCGAAGACCTCGACCAGGTTCTGGCGCGCCGCGAACTGCGGATCCTCGAAAATGTCGGCGACGGTGTTGATCGGGCCGGCCGGCACCTCATGCCGCCGGCAATGCTCGAGCAGCGGATCGCGGTCCATGTTGCCGACGAAGGCGCCGACGATCGCGTTCACGTGCTCCCGGTCGGCCAGGCGCTGTGCCATCGTCGCGTACTTGTCGTCGGCGAGAAGGTCGAGCCGATCCATTGCCTTGCACAGGCGCTGCCACATGCGGTCGTTTGTGCAGGCCACCGCGATCCACTTGCCGTCGCGGGTTTCGTAGTGGCTGTGCGGCACGACGTTCACGGTGTCGGCGCCCATCCGCTGGCGCACGTAGCCCGACTTGGCGTAGGCCGCCGCCATCTCGTCGAGCATGCGGAAGACGCCCTCGTAGAGCCCGATATCGACGTACTGGCCGATGCCGTGACGTTGCCGGCCGATGTAGGCGATCAGGGCGCCGACCGCGCCGTAGAGGCCGCTGATGTAGTCGGCGAGAGAGGTCGAGCCTGGAACGACCGGCGGGCCGCCCGGCTCGCCGGCCAGGTTGGCGAGCCCCGCGAAACCGTGGGCGATTCGGGCGAAGCCCGGCCGGTCCTTGTAGGGCCCCGTCTGGCCGTAGGCCGTGATGCGAACGAGGATGACGTCGGGATTCACCTGCTTCATGTCCTCGTAGCCCAGGCCCCAGCCTTCGAGCGTTCCCGTCGTGAAATTCTCGACGACGATATCGGACTGGGCGACCAGGCGCTTGGCGATCTCGAGGCCGGCCGGCTTGCGCAGGTCGAGCGTGATGCAGCGCTTGTTGCGCGCCTCGCTCAGCCAGTTGAGCGTGGCGCCGGTCGCCGTCATCGTTCCGAAGTTGCGCATGGTGTCGCCCTTGCCGGGCAGCTCGACCTTGATCACGTCGGCGCCGAACTCGCCAAGCACGGTGGCACAGAACGGACCGGCCAGCACATTGGAGAGGTCGAGGACGCGCACGCCCTCCAGCGCCCTCTTCTTCGGCTCGACGACAGCGTTCATGGAACAGGCCTCCGGCAATATCACCAGAAATGAATTGCGATTTCTGCACCTTTGAAGCAAGCATGGGCAATCGCGTATTGGGAGTGCAGATGTTCGTGTCCTGGGAAGCAGCTCGATCGCCGGCACGGTGGCGCCGGCAAGGCCATCGCCAAACCAAGAATCTGTCCCTGCTGTTGGCAACAGGGCTCGCGTTGGCCGGCCTGCTGGCCGTCGCCCAATCAGCGCATGCCGAGGTCTACTGCAAATCGGTGGGCGTTCCCAAGGGATGCGTGATGCGGCCCAACACACCCGGTGCCGGCGCACCCGGCGTCGGCGTCGCTCCCGGAGCCGGCGCGCCGGGCGTCGGGGTCGCTCCCGGCCCCGGTACGGCAGCCGGACCGGATGCAGGCGGGCCGGGCCCTGGCGTGAATCGCGGCGGCCCGGCCAATCGCCCGGGCTTGCGTTGAGCAGGACTGGTTTCAGAGCTTAAGGAGCAGCAGATGTTCAAGAGCGTTGTTGCAGCCGCATCGTTGACGATGCTGTTCGCCGCGTCCGCGCAGGCGGATGCAGCGGCCGGCGATGCCTGCGCAGCCAACCTGACGGCCGACGGCAAGGCGATCTACGCGGCGACCATGGCTGCGAAACCGACGGCGCAGACCCAGCGGGACATTCTTGAAAAGGAGACCCGGGGCCTCGCCATGGGCAACAAGATTGCCCGCGGCAGTGCGCGCGACAATGCCATCGCTGCCGAGGGATGCGTGAAGGCTGCCCTGCGATAGGGCAGATTGAGATGAAATCGGTCCAGTTCGCCGTCAGCGCGCCCTTGCGCCGACGACGATCCGGATCGGCGCTTCCGTCGGTCCCGGCGATTGCGGCCCATTGAGCGTGCCACGGAAGCGGCGCCAGTCGGCCGGCCAATTTCCCTTTGCCGCGTTGAACCCGGCCGAGCGCAGGGTATCCAGGAGCGCGGAGGCGGCCTCGTCCGTCGCAGGATCGCTGCCATCCTTGATCAGCACCACCACGCCGACGATGCCGCCCACGCCGGTCCATGTCCACGTCTGGGGCGCCCAGCCGGCATCGGTCAGGTAACCTGAAATCGTCGCGGCGACAGCCGGAGCGTCGGGCGCTTCGTCGAGAACGTACAGGGCGGACCGGGTGCCGGCATGCTTCCTCAGCCCGGCGACGATCGGAGGCGGCGGCGGCGCGGCACTTGGCGCCGTTCTTTCGGATGCGAACTCGTCGGGACTGACGCGCGGCGGAGGTTCGGCGGCAACGACCGGCGCCGGTTCCGCCGCGCGCGCCGTCGCCTCCCTCACCTGCTTGCCCAATTCGGCAACGCGCTTGCGCACTTCCTCGGCATCGACCTCGGCCGACCGCGCCTTCTCGCTGGCCGCCGCACTGTCGCGGGTCGCCTGTGCCGCCCGGGCGTCGGCATCGGAGACAGCCTGCTCCAGCTCGAGCGTCCGCTCGCGCGCTCGCGACACCTCCTGCTCGAGCTCCGCGGCATGCTTGCCCATCTCGACCTTGTATCGATGGATGGCGGCATATTCGTATGTGCGCACGGCGCCGTTGAACCTGAACGCCAGCCAGGTCGTGATGCCAAGGGCTGTGACGGCCACGACGGTGGCGATCAGGCTCGCGACCATGGCTCTGTCCATGAATGTCGCCCACCCGCGAAGCTGCTCGATGTCCATGTTCACCGGCTCATTGGAGCGCAATCCCGTGACGGTGATCGTCATTGTACCCGGCCTATGCGCATTGGTTCATGTCATGAGGCGGCAGTTTATTGCTTCGCCGCCGTCCGTCGCCCTCTTCTTAATCAACAAGCGTGCTGGTCAACAAGCGGGCGAGACCATTCGACTGTCCGGACGAGCCGGCCGTGCGACCGATCCGGCTCGGCTGTGACCTTCATGTGGCGGACTCTAGGCCTGGCGGGCGCCGCGCACCAGACGGCCGGGCAACGCCCCGGTCGACTCGCCGTGCCGATAGACGACCGCGCCCGACACGATCGTCGCGTCGAAACCATCGGTGCGCTGGACCAGGCGCCGCCCGCCCGCCGGCAGGTCGTATACGACCTGAGGGCTGCGCAGGCGCATGTTGTCGTAGTCGAGGATGTTGATGTCGGCCTTCATCCCGACCCGTAACCTGCCCCGGTCGCCGAGCCCGATTGCCTCGGCATTGTCCGCAGAGAGCCGCTTGACGGCCCACGCCACCGGGAACAGCGAATCGCGGCGATCGCGCGTCCAGTGGGTCAGGGTGTAGCTGGTCGCTGTGGCGTCGCACATGATGCCGACATGCGCTCCGCCGTCACCCAGACCGATCAGGGTATTGGGGGCTGAGATCATCTCGCGCACGACATCGAGGTTGCCCGCCGCGAAGTTGGTGACCGGCAGGTACAGCATCTCCCTGCCGTCGCGCAGCAGCAGCAGGTCATAGGCCACCTCCTCCGGCGTCCGGCCTTCGCGCGCGGCGCGGGCGGCGATGCTGCTTTCGGGACGGGGCTCGTAGTCCGGCGGATCGCCCAGCGGGAACATCTGGTCCCAGCGGTCGACCCGACGTTCGCGTCCGCCGCCCTCGAAGGCCTCGCTCATGATGCGCGCGCGGAACTCGGGCTTGCGCAGCTCGGCCAGTCGTTGCGGGAACGGCAGATGGGCGATCGCCCTGTAGGACGGCCGGCCCATGAACGGGTTCTGCGACAGCTCGAAACCGAGCAGCACGCTGGTCGGCCGCGAGCGCACTTGGGCGGTGATGCGCAGCCCCTGGGCGTTGGCCTCGTCGATCTCGGCCTTGAGGGCCCGCCAGCCGTCAGGCCGCACATGCGACTGCAGCATCGAGATCGTCACCGGCCGGCCCGACTCCCGGGCCAGTCTCCGGAACAGCCCGATCTCACCCGCCTGGTCCTCGAAATCCGAGACGATCTGCAGCCAGCCGGCGCCGGTGTCCCGCATGGCGTGGGCGATCGCCGTCAGCTCCGCTTCCTCCGCGCGCAGGGTTGGAATGCTGCGGCCATCGGCGGCGCGGTGATTCAACGTGCGCGACGTCGAGAAGCCGAGCGCGCCGGCACGCAGGCCCTCCATGGTGAGCTCGGCCATGCGCTGCCGGTCGGCCTCGGTCGCCGGCTCGCGGTTGGCGCCGCGCTCGCCCATTACGTAGACGCGCAACGCCGCATGGGGAACCTGGGTCGCGACATCCACGTCGTAGCGCCGCGCCGCGATGGCATCGAGATAGTCGGGGAAGCTGTGCCAGTTCCAGGGCAGGCCCGCGGTCATCACGACCTCGGGAATGTCCTCAACGCCTTCCATCAGGTTGATCAGCATGTCGCGCTGATCTCGCCGGCAGGGCGCAAAGCCGACGCCGCAATTGCCCAGCAGCACGGTCGTGGCGCCGTTCCACGACGACGGCGACAGGCACTCGCTCCAGGTCACCTGCGCGTCGTAGTGCGTGTGCACGTCCACGAAGCCCGGAGTGACGAGCCTGCCGCGGGCGTCGAGTTCCTCGACGCCCCGGGGAACGCCTCGGCCGATTGCCGCGATCTTGCCGTCCGTTACCGCGACGTCGGCTTCATACGGCTCTCCCCCCGACCCATCGACGATCGTGCCGTTGCGAATCACCAGGTCGGAAGAGGACATGCAGGCGCTCCGATGCGATGGCCCTATCGTATTGGCATCGGAGCAGGCGTGGCAACGCGCGCCACGCCTCGCCTGCAGCGGAATGTCGGACCGTCAGCGCGTGTAGACGGTCGTCGAAGCCGCCGGCGCCGGGGTCGTGACTGTCGTGGTGGCGGTGGCGGGTGCCGTGGTGGTTGTCGTAGCGGCAGGCGGGTTTTGCACTGTGCGCTCGGATTTCACGCTGCAGGCTGCCAGGGCCGTTGAGAGCACCAACCCGATGATGACGATCCTCATGAGACCTCCTCGTGCCGACGCGGCACGAGCCAGCAACGTGGTCCCTTCCGCGAGGTTGCGGATCGCAACCGGCCCCGGCTCAGGACTTGGGGCCCAGGATCTCGACGTGGCTGCCCTCGCCGTCGAAGCCGCCGACCTCGATGCGCGCCTTGATGCGCGCATCGATGAGATAGGCGCGCACGACCAAGGCTCGCGCTAGCGCCACTTTGCGACTGTCGATGCCGCCGCCGAAAGCGTAACCGCGCACCTCGATGTTGCGCACACCCAGCTCGGCGATGCGCTTGGCCACCTGATCGAGCTGCGCGCGCGTGGCGTCGGTCAGGTTTGCCG
>JAEWIV010000503.1 GCA_023386865.1 Pseudomonadota bacterium
GGACGGCAGTCAGCCCGGTCCCGCAACGGCGGGCCTGCGGCTTTCTTCCCCTGCCGGCTTTGCCGGCATTCCTCGCGAGACAAGAAAGCCTCGGCCCGCCGTCCACCGCTGCGCTCCGGCCGCGCGCGGTGCAGGACCGGTCCGCCCGCCGTCTGAGTGATCGCCACGAAGGCCGCGGTGGGCGCGGCCGATCCGAGAAAGGGCATCACCATGGCGACCAACGACGATCCCGACTTCGAGCCCGCGCACGACGCATCCCCGACCGATCATGTCCTCATCGAGCTCCAGCTCTTTGGTCATCGTCCCTTCCAGGACGAGCCCGATCCCCGACCGCTACCCGAAGCCCAGGCCATCACTGGCGCCGTCGTCGACATCTTCGACGCACTCGTCTCGACACTCACGGACACGCGCCTCGAACCCGATCTCGAGAACCTGCTGTGGTCGACGGTCAACCTGTTCCATCGCGGCGCCGAGCGCATCGAGCGCGAGCTCGACGACAACGAGCGCGCTCAACATCGCAGCCAGCGGGAGCAGAACGGCTCGGAGGTCCGCTCGGTGGAACTCGAGCGCCTGATCGCCCAGGGGCTTACGTTGATCGAACGCCGCAATGCCATGGAACTCTTCCGCGAACAGGCCGTCGATCGCTTTGAGGCCTGCACCGGCTCGGCCTGGCGGCCGCGCACCGGGTCGATGCTCAATCACCGGGCGCTGACAGCGGCCATGATCGACAGCCGCGAGTTCCTGGCTGCCAGGCGCCGCGCCGAGACCGAATTGCTTGTACCCGCCGGACCGAAGATCGCCTTCACCGGGGGGACCGACTTCAACGATCATCAGCTGATCTGGAGCACGCTCGACAAGGTCCGCTCCAAGCATCCCGACATGGTCTTACTGCATGGCGGCTCCCCGACGGGTGCTGAGCGGATTGCCGCCCGTTGGGCCGACACCCGCAAGGTCACGCATATCCCGTTCAAGCCAGACTGGACGCGCCACGCCAAGGCCGCACCCTTCAAGCGCAATGACCAGATCCTGGAGGTCCTGCCGATCGGTGTCGTCGTCTGCCCCGGGTCGGGCATCCAGGAGAACCTCGCCGACAAGGCTCGGAAGCTTGGCATACCGGTCTGGCGCTTGGGCACGGGCGGCGCGTGAGCGCCGCCTTTCTGCCAACTTCGCCTTCGACTATCTTTCAAGCGCGCCGTGGTGGTGGTGGAAGGCGCAGGTGTTCGACCTGTGTCTGGAGATCCACCATGGCCATCGGTATCGTCCTCAGCGTGTTCGGCCTCGGCTTCTTCTGCTGGCTGCTATTCACGCTTGCCGTTTATGCACTTCCTTTCCTCGCTGGACTAACAGTAGGCTTCGCTGCCTTTCATAGCGGCGCGGGCCTCATCGGGGCACTGGCCGTCGGCTTCCTCGTCGGCGTCACGATCTTGGTGCTCGGACAGGTTGTCTTGACCACCGTCCGCACCCCGTTGATCCGCCTCATCATCGGGCTGGTCTACGCCCTGCCGGCGACCGTCGCCGGCTATCAGCTATGTTTCACACTTGTCGGCATCAGCGGGCCTGCCGGAGGTTGGCAGCAGGCTTTCGCCGCCGCTGGCGCCATTGTTGTTGGCGTGACTGCCTTTGCGCGCATGGCGCTCGTTATCCCGCCGTCAGCCGGGCAGGACTCCGTGGAGGGCGCGGCTCAGTCAGCCGTCGACTTGCGGTCGCACCTGCGAGGGTAATGAACCTTTCGATCCTCATCGTCGGAACAGACCGGCGAAGATGGGGGCCGTGTAGCCCGTGTCGTCGAGCTTGAGGGAGAGGTAGGGCCCGTCCGCACTCGTTCGACTGCTTCGACCAAGCAGCCCCGATCTCGGCACCCCCACGAAGACACCATGGCTGCCGGCATTGTCGTTGGGCTGATTGACCACTGGATGGACGGTCCTTTTCCTACGCTACCGCGTCTTTCTCTTCGCCTGGTGTCCCGGCTCTCTTGTGCAGGACCTTTCACGTCAGCCACGTCTTCTCCGAGGATGCTGTTCGGCGCGCGACCACGGCCTCTCGTTGGCTGATCTGGCCAGAGGACGGCTGCGCCGCGATCGCCTGAGCCGCAACGGCGTCGGTGAGACTTTCTTCCCCTGGGCTTCGCCCATTCCTCGCGAGGCAAGAAAGTCTCACCGCCGCCATCCTCCGCTGCGCTCCAGCCCGCGAGCGGGTGCGTCGTCGATCGCCTCCGGCCTGCAGATCGCCATCGAGGCCGCGATGGTCGCGGGTTCGAACAGCAAAGGAGAAGTCACATGGCTAACATCGGTTCCTTCAAGAAGTCCGGCAACGAGTACCAGGGCGAGATCGTGACCCTGAGCGTTCAGGCCAAGGGTGTCCGCATCGTCCCCGAGGCCAACCGGTCCAACGACAACGGCCCCAGCCACCGGGTTTTCGTTGGTCGCGCCGAGATCGGGGCCGCCTGGTCGAAGCAGTCGAACGAGGGCAGGGACTACCTCTCCCTCAAGCTCGATGACCCGAGCTTCACGGCGCCCATCTTCGCCAACCTGTTCGATGATCCGGATGGCGAGCGCTACACCCTGATATGGTCGTGGGGCCGCAAGTCAACGCTGGCTGAGCCGTACGTCCACAGAGTCCCGCCCGGCCGACGGCGGGATGACGAGCGCCATGCGCGCAAAGGCAGTCGCGCCAACGACGATGGCGCCAGCGGCGGCGAAGGCGTGTTGCCATCCGTCGGCAAGCATGCCGATGCCCGCAAGCGCGAAGCATAGCTGATAGCCGGCGACGACCGCGGGTACGGCATAGATC
>JAEWIV010000552.1 GCA_023386865.1 Pseudomonadota bacterium
CGCGAAGGGGTGCCGGCGCTGCGGGCGGCCCATCCGGCCGCCGGGCTCGCGGTCGAGCCCACGACGTTCCTGCTGGCCGGCGCGTTCAACGAAGCCGCCCTGTGGGTTGCCGAGGCAAAGGACGAGAAGGCGGCGCGCCGCGAGATGGACCGCGCGCTCGCGCTTCTCATCGAGCGGCTGTTCGTGCAGCCTCGATCGCCGCGAGCCCGCGCTCGGGCGTAGCCGGCGCGTCGAGGCGCACCGCGTGTCTGCGGTCGCCGGCCGCGGCGATCGCATCCTTCAGCGCCGTCCATACCGCCGTCGCCAGCAGCAGCGGCGGCTCGCCGACCGCCTTGGAGCGGAAGATCGTGGCCTCGCGCGACGGCGCGTTCTCCAGCATCCGCACATTGAAGATCGCGGGAACGTCGCGGCTGCCCGGGATCTTGTAGGTCGAGGGCCCGACGGTGCGCAGACGACCCTGCTTGTCCCACCACAGCTCCTCGCAGGTGAGCCAGCCCTGGCCCTGCACGAAGGCGCCTTCGATCTGGCCGAGGTCGATGGCGGGATTGAGCGAGGCGCCGCAATCCTGCACCAGGTCGGCGCGCAGCACGCGACTTTCGCCGGTCAGCGTGTCGACCGCCACCTCGGCCATGGCGGCGCCAAAGGAGAAATAGAAGAACGGGTGGCCGCGCATCGCCGCGCCGTCCCAATGGATCTTGGGCGTCTTGTAATAGCCGGTCGACGACAGCGAGACGCGGCCCATGTAGCAGAGCTTCGCCAGCTCGCCGAAGCTCATGACCTGGTTGCTGCCGGGCTTTGCAATGCGCACGTTGCCGTCGGCGAACTCGATGTCGGCTGGAGCGACGCCGAAATGCTCGGCCGCGAAGGCGACCATGCGCTGCTTGATGGTGTTGGCCGCGTCCCACGCCGCCCAGCCGTTGAGGTCCGAGCCGGTCGAGGCCGCGGTTGGCGAGGTGTTGGGCACCTCGGCGGTCGATGTCGCCGACGGCCGGATGCGGTCGATGTCGACCTTGAAGACCTCGGCCACGACCTGCGCCACCTTGATGAAAAGCCCCTGCCCCATCTCGGTGCCGCCATGGTTCAGGCGGATCGAGCCGTCGGTGTAGACATGCACCAGCGCACCCGCCTGGTTGAGATGCGGCAGGTTGAAGGAGATGCCGAACTTCAGTGGGAACAGGCCGAGCCCGCGCTTCAGCACCGGGTTGGCCCCGTTGAAGGCATCGACCTCGGCGCGCCGCCGGTCCCACTCGCCAAGCTGCTTCACCTCCGCCCAGCAGCGCGGCAGATGGTTCTCCTCGACCTTCTGGCCGTAGGGCGTCTCGTCGCCGGCCGGACCGTAGAAGTTCAGCGCGCGGACCTCGTTGGCGTCGCGGCCGAGCCGATGGGCGATGCGGTCGAGCGCATCCTCCATCACCAGCACGCCCTGCGGTCCGCCGAAGCCGCGGAACGCCGTGTTCGACTGCTTGTTGGTGCGGCAGGCATAGCCCACGGCGCGGACATGCGGAATCCAGTAGGCGTTGTCTACATGGGTGAGCGCGCGCGCCACCACGCCCGGCGTCATGTCGAGGCTGAAACCGGCATCGGCCGCCAGCACCGCGTCGAGCGCCAGCACGCGGCCCTGCTCGTCGAAGCCCACCGTGTAGCGATAGTCGAAGCCGTGCCGCTTGCCCGTGGCGACGATGTCGATCTCGCGCGGCAGGCGTAGCTTCACCGGTTTGCCAGTCCGGGCGGCAGCCAGCACCGCGGCAGCGGCGACCCACGAAGCGTTGCTCTCCTTGCCGCCGACGCCGCCGCCCAGGCGGCGCACCACCGTGGTCACGCGGTTGTAGTCGCAGCCCAGGACCTGGGCGCAAACATGCTGGACCTCGGTCGGATGCTGGGTCGAGGAGTGCACGATGAGGTCGCCGTCCTCGCCCGGCAGGGCGAAGGCGATCTGGCCTTCGAGATAGAAGTGCTCCTGGCCGCCGACGTTGAACTCGGCCGTGAGCGTGTGCGGCGACGCCTTCAGCGCCGCGTCGGGATCGCCGCGCAGGATGGTCGACGGCGCCTGGACATAGGCCTGCTTGCGAAGCGCGGTCTGGACATCGAGGATCGCCTCGGTCGGCTCGATGTCGGGCTTCACGCGCTCGGCGGCAGCGCGCGCCGCGTCGAGGGAGTGCGCCACCACCATGGCCAGCGGCTGGCCGGCATGCTCGACCTTGTCCTCGGCAAACAGCGGCTCCTGCTTGCCGGGGCTCGCGATGTTGTTGACGCCGGGAATGTCGCCCGCGGCGAACACGGCGACGACACCGGGCGAGGACGCCGCCCGTGACAGGTCGAGCCGTGTGAGGCGCCCGCTGGCAATCGGGCTCAGCACCAGCGCGGCATGCAAGGTGCCGGGCGGCTCGGCGATGTCGTCGATGTAGAGCGCCTGGCCGGTGGCGTGCTTCAGCGCACTGTCGTGGCGCCGCGCGGTGTGGACCTGGCCCTTCATAGCGCCTCGACCTCCACCGCCTGTCCGGGCGAGGTGATGCGCAGCTCGAGGCGACGCAGCAGGTTCTTGGCGGCCCGCAGGCGATAGGCGGCGCTGCCGCGCCAGTCGTCGATCGGCTGGAACTCGGTATAGACGGCGGCGATGGCGGCGGCAAAGCCGCCCTTCTCGAGAGCCGCCTCGACGGCCGTTGCGCGCCTGGGCGTCGCGGCCATCCCGCCGAAGGCAATGCGGGCCTGGTCGATGCGGCCGGACTTGATCTTCAAGCGATAGCCGGCCGCCACGGTCGAGATGTCCTGGTCGCGGCGCTTGGAGAGCTTGTCGCAGAAGAACGCTTCGCCCTGCCACAGCTTCGGCAGCGTGATGCTTTCGATCACCTCGTCGGCGGCCAGTGCCGTCTTGCGATAGTCGAGGAAGAAATCCTCCAGCGGCAGCTCGCGCGCGCCACGGGACGACGTGAGCTTGAGGCTGGCCTCGAGCGCGATCAGCACCGGCGGCATGTCGCCGATCGGCGACGCCGTGCCGATATTGCCGCCCAACGTGCCCATGGTGCGGATCTGCCGCGAGCCCAGGCGCGCGAGGTAGGTTTTCAGCGCTGGATAGTTGGACGACAGCGCCGGCATGGCCCGCGCATAGCTCGCCGCGGCGCCGATCGTAATTTGCTTGTCGGTTTCGCTGACGACCGTGAGCTCGGGAACGTGCGCGACATGGATGACGGCCTCTGGCGGCTTGCGCGACCGGCTGGCCAGCAGGCCGAGATCGGTGGCGCCCGCGAGAAGCAGCGCTGCCGGAAACTTGGCACGCAAGGTCAGAAGCTCGGCGAGCGAGCGCGGCGCATGGAAGCGCCCGTCGAAGCTCGCCGACCCGACGCGCGTCGGCGCCCGCG
>JAEWIV010000097.1 GCA_023386865.1 Pseudomonadota bacterium
TTGGGCTGCCGTGGGCGACCCGGCCGCGGTCGGCGATGCCGAGGCTCGCCGCCGTGGCGCGGTGGATGTGCAACCGGTTCTCGCCGTGGATCTGGCGCAGCCAGGCGTTCTGCGAGCCCCAGGAGTGATACATCGCCATCGGCCGCTGGGTGATGGCGTGCAACGGGAATTGCTCGCGCTCGACCGCGGCCTCCTCGAACGGCATGTACCAGAGCGGCAGCGGATCGAAGTAGGTCCTTATGCGGTCGCGATGCTCGGCCGGCGGCTGGATGGCGCCATGGCCCTCGGCGGCGCGCCGGAAGCGCTGCAGGATCTCGCTGTAGAAATTGAGCACGATCGGTTCGGGCCTGTCGATCAGCCCCATGCTCACGGCCCATTGCAGGTAATCGCGATTGGCGTGCTTGAAGTAGCGCGCGCTCGCCGGGATCTCGGCCCGCCAGAAGCACTGGTTCGCGACATAGGCGTCGAGCTGCCGCTCGTTGGGGGCGCCCATGCCGGCGCGCTCGCCGTCCGCGCCGCGCCACCCCGCCAGCGAACCGACCCCGGGCTTGCGCTCGTGGTGGACGAGATAGTCGGGATAGCCGCCCGGGTAGCGCGGGCTGCCGTCCGGCCTGACCAGATCCGGCAGCCCCAGCCGCGCACCGAGATCGATCAGCACGTCCTGGAACGGCCGCACGTCGCGGTCGGGCGCGAGCACGGGCTGGCGGATCGAATCGGCCATGCCGTCGGCGTCGCAGATCGGCCGGTCGAGCAGCGAGATGCAGTCCCAGCGCTCGAGATAGGTCGTGTCGGGCAGCACGAGATCGGCGTAGGCCACCATCTCGCTGGCGAAGGCGTCGGAGTAGATGATGCGCGGGATCCTGTACTCGCCGGTGGCGGGATCCTTGTCGGTCAGCATGGCGATGGTGCCCGCCGTGTTCATCGACGAGTTCCAGCTCATGTTGGCCATGAACATGAACAGCGTGTCGATCCTGTAGGGATCGCCCTTCCAGGCGTTGTGGATGACCTGGTGCATCAGCCCGTGCGCGGCCAGCGGCGCTTCCCACGAGTAGGCCTTGTCGAGGCGCCGCGGCGTGCCGTCCGGCTCGACCAGAAGGTCCTGCGGGCTGGTTGGAAAGCCGAGCGGGGCGCCGCTCATGGGCTTGCCGGGAGCGACCTGCTCGGGCTTGCCGGCCGGCTTGTTGCCGGGCGGGATCGGGCGGGGAAACGGCGGCTTGTAGCGGAAGCTGCCGGGGGTATCGACGGCGCCCAGGAGCATCTGCAGGACGTGGAGGTTGCGACAGGTGTGGAAGCCGTTGGAGTGCGCCGAGATCCCGCGCATGGCGTGCATCGCGACCGGACGGCCGATCGTCTTGTCGTGCCGGCGGCCGGTCCAATCCGTCCATGGCTGGTCGATCACGACCGTCTGCTCGAAGGCGGCATGGGCGAGCTCCGCCGCGATGCGCTTGATGGTCGCGGCGGCGATGCCGGTCTCGGCCGCCACGGCATCGGCGGCGTAGCGCGGATCGAGGCAGCGTTCGGCCACGAGCTGAAAGGCCGGCACCGCACTGCGTCCGTCGGGCAACGTCACGCTGCCGGCGAGGCTCGGCTTGCCGCCGGTGCTGTCGATGCCCGCGATGCTCCGGCTGGCTTCGTCGAAGTACAGCGGCTGGCCCGCGGCATCGCGCGCGAACAGGCCGTCCTCCTCGACGACCAGCCACGGCGCGTTGGTGTAGCGGACGAGGTAGTCCTCGTCGATCTTGCCCGCCTTCAGGAGCTCCTGGATCAGCGCCAGCACGAACAGCCCGTCGGTGCCCGGCCGGATGCCGATCCACTCGTCGGCGATCGCCGAATAGCCGGTACGGATGGGATTGACCGAGACGAACTTGGCCTTGCCGCGGCTCTTCAGCTTGCCGAGCCCGATCTTGATCGGATTCGAATCATGGTCCTCGGCCACGCCGAACATCAGGAAGTAGCGCGTGTGCTCCCAGTCCGGCTCGCCGAACTCCCAGAACGAGCCGCCGATCGTGTAGAGGCCGGCGGCCGCCATGTTGACCGAGCAGAAGCCGCCGTGCGCGGCGTAGTTGGGCGTGCCGAACTGGCTTGCCCACCAGCCGGTCAGCGCCTGGCTCTGGTCGCGGCCGGTGAAGAAGGCGAGCTTGCGCGGATCGGACTCGCGGATGGCGCTGAGCCAGCCGGTCGCCGTCGCCAGCGCCTCCTCCCACTCGATCTCCTCGAACTCGCCGCTGCCGCGCGGGCCCACGCGGCGCAACGGCTTCTGCAGCTTGGCCGGCGAATACTGCTGCATGATGCCGGCCGAGCCCTTGGCGCACAGCACGCCCTTGTTGACCGGGTGGTTGCGATTGCCCTCGATGTAGCGGATGCGCCCGTCCTTCAGATGGACCCTGATGCCGCAGCGGCAGGCGCACATGTAGCAGGTGGTATGCTTGACCTGGTCGGCGCTCGAAATGCCGAGTGCCGAGCGAGCCGGCGCACGGCTGCCGGTCGGGTCCGTCTTGCTCGACATCTGGGTTTTCCTTCCTTTGGCAAACCATTTTCCGTTCCTGTCGCCGCAAGGCAAATGTTTTTGCGGAGAGCCGTCGATTCCTCGCTCTTGTCCTGTCGGCAAACATCTGCTCTCGTTTCGGCACGCAGCGGCGGAAAGGGGCGATCATGTTCCGCAATAGCCGGCATCGGGTCGATCAGCCAACAGTTGACGCGTGGCTGCTTGCCGCTCTGCAAAGCCTGCTGGTGCTGAACCTCCATATATGGCTCCGATGGTTTCTGTCTTAGCGCTCCCAGCAATGGAGACTTTCATGCCCGATGGCGCGGCTCTCCCGGTTCTCGACCACGAACTGGCCGATGACGAGCTTCAATGGATGAAGTCCGTCTACGCGGACTTCCAAAAAGCGCGCGCCGCGGCCGGTCGGGGGTTCGACCCCAAGGAAGCCCTGCGCGCCATCCTGGCGCGCCCCGAATACCGCCTGTCCGCCGACGCGCCGGATCTCAGCGGACCGGGCCCGTGGCGCCTGGGCCAGAACCGGCACGGTCGCGGCGTCGCGGCGGTGTTCCTGCCGAAAGTCGAGCTTCACACCCACATCGCCAGCCGCACCGACCAGTTCCCGATGTATGTCGTGGGCGAGGCGGAAGGCTTCTCCCTCGACGCCCAGGGCAAGCCGGTGCTGACGCCGGTGGTCGGCGGCGGCCATTTCCACAACGCGCCCGGCGCGCCGCATGCCTTCGTGCCGAAGGTCGGCGCTGAAAAGCCGGACAACTGGGAGATCGCCTTCATCGCGATCACGCCGCGCAACCTCAAGGACGATACGCACCGGGTGTCGGACGAGGTCCGCGCGCTCTACAAGCAGGTCGTCGGCCAGGACGCTCCTTTGGGTGTCTGACGGCGCACTGTCGCCTGATCGTGGGCGCTGCGCCAGCGCGTTGGCGGCCGCCGGTCATGCCGCCCCGTGCGTGCAACGCTCGCTTACCTGAAGGCCAGGAAGCCGAGTATCGCCAGGATGATGACGATTGCCCCGACCCACCAGATGATGTTGTTCACCGTCTGCTCCTGACATTGATGGAGAACAGCCGCGGCTTCGAGCGGCGATGACCCCTCGGGAAGTGGCAATCGGGTGTCCGTGACGGGACCGCCCCGCGTCGTCATGGCGTCGCGATCCCGCGAGATCCGCAACGAGTAGATGAGGTTCCATCGCTCGTCGTACGCTTCGCCCGCCAGGGTCGAGGCGCCGGCGCTGCCCGGTCATTCGGGCAGGCCCGCCATTCGTAACCCTTGACGGTACTTTTCGCGAAATTCGGCGGGTCGGTAGGGACCGAGATACTCCTCGAGCCGTGAAAGCCGAAATAAAGGATCCAATTCTCCAAGGCATGCCGCATAGCGATTCGCCTCTTCCGTTCGTCCGGCGAACGCAGCACTGGCGGCCGCGATACGAAGCACCGGATGGGCATCGGGATTTCTCCGGAGCAGGCTTTCCGCAGCACCTAGAGAATCCTCATGCCGATCGAGGAAGAAGTATGCGTGTGCAAGCCCGGACAGCCTCGGCCCCGTAACACCAATGGGATCGAGCCGCGCCGAATGCAAAAGATGCTTGAGGGCTTCGGCAGGATCGCCTGACCAGAGGTGGATCCACCCACTGAACGCCCAAGCGCTGGCGAGATTGGGGTTCAGGGTCAAGGCCTGCTGTACCTGCTCCAAGGCAAACCGCAGGTCATGCAGTACATAGGCGATCGCCCACGCCGTGTGTCCGAGGGCGACCGCATCCTCCCGCCCAATGCGCACGGCGCGTTGCACGAGTTTCTCCACCTCCGCCTTATCGCTGTGTGTGTCCGTGGCCATGCCCAGGCCCCTTCGGTGGGCAGAAACGGCCACCAATAATCCCAATGCGGACGAGTGCGTGGGATCGAGTTCGAGCGCCCTTCTCAGCAGGACCGTCGCTTCATGGGTGTTTTCCCTGTTCGGGAGCCGCCAATACGCCAATGCCCTCAGATAACAATCATAGGCGCCCAGATGGGACGTCGACTTGCGCTGAGCACGGTCGATTTCAGCCTGCTCGACGCTGGGAGCGATCGCGGCAATAACCTTCTCCGTGACGGCATCTTGAAGGTCAAAGATGTCTTCCAGCGCAGCATCAAATCGATCCGCCCAGCGATGTGAGTCTGTCTGGCTCTCGATGAGCTGGGCGGTGATGCGCACTCGATTGGCGGCCTTTCGTACCGAACCTTCGAGGACGTATCGCACGCCTAGTTCCCGACCCACCCGCTTTATGTCGACGGGCTTCCCTTTGTAAGCAAAGGAGCTGTTACGCGCGATGACGAACAGGGACTTGAAGCGAGAGAGCGCAGTGATGATGTCCTCTACCAGTCCGTCTACGAAGTACTCCTGCTCCGGATCGCCGCTCATGTTCTGGAATGGCAGCACCGCGATGGATGGCTTGTCAGGTAACGGCAGCGGCGTCTGCGACGCCGTCGCAGGCGCGACAACCGGCTCGGATGTCGCTCTCGGTTGCCAATCCGATGGTTCCCACTTCACGCTGAAGGCTTGAACGGGACGCTCGATGTTCTTCAGGGCAAGGCTGCCGAGGTCATCGAATGTCGCCTTGAGGCGGCCCGAGACGGCTTCTTGAACGGTTCTCGAGATCAGAATGCCCCCTGCAGGCGCGTTGCCCTCGAGGCGGGCGGCGACGTTCACGCCATCTCCATAAAGATCGTCACCATCGACAATCAGGTCGCCCAGATGCAGGCCCATGCGGAAAACCAGAGCGGTGTCGGCCGGTTGGCCGGCGTTCACCTTCGCCATGCCTTGCTGAAACTCGATGGCTGCTGACAGGGCATCGACGGCACTGCCGAACTCGATCAATGCCCCGTCGCCGGTCAGCTTGACCAAGCGGCCTCCGTATCTGGCGAGCACCGGATCGAGGTGTTCGGACCGGCTCTCCCGAAGGCGCGCAAGGGTCCCGCTCTCGTCGCGCCCCATCAGGCGTGAGTAGCCGACAACGTCCGCAGCAACGATGGCCGCCAGTTTGCGCTGCTCACGGGCCAACGGCATCTCCTCGATGGGTAGCCCAAAAGCGTAGGGCTACCGAGCTGGCTGGGCAACAGGTCCAGTCGCTGTGCCTGCCGCCGCATTTGGATTCTCAAGGCTGGCTGCCATTGCTGCTTGCACTCCCCTTTGACATGTCCACGCGATGTCGGGCTCGCGGGAGCGACTATGACGGCCTCCGACCGCGCCGCGCTGTCGTCTCCTCGATTCGCTCAGCGCTGCGTGACAGACATGGCCCGCGCGACCTAAGCTCGATTGTAGTGCGAT
>JAEWIV010000181.1 GCA_023386865.1 Pseudomonadota bacterium
GTGTGGGGGGGCCCTGAGCCGCACGGGCGACCTCTCCAAGAATGAGATCATGATCTGGAATTTGCGAATGACGGGAATGGGGCCTTCCCCCTCCCGGCCTCCCCCGTAAGACGGGGGAGGTGAATGAAGGTGGCGCTACCGCCCCCGCAACATCCGCCAGCCGTTCTGCAGGTGGCGCATCGGCCCCCAGACGTGCCGCGTGCGCATCATGTGCCAGCGTTGCGGCTCGTTGTCGGGGCCGGCGATCGGGCCCGCATCGTCGACGAAGTCGGTGATACCGACGGCATCGGTGTCCCATGGCCCGGTGGTCTTGAAGATCGTCGTCTTGGCGCCGTAGCCGGTGAGGGCCCGGCTCATGCCCGACGCCATGAAGTCCATGTAACGGGGCAGGCTTTCGGGGCGGCAGAGGTAGCCCTTGTTGAAACCGACCGCGAGGAGGCGGAAATGGAACGGATTCTTCTCGAGATAGCGGATCACCTCGGTCGTGTTGGCCGGGTAGCGCGGCGAGAAGAAGTCGTCGATCACCACGATGCCGTCGTTGTTGACGATGCGGTTGGCGAGCTCGAGCTCGCGATAGACCGCGGTGCCGGTATGTTCGCCGTCGATGTGGAACCAGCGTACCGTGTGGTGCATGGCCTGCAGGTCGAGCTTGGCCGCCAGGTCGGCCGACGGTCCCGACAGGGGCACGATATTGACGGGCTCGACGCCGACCGAGCGGATGGCGCGATGCACCGCCTCCTCGTCGAGCCGCAGGTCGCACAAATAGAGCTTCTCTCCACCCTTGCGATATGAGGCGAGCACCGACGCCGAGCGGCCGCGCCACACGCCGATCTCGAACAGGTCGCCCGTGATGCGGGCCTGCTGGTCGAGCAGGGCGCGCCAGACGCAGTAGGACTGGAACATGAACCAGCCCGGAATGGCGTCGATCTTTTCCCAACTGAGCATTGTCGATCCTCGAATTCGGCGTCTTGCTAACAGCGCTTTTTCGACGCTGCAAGCCGGGAGCGCTTGCGCGGGCGGCAGGCCTCGGGTAGACGCCGAACGCGTGCAAATGCCAACAACAACAGTCGCTTACCGCACGACGATCGCCCTGATTTGGGGCCTGGCGTTGTGGCATAGCTGGGAGAGCCGCGGCCTTTTCGTCGACGGCTCGGCCTTCCTCGTCCAAATCGCGCGGCGGGAGTGGTTCTTCGACTTCTACGCCCCGCGTCTTTACGCCATGGTCGCGGGCCAGGCACCGATCATGACCGCCGTCTTCCTCGGCGTCACCGACCTGCACCTGCTTGCACGGCTGCTGTCGCTCGGCCTGTTCGCGTTGCCGACCGCGCTCTACACGCTCGCCCTCGTCCGTGTGAAGGACGATCCCGTGCTGCTCGCCGCCGTGATCGCCGCCATCGGCCTGGTGTTCATGACGACGTCCTTCTTCATCGTCGGCGAGTACAACACCGCCTATGCCATCGCCATCGTGGTCGCCGTCCGGCTGGTCACGGCCGAGCGGCTCGGCGTGCTCGACGGCCTGTTCCTCGTCGTGGTCAGCCTGCTCGCGGTCCGCACCTACGAGGCGATGATCTATCTCGGGCCGCTCCTGTCGGTGATGGTGCTGCACACCCTGTGGCGCATGCCGTCGCGCCCGTGGCTGCCGACGATGCTTCATCTGCTCTCCATTGTCGGCTTCATCGGCGGCATGGCCGTCGCCATCCGCTCCCTGGTGAAGCCGTGGTCGGTCGAGCATCTCGACGAAACGATCGAGACTGCCACCAACTTCTGGCAGAATCTCCAGTTCGACCTGGCGCTGGCCGGAGCGCTGGTCATCGTCGTCTGGGGCCTGGTGCGGCCGCGCGACCTCTTGAGCGGCAAGCCCTACCGCTGGGCCGCGGTGCTGCTGGCGATCCTGGCGCTGTCGCCGCTGTTGGCGCTCAGCGACACGCTGGTGCGGCCGCTCGCCAAGTCGCAGTATGTGGCGCGCCAGGCGGCCGGCCTGGTCATCGTCGCCATCGTGTTGTTCATCTGGTTCTACGGCTCGCTGCTCAAGGACAGGCTCGCGGTCTTCGCCGTGCTGCGCAAGCCCGAGGCGGCGCGCCGCTTCCTCGCCTTCGCCCTCGTGGTCGTGGTGGCGATCCTGCCGTCCGACATCTACCTGACGCGGACCTGGTCGTCGTATCTCGACGTCGTGCGTGCCGAGGTGCTCGCCAAGCGCGGCGTGATCGCCTTCGAGGATTCACTCCTGTCCCGTCATCCCTACGACCTGCTGGTCGAGGCCTGGATCCTGCCCAGCCAGAGCCTGGCGCTCAGGGCCAAGCGCGGCGACGGGATCATCGCTCCTCCGAAGGACTTCAAGTCCTGGCAACCCTTCCCACCGGCGGATCCCTATCCGCTCGGCAAGTACACGTGGCGTGACTAGCGCGACCGCCGTGCCGCCGCCGGCCGCCTACCGTAGCGTGGTCCTGCTGCTGTGGGCGCTGACCATCAACGCCACGATCGCCTGTCGCGGTCTGTTCTGGGACGGCTCGCCGTTCATGGTGAACATCCTCGACCTCGGCCGCGTCCATGACTTCTACACCGCGCGTGCCCATGTCGACTGGGTGACGCAGCTCCCGCTCCTGCTGCTGAGCGAGCTCGGCGTGCGCGACACGCGGCTGCTGGCGATGGTCTACTCGGCCGCGCTGTTCGGCCTGCCGGCCGGGCTCTATCATCTCGCGCTCGCGCGCGTGAAGCACGATGCCGTGCTGCTCGGCATCGTGATCGCCGTGATCGCCACGGTCTACCTGCCGACCAGCTTCTTCATCATCGGCGAGTACAACACGACCTACGCGGCCGCCGCCGCCGCCATGGCGGTGGCGCTGACGCCGGGAGCGCGGCGGCTCGGGGATGCGGCAATGCTCTGCCTGCTCGGCCTCCTGTGCGTGCGTTCCTACGAGACGATGGTCTATCTCGGCCCGATCGTCGCCGCCGCCATCGTCTGGTCGACGCGCAAGGAGGACGATTCGTGGGTGAGGGCGCTCGTGCTCGTCGCCGCGTTGGCGTACGTCGCGGCGGCCGCGGTCGGGCTGGTCGCCATCGTCGACTATTGGAACCATCCGCACTTCCAGAAGGTGCGGTCGATGACGTTCGACTTCTGGCAGAACCTGCAGTTCGCGATCCCCCTCATCGGCCTTGCGATCGCGGCGTCCGTCGCCCTGCTGAGGCCGTCGTGGCTGCAGGGCAGCGGCCCGCCCGTCGTCGTCGCCATCGCCGCCGCCGCTCTCGCCCTGTCGCCGTGGTATCGCCTGGTGCACGAGGACTCCATCCTCTATCCGCCGGCGCACTATCTCGCGCGCCAGGCGGCAGGCGTGGTGCTGGCGGTGCTCCTGACCTGCATGTGGCTGCATGTCGCCTGGCGGCGCCGGCCGCCCGAGGTCTTCGCCATCCTGCGCCTGCCGGCGGTTTCGCGGCGCCTGGTGCTGGCCATGACGGCGCTGCTGCTGGCCGCCGCCGTTCCCGACGTGGCGCTGACCGGCCTGTGGTCAGACTATCTCGTTCGCATGCGCACCCTGGTCGACACGCGCGAAGGCGCCATCCGTGCCCGCGACCTGCCGTTGCTCGACTGGCCCGACAAGCTCTTTGCCCAGGATTGGTCCCTGCCGGCGATGAGCGCTTTGGTCGGCCGCGCGCCCGGCCATGCCTATGTCCTGGCCGACAAGGACTACCTCAGCAATCCGCCGTTCGATCCCGCCTGCGGGACGCTGCCGCACCTGACGGGCTACGGCTGGGGGAAATGACGGCAGACTAAGGCCGCATCCAGTGGCGGCTCGGTCCATTGCCGCGCACCGGCGCCGCCAGCTCGACGAACTCGCAGAGGATCTTGCGCGTGTCCCGCGGATCGACGATCTCCTCGATCCAGAAGGTCTCGGCGCTGCGGAAGGGGGAGCGCAGCTTGTTCAGGCGGTCTTCGATCTCGGCCATCTTGGCCTTGGGATCGGCGGCAGCGTCGATGTCGGCCCTGTACGCCGCCTCGATCCCGCCCTCCAGGGGCAGGGAGCCCCAGCGACCCGACGGCCAGGCATAGCGCCAGTTGAGGCGCGCGCCGTTCTGGTGCGCCGCGCCGGCCACGCCGAAGGCGTTGCGGATGATGAAGGTGCACCACGGGATCGTCGTCTGGAACATAGCCGACATGGCGCGCACGCCCTGGCGGATGACGCCGCTCTTCTCGGCCTCGAGCCCGATCAGGAAGCCCGGGCAGTCGCAGAAGTAGACCGCCGGCAGATGGAACGTCTCGGCCATGTCGACGAAGCGCGCCACCTTCTGGCAGGCGTCGGCGGTCCAGCCGCCGCCATAGAACATCGGATCGCTCGCCATCAGCGCCACCGGCCAGCCGTCGATGCGGGCGAAGCCGGTCACTACCGAGCGGCCGTAGAGCCTGCCCATCTCGAAGAAGCTGCCCTTGTCGACGATCTTCTCGATGATCGGCCGGATGCGATAGACCTTGCGGATGTCGCGCGGGATCGCGTCGAACAGCGACTCCTCCCGCCTCGCCGGGTCGTCGGTCACCGGCCCGCGCGGCGGTGGGTCATAAACCGAGGACGGCAGGTAGGACAGGAAGCGGCGCGTGTAGGCGAAGGCCTCGTCCTCGCTGTCGACCGCCTCGTCGATCGCGCCGGCGCGCAGCTGGATTTCCCAGCCGCCCAGCTCCTGCTTGTCGAATTGCCGGGGGCTCAGGCGATTCACCACCGGCGGCCCGGCAACGAACATCGCCGAGATTTCCTTCACCATCACCGAGTAGTGCGTGGCGGCAAGCCGCGCTGCGCCCAGTCCCGCGACCGAGCCGAGGCCCAGCCCGACGGTCGGCACCTCGCCCATGTTGCGCACGACCCATTCCCAGCCACGCACGCCCGGCACGTTGGCGCGGCCGGTCGTCTCGATGGTCTTGACCGAGCCGCCGCCGCCCGAGCCTTCGATCATGCGGATCAGCGGCACGCGATACTGGTTGGCGTAGCGCTCGATGAAGATGTCCTTTTCCTTGATGGTGGCGTCGGCCGAGCCGCCGCGCACCGTGAAGTCGTCGCCGGTCACCGCGACATGCCGGCCGTCGATCTTGGCGCGCCCCATCACGGCGTTGGCTGGCGTGAGGTCGACCAGGTCGTTGCGGCCGTCGTACTCGGCCTTGCCGGCGACGCTGCCGATCTCGCGGAAACTGTCCTTGTCGACCAGCCGGTCGATGCGCTCGCGCACCGTGAGCCGGCCGCCATCGTGCTGGCGTTTCACCTTGTCGGCGCCGCCCATGCGCTTGGTCATCTCCTGCCGGCGGCGCAGCTCGTCCATTTCCGGTTGCCAGCTCATCGCGTTCCCTCGGCTGTTCGATCGATCCGTTCGTAGCAACGCGCGGCGACAGCGGCCACAGCGAAAGCGGCGTCGCGACCGCCATTGGCCGATGGACGAAACGGCCTTAGCCGAGCTGCTTCCAGGAAACGCGGCGTGCCGCTCTTGAGCGGCCGCGAGCGATTGTCAGCGACGCGAAGAAGCTGAAGTTGCGCGAAACCCAGGGGCGGCTTTCCGAGCTGCGCAAGACGCTCGCGAACATCTCCAATATCGCCGAGTTTCGCTACGATGGAGGTTGGCGAACCAAGGATTATCTTGGGCGCAGGATCGACGAGCTGCATGCCAGGATAGAGGCGATCCTCAATCCGGTACCGACCCGGATTCCGCCAAATCGTCGGTTCGGTCCGTACATCAGCCCGATCTAAAAGACCACGCCGTCGATCAGATTCTCCTCGTAGAGCCGCACGAGATCGATGCCGCCGGGCGGACGCGCCGCCTTGAATTCGGCGATGGCGCGCTGCAGGCGTGCCTCCTGGTCGCGCCGCAGCTTCTCCGCTTCCTCCACGCTCACCGGTGAGAAGCGAACGACCTGGCCCGGCAGCAGGCGGCCGAGCCGAGGGAGATCCACCGAGGCCACCGTCGCGATCTTCGAATAGCCGCCCACGGTTTGGCGGTCGCCCAACAGCACGATCGGCAGCCCGGCGCCTGGCACCTGGATGGCGCCGGGGCCGATGCCGTCGGAAATGATGTCGGCGCCCTTGGAGTGCTCGATCGGCGGCCCCTCGAAGCGGATGCCCATGCGGTCGGCTTCCTTCGAGACGCGATAATTGGACTCGACGAAGGTGCGCCGGCCCGTGTCGCTGAAATAGTCGTCCTGCGGGCCCCAGACGACGCGCACCGGCCCGCTGCCATAGTCGAACGGTTGCGCCAGCTTCCTCTCGTCGCCCGGCGACGCCTGCTCGCGGCAGAGCGGAAGCGCGTCGCCAGCCGCAAGCTTGCGGCCCTCGAAGCCGCCCACGCCGGCGCGCGCATACGTCGACAGGCTGCCCATGAAGAGCGGCAGCGCGAAGCCGCCGGCCACCGCGATGTAGGCCGTGCTCGAGCCCTCGACCATGCCGACCCGCAGCACCTGGCCGCGCTTCAGCAGATGCGTGCGATCGGACTCGAGCGGCTTGGGCGGCGCGTCGGGTCCCTCGATCAGCGCCGGCGACAGCGGGCCGACCAGCGCGACGCGAACACTGTCCGCCTCGACCAGAAGGTCGGGCCCCATGACGCCGATCTCCAGGCCCGCCGTGTTGGCGGGATTGCCGCACAGGGCGTTCGCCAGGGTGAGCGCGATGCGGTCCATCGCTCCGGCGGTCGGCATGCCGAGCGCCATGTACCCGATGCGGCCGAGATCCTGCAGGGTGTCGAACAGGCCCGGTCGGACGATCTTCAGAACGCCGCTCATTGGCGCACCAGCCCGGCCCAGTCGAAAGTGCCGGCCTCGACCTCGCGGGCGATGCGGTCGAAGCTCTTGCGGTCGATGCGCTGGAAGGTGAGGGAGTCGCCCGGCGCGAGGAAGACAGGCTGCTCGCGACGCTGGTCGAACATCCAGAGCGGCGTGCGGCCGATCAGGTGCCAGCCGCCCGGGCTCTCGAACGGGTAGATCGTCGTCATGTCCATGGCGATGGCGACCGTGGAACGCGGCACGCGCACCCGGGGCTGCGTCCGGCGCGGCAGGTAGAGCGATTTCTCCAGCCCCGCGATGTAGGCCAGCCCCGGCATGAAGCCCAGCACGTAAACCTTGAAGCGCGAAGCGAGGTGCAGGGCGACCACCTCCTCTTTGTTCTTCTTGGTGCGCTCGGCGACCTCGGCAAGGTCGGGCGCGAATTCCGCATCGTCGTAGCAGCAGGGGATGGTGACCTGGCGGCTTTTCATGCCCGTCGGCAGGCCGCGGGCGATCAGTCCCTCGATCGCGGGCTCGAGCTCGGCGCGCGATGTCGCCATCGGGTCATAGCAGACCATCAGCGCGCGCATGGACGGCACGCTCTCGACCACGCCGGCTATCCTGGCCTCGCCGATCGCGGCGTGCAGGGCCATCACCCGGCCGTTGATTTCTGGAGAGATCTCGTTGCCGAATTCGACGGAAAACGCGGTGTCGCCGCAGGACAGGTACCTTACGCTCACATCTGCTAGGATAGCCGCTTCATCTGAAGGAGTCTCGCATGGCCGCGACCAACGCCGGTTTCGTCAACATCAATTCCGACCTGGGCGAGAGCTTTGGCCCGTGGGTGATGGGCAACGATGCCGAGGTGCTGAAGATCGTGAGGTCGGCCAACGTCGCCTGCGGCTTCCATGCCAGCGATCCCACGGTGATGGTCGACACGGTCAAGCTCTGCCAGCAGAACGGTGTGTCGATCGGCGCCCATCCGGGCTTCGCCGACCTGCAGGGCTTCGGCCGGCGGGTGATCAACCTTTCGGTCAAGGAGCTCGAGGCCAACATCGCCTATCAGCTCGGTGCGCTGCAGGGCATCGCCTCGCTGTTCGGCGCCAAGGTCACGCACATCAAGCCGCACGGCATGATGGGCAACATGTCGGCCGAGAGCGAGGAGATGTCCGACGCGATCTGCCGTGCCACCAAGGCGTTCGACCGCGACATGATCTTTCTCGCCCAGGCCAACACCGAGCAGGGCAAGTCGGCGCGCAAGGCGGGCCTGCGCGTCGCCGAGGAGGTGTTCGCCGACCGCACCTACACCGACAAGGGCTTCTTGACGCCGCGCAAGGAGGCGGGCTCGATGATCAAGGATCCCGCCCAGGCGGTAGCGCATGTCCGCCGCATGGTCGACGAGCAGGCGATCTACTCGACCTCGGGCAAGCGCATCCCCTGCCAGGTCGATTCGATCTGCGTGCACGGCGACGGGCCGACAGCGGTGACGGTGTCGAAGGCCGTGCGCGAGGGCCTCGAAGCTGCTGGCATCCGCATCGTGCCGCTGACGGAGATGCCAAACCTGAAGCACTGACGGCAATCGGATCTTTCCCCGCCGTGGCGTGAGGAGGGGAAGAGGGTGGGGTCACTGGAATGTGACCGTCGGCGGTCCTGCCCGGACGCGATGGCTCGTCCATAGTCCCGGAGTCCGCCCGCAGAGGCGGTAATTCGAGGGAGACAGACGACCCATGACCAGGCTCATGATCGCGGCCGCCGTCGCCGCCAGCTTTGCCGCGTCACCGCTTTTCGCCCAGGCCCCGCCGCCACCGCCGCCCTACGGACCGGCGATCACCTTCGACGCCGCCAAGAAGGCCATGGCGGCGGCGGAGACGGAAGCCAAGAAGAACAACTGGCCGGTCGCCATCGCCATCGTCGACAGCTCGGGCAACCTCGCAGCCTTCTCCAAGATGGACGACACGCAGCATGCCAGCGTCGACATCGCCATCGGCAAGGCGGTGACGGCCAACAACCTGAAGCGTCCGACCAAGGTCCTGCAGGACGGCATCGCCCAGGGAGGCGCCAACCTGCGGCTGCTTGCCGTCAAGGGCATCACGCCGCTGGAAGGCGGCGTGCCGATCGTGGTCGACGGCAAGATCATCGGCGCCATCGGGGTCTCTGGCGTGCTCAGCAACCAGGACGCCGAGGTCGCCATGGCCGGCGCGGCGGCCGCCAAATAAACGCCTTATGTTCCTCTCCCCCGTGCGGGAGAGGCTAGGTGAGGGGGCATCGATAGGCGTAACCCCTCACCCGACTTCTCCCCCTAGCGGGGAGAGGAGCCTGAATTGCTTTGCAAGTAGGGCATCGCGCCGCCTTGTCGGCGGGCTTTCCGCCGGTATAGTCCGCCCGACTCGCTCGGGCGGACTTTTACCTGATGAAGCAGCGTATTTTCGGCTGGATCTCGGCCCTCTTCGGTATCGTGCTGGCACTGGCTGCGATCGAACTCGCGGCCATCGCTTGGCTGTTCATCGAGGATGGCCGCTACACGCCCGCGGCCCAGCTGTTCGAGCGCACGCAGAACACTTACCTGCGCGACGCCACCAAGGGCACCACCTGCCGATACGTCGATACGCTCTATCCGCATCCCTATGTCGGCTTCGTGCACCATGCCAACCCGCCCTGCGGCCAGCCTTGGGTCAACAATATCGGCCTTTACGGGCCCGACTATCCGACGGTCCGCAACCCCGAGCGCTACACCGTCATCCTGAGCGGCGGCTCGGTCGCCTCGCAGCTCGCCCAGAACGCCAAGCCGCCCGCGCCGCGCTATCTCGAGGAGGAGCTGAACAAGAAATACGTCAGTCCCAACGGCAAACCGTGGCTGGTGTTGAACGGTGGCGACGGCGCCTGGAAGGAGCCGCAGCCCTTCATCCTGTTCGCGATGTATGCGAGCTCGGTCGACGCCGTGGTCAATCTCGGCGGCTTCAACGAGCACTATTTCTTCTGGCCGGGCGCCGAGGAGCGGCTGGAGCGGCCGCTCAGCAACTTCATCGAGGTCAATCCCTTCGTCGCCGACGAGAATTTCGGCGACGCCGCCATAGGCTGGGTCATGGGGCGGCTTGCGGGTTCGCTGGCGGCCATGCCGGTGCTCGGCCACAGCCACGCCGCCTACCTCGTCGTGCGCGGCATCGAGCAGGCCGCCAAGGGGCAGGACATCTTCAAGTCGAGCAAGAAGACCACGCTCAACAGCATCTTCGGCATGCCCGAGGAGATCCGCCGCGACCCCGAGCGCGAGTTCGCGGTCCAGCTCGGCCTTTATCAGAAATACCTGCGCGCCACCGAGGTGCTGGCGCGCGAGTACAATCTGAAGTCGGCGTTCTTCATCCAGCCGGCGCCGGCCTACGGAAAGACGCTGACGGACGACGAGAAGCGCATCGTCGGCGACCTCTCCTATCGCGACATCTACCGCAAGATGGTCGCCGGCCTGCTGACGCTGCGCGAGCGCGGGCTTGCGATCTATGACCTGGGCGACATCTTCGCCAACGAGAAGGGCACGATCTACGCCGACCACATCCACTACTGGCGGGATGACAATGCCGAAAGCCCCGGCAACCGCCTGATGGCCGCCCGCATCGCCGCCCAGCTTGCGGAGACGTGGGGACTGCAGAAGAAGCAGTGAGGCTCATGGCAGCGCGAACCTCCAGGTCCGCTCTGTCGGTACGTCAGCCGCCCGTCCCGAAAAGTTCGGCATAGGCGCGAAGATAACGCGACCAGCCGTCCTCGCTCGCCACGCCCGCGCGCACGCCTTCCCAGCCGGTGCCGTGGCGTTCGAGATGGCGATGCTCGAGCTCGACGCGGGTTCGCCGCGGGGTCTCGGCCACGAAGCGTACCTCGACCTCGCTTGTCTTCTCGAGGTCGGTCTCGACCTGCCATTGCGGGCTGATGTCCCAGCTGAACACGACCCGCTTGGGAGCGTCGTACACCAGCACTCGCGCCCAGCTGCATTCGCTGCCGTCTACGCCGCGGTCGTAGATGCGGCCGCCCACCCGCGGCTCGAACACGGTCTTCTCGATCGCGACGCGGAGCATGTTGTGCTCGCGGGGCTTGAAGCGGCCGAAGTCCTCGGTGAAGACACGAAACGCCCGCTCGATCGGCGCCTCGACGACGATCGACCGGCGGATGGTGGCGGCGCTGGCGACGGTGTTGGCCTCGGCATTTCTGCTCATCGGTCCTCCTCGTTCGGTTGTTCGGCGATGGCCTTGAAGCTGGCCAGCGCCCGGTCCCAGAAACGTTCGAGGTCGGCCCGCAACAGGCCTACCCCGGTCGGATCGATCCGGTAGATGCGGCGGGTGCCTTCGGCACGCTCGAGGACGAGCTGCGCTTCCTTGAGCACCCTGAGGTGCTGGGACACCGCGGGACGGCTCACCGGCAGCTCCCGCGCGAGGTCACCGACGGCACGGGGCCGCGCTGCCAGCCGCTCGAAGATCGTGCGCCGGGTGGGATCGCCCAGCGCAGTCCAGCCGTCCACGGCCGGACCGGCCTTTCGAGGTGCTTCTGCTTGGTAAGTATTCACGAACGGTAAGTTAATACTAACGTATAGCGCTCGTCAACCGCCCCCTGCCTGAGCACGAGTTTCGCCCGCAGGCTCGCGCGCCGAAGCGCTAGCATGAAGCGGGCGACCTTTGTCATGGAGGCGAAGCTTTGCCGATATTGATCGCGCTGGGCTCAGCCATTCTGTTCGGCCTGTCCACGCCGGTGGCGAAGCTGCTGCTGGGTGAGGCTGATCCCTGGATCCTGGCGGGCATCCTGTATGGCGGCGCCGGCGTCGGTTTGTCGGTCGTTTACCTGGTCGGCCGACGCAGCGAGGCGAGACTTGGAAGCGGCGGGCTGGCGTTCCTGGCCGGGGCGGTAACTGCCGGCGGCATCGTCGGGCCCGTCCTGTTGCTGTTCGGGTTGACACGCGTTGCTGCCTCCGCGGCCTCGCTGCTGCTGACGCTGGAGGGCGTGCTGACAGCGTTGCTGGCGTGGTTCGCCTTCGAGGAGAACTTCGATCGGCGCATCGCCGTCGGAATGGCGAGCATCGTCGCCGGCGCCGTGGTCTTGAACTGGCAGCCCGGCATGACGGTCTCCGATCTGCTCGGACCGGCTGCCATTGTCGGTGCCTGTCTTGCTTGGGCGATCGACAACAACCTCACGCGCAAGGTGTCGCTCTCCGATCCTGTGCAGATCGCCATGATCAAGGGATTGGTCGCAGGGCCGGTCAACCTTGCCATTGGATTGCTGGCTGGGGCAGCGCTGCCCGGCCCTGGCGTCATCGCCTGGGCTGCCCTGACCGGTTTCCTGGGCTATGGGGTCAGCCTGGTGCTCTTCGTCCTTGCCCTGCGCCATCTCGGCACGGCGCGGACCGGCGCCTACTTCTCCGTGGCGCCTTTCCTGGGCGCGCTGGCAGCGGTGCCGTTGCTGGGCGATGCGGTGTCAGCGCAGCTGGTTGCGGCGGGCGCCCTGATGGCCGTCGGAGTCTGGCTGCATGCCACCGAACGGCACGAGCACGTGCATGACCACGAGGAACTGGAGCACGAGCATCGCCACACGCACGACGAACATCACGATCACGTCCATGACGGGCCGGTGGACGTGCGCCGGCCCCACAGCCATCGCCATCGTCACGGCCGTCTGAGGCATTCCCACCCGCATGTCCCCGACAGCCATCATCGGCATTCGCATTGAGGCAGCGGCGGTGCGGCGCGAGAACATGCCGGAAGCGGCGCGAGCGGCGGCCGCCGTCAGATCGCGCAGGTCCGGAACCCCGCGAAAACGTCGCTGCGGTCGGGCGTGAAGAAGTTGCGATAGGCCGGCCGGGCGATGCGGGCACTGGTCGCCCAGCAGCCTCCGCGCAGCACCTTGCGCGTGCCGAACCACGGCTGCGAGTAGTCCTTGTAGGGATCGGCGGCGAAGCCTGCGAAGGGCAGGAAGTCCGACGCCGTCCACTCCCAGACGTTGCCGATCATTTGCCGGCAGCCGAAGGCGCTGTCGCCCTCGGGGAGAGCGCCGACGTCGATGGGCCCATCGAAGGCGAAGTCGAGATTGGCCTTGGCCGGTGTCGGCAAATCGTCGCCCCACGGCCAGCGCCGGCGCTCGCCGGCCAGGCGGGCGCCATCGGCGGTCGCCTGGCCGATCGCGGCCGCTTCCCATTCGGTCTCGGTCGGCAGCCGTCGCTTGGCCCATCGGCACCAGGCATCGGCCTCGAACCAGTTCACGAACACGACGGGTGCGTGCGGCGCCAGCTGCTCGTCGCTCCGATAGCGGCGCGCCATCCACACGCCGTCACGCTTGTCCTGCCAATAGACCGGCCGCTCGGCGCCGCGCTCTTCGCGCCACGTCCAGCCGGCCTCGCTCCAGAACTCGCGGCGACGGTATCCGCCCGCCTCGACGAAGGCGGCGAACTCTTCGTTGGTCACGGGCGCGCGGCCGATCCGAAATGGCGCCAGCAGCGCCTCGTGGGCCCACTTTTCGTTGTCGAAGACGAAACCGTCGGCGGCGGTCGAGCCGAGCTGCCAAAGCCCACCCGGCACGGCGGCATCGCCCGGCAAGGCGCCGGCGCCGGGGGCCCCCGCGCCGCCC
>JAEWIV010000369.1 GCA_023386865.1 Pseudomonadota bacterium
GTCTCAAGTGGCATGACGGCGCACCGGTGACCGCGGCCGATGCCGTCCCCTCGATCAAGCGCTGGACCGACAAGGATGCATTGGGCGGCCTGCTCGCCAAGTCGACGCAGGAAATGAAGGCGGTCGACGACCGCACCTTCCAGATCGTACTGAAGGAGCCGTTCGGCATGATGCTGAAGGCGCTGGCCAAGTCCGCTTCGGTGCCTTTGTTCGTCATGCCCAAGCGCATCGCCGAGACGCCGGTGTCGCAGCAGATCTCCGATACCACCGGATCGGGGCCCTTCATCTTCAAGAAGGACGAGTGGAAGCCGGGCGAAAAGGTCGTCTATGTCCGCAATCCCGACTACAAGCCGCGCGCCGAGCCGCCGTCGGGCCTGGCCGGCGGCAAGGTCGCCAAGCTCGATCGCATCGAATGGAGGTCGATCCCCGATCCGCAGACCGCGGTGAACGCGCTGCTGTCGGGCGAGGTCGACATGATCGAATCGGTGGCGCACGATCTCTTGCCGGTGCTGGCGAAGGACAAGAGCGTCGAGATCAAGGTTCTCGACCCGTTGGGCTCGACCTACGTGCTGCGGTACAACTGGAAGCAGCCGCCGTTCAACGATGTCCGCTACCGCCGCGCCGCGACGCTGTCGCTCAACCAGAAGGACTTCCTGCAGGCGGTGATCGGCGATCCGCGCTACTACAAGGAATGCAAGGCGATGTTCGGCTGCGGCACACCGCTCGAGAGCTCGGCCGGCATGCAGGGCCTGCTGGAATCGCGCTTCGATGAGTCGCGCAAGCTCCTGAAGGAGCTGGGCTACGACGGCACGCCGATCGTCGTGCTGCAGGCCAGCGACAACCCCGTGCTGACCAACCTCGCGCCGGTCACCAAGACCCTGCTCGAGCGCGGCGGCTTCAAGGTCGATGTCCAGTCGATGGACTGGCAGACGCTGGTGGCCCGGCGCGCCTAGAAGGACCCCGTCGCGCAGGGCGGCTGGAACATCGCCCAGACCGCTGCGGCGGCCGTGCTGCTGCTCGATCCGGTCAACAACCACTATGCCGAGGCGAGCGGCGATCGCGCCCAGTTCGGCTGGCCGCTCGACGAGGAGATCGAGAAGCTGCGGATCCAGTTCATCCGCGAGGGCGATCCCAAGAAGCAGCTCGAGATCGCCGAGAAGGTCCAGACGCGCATCCTGAGCGAAGGCGTCACCGTCCCGCTCGGCCAGTTCCAGCAACCGATGGCGCGGCGCACGACCGTGAGCGGTAACGTCGTCTCGCCGGTCACGGTGTTCTGGGACGTCGAAAAGAAGTGAGGTTCCTCCCCGCGCGGGGCGGCGGGGAGGAGGACTATTTGTCCGGCAGCGGGATGAATTCGTGGTCGCCCGGGACCTTGGCGAAGCGGCCGTCGCGCCAGTCCGACTTGGCCTGCTCGATGCGCTCCTTGGACGACGACACGAAGTTCCACCAGACATGGCGCGGCCCGTCCATCGTGGCGCCACCCAGCAGCATCACCTTGGCGCCCTCGGGTCCGGCAATCGCGTCGACCGGCTGACCGGCATGAAAGGCCGCGAGGTCGCCGACGCCGAGCAGCCGATCGCCGATGGTCACGCCGCCTTCGGCGACGTAGGCCGCACGCTCGACATGCTCGGGGGAGATTGAAAGCTTGGCTGCGGCCGGCATCTCCACCGCGACATAGAAGATCGGCGAGAAGTGCGTGGTCGGCGCGGTGCGACCGCCGTAGGTGCCGACGATCAGCCGCAGCGCGCTGCCGCCCTCCTGCCACGTCGGCAGCCTGCCCTTCTCGATATGCTCGAAGGACGGCGCCGTCTCCTCGTGGCTCTTGGGCAGGGCGACCCAGGTCTGGACGCCGTGCATGCGAAAGCCCGTGCGCTTCATCTCGGCCTCGGTGCGCTCCGAGTGGGCGATGCCGCTGCCGGCGGTCATCCAGTTCACGTCGCCGGGGCGGATCGCCTGGGCGTAGCCCAGGCTGTCGCGATGGAAGATGCCGCCGTCGAACAGGTAGGTGACGGTGGCGAGCCCGATATGCGGATGCGGCCGCACCTCCATGCCGTCGCCCCCCGGTGGCACGACCATCGGCCCGAAATGGTCGAAGAAGATGAACGGGCCGACCATGCGCCGCTTGGCGCTGGGCAGGACCCGGCGTACCGGGAAGCCCGGTCCCAGCTCGTGGGCACGTCCCTGGATGAGAAGATCGATCGGATCGGCCATCTTGTTCTCCTACTCCGCCTGTGCTGCAACGGCGCGCCATGAGCGATCGCGACCTCTCGCCGTTCTTCGCGCCCCGAAGCGTTGCCGTCGTCGGCGCCGGCGAGCGCGCCACGTCGTCGGGCGGCGCCATCATGCAGATGCTGCGTCAGGCGGGTTACGGCGGACGCGTGGTCCCGGTCAATCCCAGGGGCGGCTCGATCTTCGGTTACGATTCGGTGACCTCGATCAGCGCCATCGACCCGCCGGTCGATCTCGCCGTCATCGTCATCCGGCCGGACGCCATTCTCGACGCTGTAGCGGAAGCGGCCGACCGGGGCATCCGGAACGTCCTGATCCTGCCCGGCGGCTTCGCCGAGGCCGGTCCGGTCGGCGTGCAGCGCAATGCCGAGCTCTTGAAGCTCGCGGCGGCGCGCGGCCTCACTGTCGCCGGCCCCAACTGCGCCGGGATCATCCATCTCGATCCCGCCTGGCGCTTCGCCGCCACCTTCCTGCGCGACCTGCCGCCCGGCGCCGCGGCGGGCGCGGGCAATGGCCTCGCCTTCATCTCCCAATCCGGCGCGCTCGCCGAGGAGGTCATCGACAAGGCCAATGCCCGCGCCCTGCCGCTTACTTCGGTCGTGTCGGTCGGCAACGCCGTGCACCTCGGCGTCGAGGACTACCTCGCCTGGCTGGGCGAACGGCCGGAGATCGGCGCTGCCCTGCTCTATGTCGAATCGATCGAGGACCACGAACGCTTCCGCCGCGTGGCGCGGGCGGTAGCGGCGGTCAAGCCGGTGATCGCCCTGTTCGGCGGCCGCACGCAGGTCGGCGGGCAGGCGGCGTCGGCGCATACCGGCGCCGTCGCCAACGACGACGCCGCGATCGACGCCTTCTGTGCGTCCTGCGGCATCGTGCGGGTCGAAAGCCTGCGACGCCTGTTGATCGCGGCCAAGGCGTTCGGCCGCTTCCCCCGCGGGCTGGGCGACCGGGCGCTGATCCTGTCCAATTCCGGCGGCCCGGGCGTGCTCGCGGCCGACCGCGCCTCGCTCGAAGGCCTCGAGCTCGGGGCCCTGCCGACCGCCTTCGCCGACGTCCTGCGCCAGCAGCTGCCGCCCGAAGCCTCGGTCGCCAATCCCATCGACCTGCTGGCCGACGCCCGCGAGGATCGCTTTGGCTTGGCGTTGGAGGCGGCCGTGACCCATGCCGCCTCGGCCTACGACATGATCATGATGATCCACGTCGTGCCCTTCATGGTCGACGCCGCGCCGGTGATCGACCGCTTGGCGAGCCTGGCGGCGGGCTGCCCGGTGCCGCTGCTGCACAGCATGATGGGGACCTTGCCCGGCAAGAGCGAATGGTTCGCCGCGATGGAGCGCGCCGGCGTGCCCATGTTCAACGACGTGGAAGAAATGGCGGAAGCGGCCGGGCTGCTCGCCCGCTATCGCCGCGTCAGCCGGCGTGCAGGGGGTGACAACTTGTCCAACGTGCGATTCCGCGACCGGCGCGGCGGTAAGCACCACGCCATATGACCTAACCGCCCATTTTCACGGGTGTTGCATTTTTGCAACTTTTTGTTGGACTTGTGGATTATCCGTGGCCACACTTGACCTTAGCAGGGCAAATGCGTGGGGCATCGACCGGGGGCGGGTCGATGAATTCGCTGTTGGCCACAGAGAAGTAAGTTTGAGTGCAATGGACCGGGAGATGGCCGATGGCGTTCACGACGACGCGAAATCAACGCGCCCAGCGCTGGCGAATCGTCCCAAGCCTAATCGTAGCGACCTTTGCTTTTTCCGCCTGTCAGTTCCTGTCCGCCTCCGGGGCAATGGCCCAGATCAAGGCGCCCAATAAGAACCATCTCAAGGCCCCGTCCAAGGCGGCGGCCGCCCCCTCCGAAGACGTCCAGCCTTTCGCCATCAGTGCAAATGGCCAGGTCACCGACCAGCTTACGGCCCTGAACATCGACCCGGCCGACGCCCAGGCCGCCAACGAGGCAGTCAGCAAGGCCCTCGAGCAGCTCGACCGCAAGACCACCAATTCCGGCCGCGCCGTCCTGGAGCCCCAGGGCGCCGGCAAGCCCAAGCGGCTGGTCGCCCTGCAGCTCTATTCCGCCACCTCGCTGGCCATCGAGTTGCATCGCGGGACCGACGGCACCTACGGCTACAAGCTCGCTCCCAATGCCACCGCGAACGACGACGAGCGCGTGTCGAGCGTGCCGAGCACGACCCAGGCCGCCGGGGCTGGCGCCCGCTCGGTGGTCGCCGGTTCGGTCGCCCTGGTGAAGGTGAGCGCCACGTCCGGGCTGGCCAACAGCCTCGCCTCGTCCGGCGCCAGCAGCGCCACGCTCAAGGAGTTGACCGAGGCCCTGGCCGGCTTCCAGGCCGGCGGCACGAAGGTCGAGGTCTGGAAGGGCCGTACCGTCGACGGCGCGCCGCGGCTGCTCGCCGCCGCCATCGGCGAAGGCTCGGCCAAGAAGTCGTTCTGGTGGTTCGCGCCCCCCAACGAGCCGGAAGGCTGGTTCGACGAGAACGGCCGCCGGCTCGGCAACACGGGTCTCGCCGAGCCCAGCGGCGGGGCGCGCATCTCCTCGCCGTTCGGCATTCGCCGCTACTACGGCCGCTCGAGCGGCGGCGGCTTCCACAACGGCATCGATTTCGAGGGCAAGACCGGCATGCCGATCTACGCGGCGGCCGACGGCACGATCAATCACCAGGGCTGGTACTTCAACTACGGCCGCACGGTGAAGATCAGCCACGCCGACAACTTCGAATCGCTCTATGCCCACATGTCGCGCTTCGCCGACGGCATGGGTCCGGGCAGCCGCGTCCGCAAAGGCGACCTGATCGGCTATGTCGGCTCGACCGGGCGCTCGACCGGCCCGCACCTGCACTTCTCCGTGATCGTGAACGGCCAGTTCGTCGATCCGCAGCCCTACATCGCCGGCAAGGGCATCAACAGCGTGCTCGGCGGCGAGAGCCTGGTGGCCTATCGGCAGTGGCAGCAGGAGATCCGCAAGGCCGCCGGGGCCAAGGACGACGGCAACAGCCGCTTCCGCGGCCTGCAGGGCGCCGAGCCGTGGAGCCACAATCCCTTCTCCTCGCGCAACGTTGATCGCCTGTAATCTGGCGGCCGCAATTGGCCCCAGTTGAACCGTGTGCGCCGTTGCGCGTGTGGGTTTGATCGCCTGAAGCCCCGAGCCGGCTGGGATCGGCCGAACGGAAGTCGGCCGCTCGCGGTTCCATTTGAATGGAAAACGCTCTAGGAATTGCGCCATCGTCGCCGGCGGCCGGCTGAGGACCGTCGACGACAGAGTCAAACACGAAGGGAAGGACGAAATGCTCAAGAAGTACATGGCCGCCGGCGTCGCCGCGGCCGCGCTGGTCGGCGCCGCGGGTACGGCGTACGCCGGCAAGGACCTCGATACGATCAAGGCGCGCGGCAGCCTGATCTGCGGCGTCGCCACCGGCGTGGCGGGCTTCGCCAGCGCCGATAGCCAGGGCAAGTGGACGGGTCTCGACGTCGACACGTGCCGCGCCATCGCCGCGGCGATCTTCGGCGATGCCGACAAGGTCAAGTTCGTGCCGACTACGGCCCAGCAGCGCTTCACGGCGCTCCAATCGGGCGAGGTCGACCTGCTGGTCCGCACGACCACGTGGACCCTGACGCGCGACACGGCGCTCGGCTTCGACTTCACCGGCGTCAACTACTACGACGGCCAGGGCTTCATGGTGAACAAGAAGCTCGGCGTGAAGAGCGCCAAGGAGCTGAACGGCGCCACGGTCTGCGTCCAGCCCGGCACGACGACCGAGCTCAACCTCGCCGACTACTTCCGCGCCAACAAGATGAACTTCAAGCCGGTCGTCATCGAGAAGGTCGAGGAAGTCCGCGCCGCCTTCTTCGCCGGCCGCTGCGACGTGTTCACCACCGACGCCTCGGGCCTCTACTCGACGCGCGCGGCCAACGCGCCGAACCCGGACGACTACATCATCCTGCCGGAGATCATCTCCAAGGAGCCGCTCGGACCGCTCGTGCGCCACGGCGACAACCAGTTCGCCGACATCGTGCGCTGGACCTTGTTCGCCCAGATCGAGGCCGAGGAGTACGGCATCACCTCGAAGAACATCGACGAGATGATGAAGAGCGACAATCCGACGATCAAGCGCATCCTGGGCGTCACCCCGGGCATGGGCAAGGCGCTCGGCGTCGACGAAAAGTGGGTCTACAACATCATCAAGCAGGTCGGTAATTACGGCGAGATGTTCGAGCGCAACGTGGGCATGGGCTCGCCGCTCAAGATCGCCCGCGGCCAGAACGCGCTGTGGACCCAGGGCGGCCTGC